>VAZM01000004.1:0-6625 GCA_005883135.1 Alphaproteobacteria bacterium
ATTGCATCGTTTCTGATTTCGTCAGCTGTCTAAAAAGTGGTTGACCCATTTTTTGGACGGATTGCAACGAAGGTTGCCAAGTGAGGTTGGTATCCCCGGATGGGGGCAAGGAGATGCCCCTGTGAAAAAGCTTGTTCTTGTACTGGCGACGTTACTCGCCACACCCGCCCACGCCGACACGGTCACCATCGGCTGGTGGGACAAATCCATCGGCGGCCCGGTTACCACGCTGTCGGCCACGTCTGGCGCGATCACTCCGACCAGCCCAATCGTCGACGTCATCGCCCATCCACTACTGCTTGGCAGCGGCTTCGGCTTCGCTCAACTCGTCGCCATGGTCATCCCGCCGACCGGCAACATTCTAAGCGGCGGACTCGGCGGTCCAGCACCGACGTTTCAATTCTCGTTCAGCGACGGCTTCGCGCCACCGCAGGGCGGCAACATTCGCCTCTATGCGACGTGGCAAGGCGCGCTCACGTCCGGCAACTCGATCACCCTGCCGAGCCGATTTGCTACCGATGAAATGCCGCCGGGCAGCAACGGCTTCACCGTCGCCGAGCAGATTTTCATCTGCGGTGGCGGCGGATTGTTCTGCGACAACTATGTCACTGGCGGCGGCACGCTGATCGCCCAGGACAACTTTCGCGACGTGCTCAGGGTCGACACGATGACGCTAACCGGCTTCGCGCCTGGCCAACCGTTCTCGATCACCGAAGTTTTCGACTTCACGCAGGATCGTGGGACTTTTCCGTTCGCGCCGCAGGGTAACGTCGGTGCGACAATCATGACCACTCCCGTGGGGGTTCCGGGATCGCCAGGAACGGTGCCGGTACCAGGTCCTATCGCTGGCGCCGGACTGCCCGGCCTGATCTTAGCGAGCGGTGGCCTTCTCGGCTGGTGGCGACGGCGGCGGAAAATCGCCTAGCATCCGGTGGCGCATTCCGCCAATACGCCCTAATCCGACCCAATCATTGATTTGGGTAACGGTGTCCGCGTGGCTTACGAACGGACCGTGGTTCGCAAGGCATTTGACGTTTCTCCGTACTTGATCGAATTCGCGGTTCAATTTGCGGCAGGTGTGTCGGCTTCACAGCGGCCCTTGTGCTGAGGAACTGGCGGCAGTCCCGTTTTCAGGGTCGCGTCGACTCGACTTGCGGGCCGCACTGCCGCCGATCTAGCGCTGCCCAAGCATCGCGAGCTGCGCAAGGCATGGCAGCATGCCTGGCGGCTCATCCTCGCCAAAGAAAGACGTGCTCACCGTCAGTAGGCGCTCGACCGGGCGTTATTCGTGGATGCCAAGTTGGACGTGTCGAAAGTGCCTGCAAAATGAAAGCCCCAGTGTTAGCCGAGGCTTTCAAGAATAGGCCCACAGCTTCGGTCTAGGGAGGGACGTTGCCTAGACACGCCCAAATTACCTGAGTCGGGCATCACGCGAGGCGCTGAGACGACATTCCACAGGAAAAAATCCCTGCGCCAGGGCGCGCGCGTGGTGCGGGATAGCCGACATCCACGCCTAGCTTGGTCCGACAGAGGGCGGCAGGGCGGACGTTGAGAGCGGGCTCTACCGATTGTTGCCATTCGCCTGCGGCTGTGGGTTGGGTTGACTTGAAGCCGTTGACGGGCAGGCGACGAAGGCGGGCGACCCTGTTTTACATGCCCAGTCATGATAGGCGGTCCAGGCTTGAACCGCTGTTCCCATCGCAGCTATAAACGTGAACAGAGCGACCAGGATGGCGACCGATGCTTGTGTTCTTGTGAGGTCTAACCGCTGGCCGACGATTTCTACGGGCTTGCCATCCCAATACAGACGCCCGTCACGGTCGATGCCTAGTCCCTCGTCATCTAATGAAAGCGTCCTCACAGTCTTGGGCCACTTACTCCGGTCGATTTGCTGGATTGGTATTGCCCGCAACTCCTCTTCCCGCTGGCGAAGTTCAGCTTCGCGTCTTTCCTGCTCCCGCTTTTCTTGGTCCTCAGGACTGGTCACCATTGTTGGCACTCTCTGCAATCATGACTGGCGATTGCCGCAGACGATGCAGCGACGGGCTTCCATTCCGGTTCCTTTACTGCCGCAGCACCCAGTGAAGTAAATCATTGTAGACGGCAAAGAGGCCGATGACTGCGAGGACGGACACGATTGTAATCCACGTCCAGCGTAGCACCTTTCTGCCGATGCTCATCTTGCCTTCCTTGGCCATTGTATCAAGCAAGACAATGCGAGCAGCCGAGCGCTCTTTCGCGGTATATTCTCGCTCTCCATGGACGGCGCGCAGATAGAGGGTCACCCGCTGGTCGAGTGTCGGTATTGAGTTTTCTGTCATGGCCAGCCCTCTTTCAGAAACCGCTTCCATACCTGCTCTGCAATGCGCCGCGTTTCGTCAACGGGAAGCTCGCGCCCGCGCAATTCATGCTGCAGCATTTCACCGAAAGCGGCGCGGTCATGCGCCGGAATCAATCTAACAATATCTTCGATATTGCCGGCGCTCGAGGACGATGCGGTGGTGCTGGTTACTAACAATTTTGGCTCTCTATGGCTCTTTCTGTTGCGGCGCGGCGGATCCACGGCGTCCAGTGCGTTCAAAAGAACGGATCGCCTTCTCGCTGAGTTCTTGCCAGCCCCTTTGGTACTCCAAAGCCATTGCACGAAATTCTTCTCGCCGCGCCTGTTGTTGCTCGGCCAACTCGAGATATGCCTGCTCGGCTTCGTCCCAGACCCGCTCAAGTTGCTCGCCCAATTTGTCCAGGCGTTCGTGCAGCGCATCAGACAAACTATCTTTTTGCGTCATCAGTTTGCCTCGCTTCAGCACGAGCCGCCTGCGGGAAATCAAAGGATAGCTGCAACTGGTTGTCGTTCGCTGGTTGCCGCCAATGAATTTCGGCGTGGCAGGGCTTGCACAGCGCGACTAGGTCGCTCGGTAGCTCCTGGAAGACGCGGATATAAGTGAGGTGATGTACCTCGGTCGCGCGCCGCTTCCTACATTTCTCACAGGTATGGTTGGCGCGCTCTAGAATGAACTCGCGCCGTTCGCGCCAGAATGCCGAGCCGAGATACCAGTGATACGCAGCAACGCGAGTATATACCTTAGACATGGTTGCCTCTTCAGCGGCGGAATTGCCGCGAGAGGCACTCTGACGCTTATGGTACCGAAGGACTTACGTCTAGTGATTTCGGAAAGCGCGCGCCACCCAAACATTTTTAATGACTTTCAATGACTTGCAGATGTTTGTCCCGCAGGCTCCTTATCTGAGCGAGCCAAAAATCGCCCCGACTCGCGCGCACCGGAGCCGAATCAGTCTCAGACAACCTTGGGTAAGTCAGGACATATTAAATCGCACCGCTCGTACATTCCATGTGCATCGCGTTTCGGACAGTCGCCGTTAAGCTGTTCTTTCCATTTCATTAGGTTGGCTCTGCGGCCGTATTTCTCGATAAGCCTGCGAACGCTGTAACGACCTTTGCGGGCGCACTTGGTGCATTCGATGCGGAGCACGTCGAGTTTTCCTTCGATGTCACCAAAGATGAGATAGGACCGCCCGCGCATGATGGTGATATTACCACCGTTGGCGAAAGGGAGACGCCTAATGGCCAAGAAGCCGACAGAAAGCCGCCGTAAGCTCGTTGAGTTTGATGCGCAGACGTGGCACGCGCTCAACCTGCTCTCGCGCGAGTCGAAGAAAACGTTTCAGGAACTCGCTGATGAGGCGTTCCGCGATCTGTTGCAAAAATATGCACGGCCACCGATTTGAAGGCGGCGCTGCGGGAGAGCGCGAAGAGTTCAGAAAAACGGCGTCCGAGGGCGAGCCGATAGGTCTGACGCGCGGGTATTAAGAGACTATTCACTTTGGTCCTGAACACTGCAGATAAGATTCTTTCCCCTGAGTGCTCACACACGCAAGGCGAGAATGCGGTCGCATGAAGGGCTCACGAAGCGCCGTTTCCTACTGGTGATGTCAAGTCGCGTTCTAATAGGACCGACGCAATACGAGCCCACATTAACCGATTACATCCGCGAAAACGAACGCATTGAGGCCATCCGCCGATTGAAATTGAGTCGACCAACTAAAGAGGCGAAAAGGCTCTTTGTTTCCGATTATGAGTGGATGCAAAAAATTTAATCCTCCAACGCGCGCGTGGATACTGTCCTTACGACTAGCCAAGGACTCGTTCGGTGCGATCTGCCTAAAGATATCGGGCGACGATGCCAGATGATGCGCTGCTGCTTGCGTTAGTCATGCTATGGCTTTTTATCCGAACGCAAGTTTTCAATCCACAATGTTCCCTTAGAAACGTACATGTCGAAGCTCTGCGTAGATTTCTTAATCGCACCCTCTGCAGGTCTCCTTATACAATTCGCAATAATATGGAAAACCCACACGCCAACTGTTTTGGTTGATGCAGCAATGGTGTTATCAAAACGAGCCCTGCCGGATGAGTATTGACAGCGCAACCGGTCCTCATGTTCCCAACTATATCCATTTTCCCCAATGGTTAGGGTTTCTTCGTTCTCACCACATTGATCCGTGCGAATTCCAAAATATGCTTCGTTATCCCTAGGCTGTTCAGCGACGCACCAAGTCCCCAGTATGAGCTTCCATGCCTGTGTCTTCAAAAATTCAGGGCGCGCGTGCGCTGCCGATGTTGCCATGAGCAGCGCAGCGATACCGGCTAGGAGCAGATCTTTCATTCAATCGCTACTCTTAACTTCAATGTAGACATAGTTTCCAGAGCGGGAGCGGAAATGATGGGGAGAAACCTACTAGGACGTGCGCCGCAGAAACGTAGGAATGCCGTCGTCTGGTGCTTTCTCTGCTCGCACCTCATTTCCCCACGTCTGCCATCCCGACCGCTTTTGGCGGGCGAATAGCTCGACCTTCGGTAGCTCGGGATACATCTGCTCGATCAGCGCGTAGGCTTCATCGGGTTTGCGGCTGTGCTCGCGACGTGGTGCGCTAATCACCGATGCGGGGCGATTGGCTGGTGAGGGTGACGGCATGTCCCCTCGCGTGGCCACAAGCAGCAATTCATGTTGATTTCGGACAAAATAGCCGAGACCGATCTTGTCCTTCACCCACACGACCGTGGTCTTGTATTCGAAGCCCCACGCCGCAAGCACGTCGAACGATTCCTGTAAGTGCGGCCCGGTCGTCCATAAGAACAGTGCGGCGGCATCTGTCGCCAGATGTGACACGGGCAAAGCGCAGATCTCCTCTAGCGGCATGGTCGGATAGTGGTTACCGGCGGCGCGCTCGACGCCGGATCGTTCGTTGTAGACTTCGAAATGCCACGGCGGATCGGCATAGAGCACCGCATATCGTCGGTCGTTTGGGAGTGGACTGTTCTGGTTACAGGTGACGGCCAGCCGCTCAATGCGCTCGGCGCGGCGAATCTCCGCCTTTTTCGCGCGAATCTCCTGTGCAGCCCGAAGGATCTCGCGCTCGCCCCTTGCTACGATCTCGCGCTGTTCTTGTATTGGCTGGGTGGCAATGTCAGCGGCTGCGGAGACCGAAACCCTACCGTGCTCAACGGCCCGGATCAACTCTGTTGCGCCACGGCTCATAACCTCACGGGCGCGGGCAATGCTGCGCTCGCCCACATTGAGCAGTTCGGAGCTTCTGCCAATTGGCAGACCCTCGCTGTGCTGGTTATCGCCGAGCTTTAGGGTCGCCAGCTTGGCCGCCACCATGGCGCGCTGGCTTTCGTCAAGGTGCCGGCGGCGCAGGTTCAGGCTGATGACGTAGGCGACCGGATCATCGCCCTGGTAGACAGTAAACGTCGGCTCGATGCCAGCCGCGAGGCAAGCTCGATAGCGATTGCGGCCGTCCAGGATTTTGTCCCCATAGACAATGATCGGTTCATGCAAGCCGTGCTGGCGGATATCGGCCACGAACTCATCAAACTCAGTGCCCTCAACCAGCGGGAAAATGTTTGCGACCGGATGAAATTCGACCGCGGTCATTTGAAATCATCCAAGCCGTCGCCCGGCGGGCCATAAGCCGGTCGATTGTTTTTGCGGAATACGGTGATGCTGCCGCTGGGATTTCGGATTGACGCTGTGGCTTCGGTCAGCGCCACGACAGGACGGCGTTCGAGCAACCAAATCAATCCGGTTTGGTCGTAGCGGGAGAGCCGCCGATAACTCGGATGCGGCGTATCCGGGACCGGTGCCAAGCTGAACAAGTCCGCGGACGTCCAGCCGAGCCGCGGAGCTGATTCTCCCCATTGATGCAGGAAGGCGCGACCGTCCTCGACGCACTGCCGCCATCTGTCCTCTGGGACATGGGCCGGGGGCTTGAGCTGGAGGTGGGCGAAGGTCCGCCGATAGCGCAGCCCGATTGCCGGGATCTCGACGATGGTGACTTTGCAGCCAAAGCCACTCGGCTCGGTGAGCGAGGTTATGAGGTCGGAGGGCGAGCGGAGGTTTTGAAGGCTTTGAGGGTGAGCAGAGGTCGCGTTTTTTGAATTGTTTGCTGCCACGTCGGCCGTCTCAAGATGACAGTTATTTTCTAGAAAGGCCCTACCCTGGTCACCTTCAAAATCTTCAAAACCCAGTTTTGAAGGTTTTGAGGGTGCCGCAACTGCCCGCTTTTGCGATTTCTGGGCGCGAAGTCTCTCGAGGTGTGGGCC
>VAZM01000004.1:6636-8108 GCA_005883135.1 Alphaproteobacteria bacterium
CTTCGGTCGCCCGCCAAACCCGGGTTTCCCGCTGGATGTGTCGGCAGCCAGGTGGTCGAGCTCGACCAGCAGATCGATCCCACGCTGGACGTGGTCGCGGTCGGTCAACCTCGACCAGTCCTTCTGATGCACGTCACGGCAGCTGAAGTTGTCCTGGAGGTCACCCCGCCGGATGTGGGCGAGGATCGCCTCGGCGGCGATAATGTCCACCGCGTCGGTTGCGCCGTAAACCCGCCGCGCGTGGGTCTCCAGGTACTCGGCCATATCGAGCGCACGGGCCAAGGCCTCAGCCCCGACGTTCCCCATCCCGCCCTCGGCCAGATGATCGATCAGCGCGAGCGCAGGGACGAGCTTGCGATACTTGGCAAGATGGCCCTCCAGTGCGGGGGACAATTCGTCGCTACGCAGTCGCCCCTCGAGTCTGCGTCTCCAATCAAGGAATTCCGCCGCTGCCTCCTCGTCGAAGCGGAAGAACGGCGTCTTGTCATACTTCCCTTTCAATGCGCCTAGCTTGAGCACCTCCACTTCACTTAGTTTGGAAATCCGCTCGAAGATTCGCCGGACCGCATCTCGGCTCTCTTCGTTGGGCCACTCGTCAACATCCTTCCAACCGACGGGCTCGTCGGGCCAAGCGAGCGCACCGAAGCGCTGGATTAATCCATCGCCGCCGGTACCGTCCGCATTCGCGCGGCGAACGTATTCGGCGATCTTTGTTGGCTGCGTGTTACCCAGCACCCCGATGCAAACCGCCTCGACATGGATATGCCCGCGGCCGATTCTGTCGAACGTATATGGTTGCTGGCCCGACCAACCGCTCAAGTAGAACCCGCGCGCGACGCATTGCTCCTCGCGGTCTAGGTGTTTCAGCAATGAGACAAGCTCGTCGCGCTCAACCAGAATCCCAGTTGGATTGGACACCAGTAATTCGCCGATCGCCTCGTAGCTCGAGTCGTTGGTTCGGTAGCGCACGGGCCTCGGCTCCTCTGGTCCGGCACCGAGGCCAAGCGGATCCTCTTTTTGCGCATCCTTGATCATGTCCTTAAGTGAAGAGACGCCGCCAAGGCTAACCACCTTCTCCGCGACCTGCTTTTTCAGCTGTTCTTTCAGAACACTCTCCTTGACCGATTTGTGCAGCTTGAATTCCGCAAGTGCGGCTTTATGGTCGATCAGTGCCTGGGCGTGTGCCTTGGTGGCCTCGGCCTCGAGGTGGTGAAGCGGCTTGAGCGCCTCCATCATCGCCGGCGACTTCAGCAGCCCGGGCTTGCCGATAAAGGCGCCCCATATGTTCGGCACCTCGATCCAGTCTGTTCTCTGTTGCGGCTTAATCCCGACACGTCGCCCGATAAGCGACCCAAGGGCGGTGAGCGCCGTGATAGCAACGAAGTCCGGCGGGCATTGCAGCCGTTCGGAAATATCCGCGACCCATGGCGCAATCGATGGCGGCAGGAATTCGATGTCGAATTGGGCGACTC
>VAZM01000005.1 GCA_005883135.1 Alphaproteobacteria bacterium
AAGGCCGATTTCGGGTCGCCTTTGTAGCGCTCCTTGAGCGGCGCCTGCATGGCGCGCAGCGCAGTGGCATCCATGGGAAATCTCCGTTGCGAACGGCAGAGCACAGACGACAGCGCAGGGGAAAACGCAAGCCCCGCTGGTTGCGAGCTATGCGCCGCGCCTCACCACCACAAGCCGCCGCCGGCCGCCGCGCGCGGCTCGACCTCCTCGGCCATGGCCACCGCGCGATCAAGCGAGCGGTCGAGCGCCGCCAGCACGCGGCGCTTGACGAAATCGAAGGCGGCGGACTGGCGGTCGCGCGGGCGCGGCAGCTCGCAGGGGATTTCCTCGTACACGCGCCCCGGCTGCGCTCGCATCACCATGATGCGATCGGCGAGCACGATCGCCTCGTCGACATCATGGGTCACCATCACCAGCGTCGGCTTGAGATCGGCCCACAGGTCGAGAAGGTGATCCTGCAGGTCGGCGCGGGTGAAGGCATCGAGCGCGGAAAACGGCTCGTCGAGAAGAAGGACCTGCGGCCGCGGCACCAGCGCGCGAGCAATGGCCACGCGCTGGGCTTGGCCGCCGGAGAGTTCGCGCGGCCACACCCGCGCCTTCTCGGTCAAACCGACGCGATCGAGCGCGCCCGCCACGCGCGTCCGGCGTTCCGCCTTCGGGTACTCCGCTAAGCCGAAGCCGACATTGTCGGCGACCCGCAGCCACGGCAGCAGTCGCGGCTCCTGGAAGACGATGCCGATCTCCTCGCGCGGCGCGGTGATCACCGTGCCGTCGAGCACGACGCGGCCCTGGGTCGGCGGATCGAGCCCGGAGATCGTCCGCAGCATGGTCGACTTACCGCATCCCGAGCCGCCGATAACGACGAGGATCTCGCCGGGCGCGACCGCGAGCGAAATGCCGTCGAGCGCGCGCACTCCGTTGGGATAGGTCTTGCCGACGCGATCGAGGACGAGCATCGGGATCCCTCAGTGGCGCGCGAAGCGATCTTCCCAGCGCAGGAACGGCGAGGCGATCAGCACGATGAGCCAATCGGTCGTTTTGCCGAGGATGGCGAAGGCGACGATGGCGGCGACGATCTGCGCCGGCTTGCCGAGCTGCTGCCCGTCGATGAGAAGAAAGCCGAGCCCCGTCGAGGCGCCGAGAAATTCCGCTGCGACCACGAACATCCAGCCGAGTCCGAGGCCTGCGCGCAGCGCGATGACGTAGGACGGCATCACCGCCGGCAGCAGGATGCGCCGCACCATGGCGGGCCCCGACAGGCGAAACACGCGGCCGACCTCGACGATCTTGCGATCGACCGACATCACCGCGCCCATCACCCCGAGATAAACCGGGAAGAAGACCCCGACCGCGATGAGAATGATCTTCGACGCCTCGAAGATGCCGAACCAGAGGATGAAGAGCGGGACCCATGCGATCGAGGGTATCGAACGCAATGCCTGCAGGGTCGGATCGACGACGCGGTGCGTCAGTGCCGAATAGCCGGTGATGGCGCCGAAGATCGTTCCCGCCATGACCCCGAACGCGAATCCCCAGGCAACGCGCCAGAGCGTGGCCAAAGCGTGACGCGCAAGTTCGCCGGTCGCGGCGAGATCGGTGAACGTATTCCAGATCACCGACGGCGGCGGCACCAGGCGGCCGTTGGATAGGCCCATGCGCACCGCAATTTCCCAGAACAACGCCAGCGCGACCGGCAGCAGCAAGCCGAGCGCGGGACGGAGCACCCGCGCCGCTCCTCGTTTCGAGATTGCCTCCGGCGCCCCGGCCTGTTCCGCGTCCGCGGTCATGGAGACAAAAGACACGGCAGAGCCTTCCAATGCAATATCGCGAATTGCCGTTGCCGGAGCGCCGCGCGGGCGACGCGCGTCAGTTCGCAGCCGTCACGTAGCGATCGTCGATGAGATCGTCGACCGCCTTCTTGACGTCGACGCTCGCACCGATCACGCCCGCCTTCTGCAGGGCGAGGCCTGCTTCGAGGATCGACTCCCGTTGCGCCGGGCCGACCTTGTTGTGAGTGAGCTCGGTGCGCTCCTTGAGCTGCTTGTCGACGATGTCGTCAGGCAGCTTGGTGACGGCGATGAAGGTCTTCTTGAGCTCATCGTAGTTGGCGAGCGAATATTTGCGCGCCTCCTCGTAAGCGGAAATGACCCGCCGCACGATGTCGGGATGATCCTTTGCGAACTCCTCGCGTACATTGAGGATGCCCCAGGTATTGGCCTCGCGGTTGCGGTAGAACAGCCGGGCGCCGTCCTTGATCTCGTGCTGCGCCATCATCGGGTCGAGGCCGGCCCAGGCATCGACGTCGCCACGGATCAGCAGGTTGCCGCCGTCGGCGTGCTGTTGCACCAGCACGGGCGTGATGTCCTTGTCGGTGAGGCCGGCCGTGAGCAGCGCGCGCACCGCGAAGATGTGCGGATCGGTGCCGCGCACCATCGCGACCTTCTTGCCTTTGAGGTCCGCGACCTTGTTGATGCCGCTGTCCTTGGTGGTGACGAGAGCGGTCCATTCGGGGCGCGAATAGACGTAGACCGACTTGATGGGATTGCCGTTGATGCGGGCAACGAGGGCGGCGGAGCCGGCGGTCGAGCCGAAATTGATCGAGCCGGCGTTGAGGAATTGCAGCGCGTTGCTCGAGCTGTTGGTTTGCACCCACACGACCTTGATGCCGTCCTTGGCGAACTCCTTCTCGACGAAGCCCTTCTCCTTGAGCAGCATCGATACCGGGTTGTAGGTCGCCCAGTCGACGTAGATCTCCTTGGGATTGTCGGCGGCGCAAAGCTGCGTGGCGGGAACGAGCGCGAAGGCGAGCACACCGGCCGACAGCAAACGGCGGGAGAGTAAGGTCATGACGATCTCCATGCATGCACCTCGGCCGCGATGGTCGCGGAAGAGGCCGTTGATGAAGGCGGGAGGTTTTTGCCCGCCGTCAGCCTGGCGACGGGGCGGGCCCCGCGCTTTAGCTGGATTTATAGAGCGCCCGCAAGCTGCTTGCTCAAATCGGCGCTAGGTTTATTTCTTAAGAAGCCTAACTAGAGGCGTCAACGAGAATTATTTATCGCTAGTTCGGACCCCATTAGGAATTATTTTTGTTTTGGCGCCATATGCAGGATGCGGCTTATCCCCCGGCCCGGCTGGGTTGCCGGTGACATGCCGCCTGCGCTTCGCTATCCCGGTGTGAGCCCATGCTGACCCCGATCGAGATGTCGCCCGACGCCGAAATTTTCGATGCGGCTGCCATCGCGGCGGAACTTGCGCGGCTGAGCGAAGTCCATTCCGGCAACGAGCGCGAGTTGAGGCTGGCGGCCTCGCGCCACATGCGCGCCGCGCTGGCGCGCGGCCGCGAGATGGTCGAGGCCATGCTCATCGCCGACCGGCACGGGCGGCGGTGCGCCGAGCGGCTCTGCGCCATGCAGGACGAGATCGTGCGCGTGCTCTACGAGTTCGCGATCCAGCACCTCTACCCGGCGCAGAACCCGTCCGAAGCCGAGCACATGGCGGTCATCGCCACCGGCGGCTATGGCCGCGGCGTGCTCGCTCCTGGCTCCGACATCGATCTCCTATTCCTGCTTCCCTACAAGCAGACCGCCTGGGGCGAGTCCGTCGCCGAAACGATCCTGTATTGCCTGTGGGACATGGGACTCAAGGTCGGCCATGCCACGCGCTCGGTCAATGAATGCATCCGCGCGGCCAAGTCCGACATGACGATCCGCACCGCGGTGCTCGAGGCGCGCTTCCTCCTCGGCGACCGCAAGCTTTACGACGAATTCGTCGCACGCTTCGACAAGGAGGTGGTGCCGGGAACCACGGCAGAATTCGTCGCCGCCAAGCTCGCCGAGCGGGAGGAGCGGCACCGGCGGGCCGGCCAGTCCCGCTACCTCGTCGAGCCCAACGTCAAGGACGGCAAGGGCGGGCTGCGCGACCTGCACACGCTCTACTGGATCGCCAAATACGTCTATCGCGTGCGCGAGCGCGAAGAGCTGATCGCGCTCGGCGTCTATGATCCGCGCGAATACCGCCGCTTCCGCCGCTGCGGCGATTTCCTCTGGGCGGTGCGCTGTCACATGCACTTTCTCACCGGGCGGGCGGAGGAGCGGCTGTCGTTCGACATCCAGCGCGAGATCGCGGTGCGGCTCGGCTACACCGAGCATCCGGGGCTGCGCGACGTCGAGCGCTTCATGAAGCACTACTTCCTGATCGCCAAGGACGTCGGCGATCTCACCGCCATTCTCTGCGCCAAGCTCGAGAACAGCCAGGCCAAGGCCATGCCGGTGCTCAGCCGCATGATGGCGCGATTCCGGCCGCGCGCGCGGCATACGTTGAGCGAGACCGAGGATTTCATCGTCGACTACAACCGCATCAATGTCGCCGACGAGAACGTGTTCAAGCGCGATCCCGTCAACCTGATCCGCATCTTCCATCTCGCGCAGAAATACAATCTGGCGTTCCATCCCGACGCCATGCACCTCGCCACGCGCTCGCTCAAGCTGATCGATCAGGAATTGCGCGAGAACGAAGAGGCGAACCGGCTGTTCCTGGAGATCCTCACCTCGAAGAACGACGCGGAAACCGTGCTGCGGCGGATGAACGAAGCAGGCGTGCTCGGAACCTTCGTGCCGGCCTTCGGCCGCATCGTCGCGATGATGCAGTTCAACATGTATCACCACTACACGGTGGACGAGCATCTCGTGCGCTGCATCGGCGCTCTCTCCGACATCGAAGCGGGCCGCGCCGAGGATGCCAAATTCGCCACCGAGCTGATGCGCACCATTCAGCCGCGGCACCGCGAGCTCCTCTACGTGGCGATGTTCCTGCACGACATCGCCAAGGGCCGCGTCGAGGATCATTCCATCGCCGGCGCGCGCATCGCGCGCAACCTCTGCCCGCGGCTGGGTTTCTCGCCGGCGGAGACCGAAACCGTCGCCTGGCTCATCGAAGTGCACCTGCTGATGTCGACGGTCGCCCAGTCGCGCGACCTGTCCGACCGCATGACGATCGAGAACTTCAGCGCCGTGATCCAATCGGTCGAGCGACTCAAACTGCTCACCATCCTCACCGCCGCCGACATCAAGGCGGTTGGGCCGGGGGTGTGGAACGGCTGGAAGGCGCAGCTCATTCGCACGCTCTACTACGAAACCGAACCGGTGCTCACCGGCGGGTTTTCCGAGGTCAACCGCGCGCAGCGCGTCGCGGTGGCGCAGGCGGAGCTGCGCGCCGGGCTTGCCGACTGGACGGCACAGGACGTCG
>VAZM01000006.1 GCA_005883135.1 Alphaproteobacteria bacterium
CCAGTAATCGGCGAGCTTCGGGTTCTGGTTGGCGTCGTCGCCAATAAACCATTGGCTACTGACCCAGATGACGTCGGTGCCGAGCTTGAACTCCGGCGTAAACCAATAGTCGACGCCACCTTTGACCGAGTGACGCGGCATGCCGGGGATCTGCTTGCCTGGCGTGACGAAGATATTTCCATTTTCGTCTGCAAACGGATTGTTCGGTGACGCCAGCGCTCCCGAGAACCGATAGGTGGCATCGATGAAAGCGTAATTGGCGTAGACGAGGTATTGTCCCGTCTGGTAGTTGGCACCCGCTTCCAGCCCCTGGCGGCGTGTAAGGGGGACGTTCTGGAACACGCCGCGTCCCTGAAGCGCGCTCGCAACTTGAATGATGTCGTTTTGGCTGTCGGTATGGAACAGCCCGAGCTTCCAGTCGCCGCGACCGCTGCCGGTATTGATGTTTCCACGGAACCCGGCCTCAACCGTTTTCGCGACCACCTGTTGCAGCGGAGGATCGGACACAAGGAACCCCTCCAACAGACATGGCTTTTGCGGGTTCGAGCAGCCGAGCTCGAGCGGCGTCGGGATGCGGTTCGCTTCCGAATAGCCGGCATAGAACGTCATCAGCTCCGGGAGAATTTTGTAGGTGAAGCCGGTCACCGGATTGAACCGGGCGTAGGTTGAACTGAGGTTGAGATCGGGGCTGGTGCCGAACAGATCGGCCATGTCGATGGCGGCGAGGTTGTAACGTCCGCCCGCGGTCAGCGACAGCCGGTTGGTCAAATCGAACGTTTCGTTGAAATAGGCACCATAATAGGTCTGCCACGCACCGAGACTGACGGGGCTGAAGCCGATATTGCCGGCGGTGTGAATGATCTCTCCCGTCCCCGGCACCGCAGCGTTAGGACCGACGAATAAATCGGGGTAGATGACGCCAAGCTCGCTGTTGGCCCGGAACCCGATCTTGCTGCGGTCGACGCTGGCGCCGATGACGAAGTTGTTGTCGTGAGCGAACACCTTGTCATCCCCGAGTGCCTGCAACGAGGCGCCTGTCGTCAGCCCCTTGGTGAAGGTGCGGTCGATGGTGCCCCAAGGGGTGGTCGCGCAGGTATTGCCACCACCAGGCGGACAATTGATCGGCTGGCCGTTCTGATTGAGGATCTGGAAGGCGGCCGCCGGCGGTCGCGGCTGCGGGAAGGCATCGTTTTCCAGGCACAGTGTGTTGAACAACGGATTGGTGGCAGTCCCGCTGCAACGCTCGACCTCGGCGGCGTTGCCGTCGACATGCGCCTGGTCGAACCGGCGATAATAAAGATTGCTCTGCACGGTCCAGTGGTCGGTCACCGCGTAGCGCCCGTTGAGCGCAATCAACTCCGCCTGGTTTTTGGTGGTCTGCGGCCAGGTGTAAATCGCGCGATAGTCGTTGGCGAGTAGGTCGATTGGTGTCGGTCCGACCACGCCAAAGTAGTTGTCGGCCGCCGAGGTGACCAGATGAATCTCCGCATCGGTGCCCTTCCAGCCGAGATCGCCGTAGAAGCGTGCCAGCCGCGATGGCGACTGGAGGCGCCAGCCGTCATCCTTGAGGCCTTCCGCCGCGAGATAGAGTCCCCATTCCCCGTTGCGCACGCCGTATTGCAGGGAGCCGCCGACCCGGCCGTAGGAGCCGCCCGAGGTATCGAACTCGGTGCCGTTGTAGGTGAAGCCGTCCTTCATCTGGAAGCTGATCGCGCCACCAAGCGCGTTGAGGCCGAAGGCCGGATTGTTGGTCCAGATATCGGAGCGGCCGATCGCCACCTTCGGAATCAAGTCCCAGTTGACGGTGTCGCCGAAGGCTTCATTGACACGGATGCCTTGCATGTAGACGGCGAGCCCCTGCGGCGTGCCCTGCACCGGCGAAGCCGCGAAGCCGCGATAGCGTAGGTCGGTGGCGAACTCGTTGCCCTGGACGTTATTGGTCGTGACGCCGGGAATGCGCTGCACGAACGTCTCGACCACGTTAGGCGAATAGGTGCGCGAGAAGTCCTCGGCGGGGAGGGTCTGCACCATCGCCGGCACCTTGTTGCGGTCGATGCCAAGACCGGTGATGGGCGTCGGAGCGACGAATTGAAATGGCGACGGCGGAGTGACGGCGGGCGCGGGCGTAGGCTCCGGCGCCGCCGGTGCCGATGAGGCCGCCCGCCGCGGTGCCGGCTTTACGGGCAGAGGCGGCCGAGGCTGCCGGGCGCCGGTCGCGGGGCCGTCACCGTAACCTCTGGCAATGTTTCGGATATCTGGCCCCAGGCCGCGTCCACTCGTATCAAGGCGCCGGACAGCGCGCCAAGCGTGGCGGCTTGCAACAGGCGGCGTTTCGCGGCGGCAAGCCGCGACGCCCCTCGACTACGTGCCCCCGCCCCACGCATAGCACCGATCGGCAAATGTCTCACAAAGTCTGAAACACTCGCCCGGCGCGGGTCTCATGATGTTTTGCCAATTCATGTCGGGAACATTTGGCAATGTGGCCTCGGGGACACACAGGCTGCCTGCTCATGGGGACCCTCAGGATCGCTGCCGAGCGCTATCGGGGACGGACAAGGGGAGCTTTCGCGGGCTTTGGGGCCGAAACCGGCCGGGCGCAGGCAGGTTTGGGGAGAGTATTATGTGATCTCCCTCGAATCGGAGGACACGAACATGAGCATCCGAGGAAAGAGCATATTCGCTACGCTTGCGGTCATGCTGATCGCGACCGCGCCGGCATGGTCGCAGAGCCTGCTGAAAAGGCTCGATCCCGATAAGGACGGCACGGTCGATCTTGCCGAAGCAAAAAGCGCAGCCTCGAACCTGTTTGACAAACTCGATCGCGATCATGACGGCACCCTCGACAAACGCGAATTGCGCGGTCGGGTCAACGCCAAGGATTTTGCCGCGGCCGACCCCGACAACGACGGAACTCTGGACAAAAATGAATTTCTCGCGCTCGTGGAGAAACGGTTCAACGCTGCCAACCCTGACAATGACGGCACGATCGACGCCAAGGAGCTCAAGAGTGCCCCCGGGCGGTCGCTGGCGCGACTGCTGAACTAACGGCGCTCGTTGCTGAGCTTCGGCCGCGCAGAAGTTTGAAAACGTCGACTGGCCTTATGATTCGGCCGAAACCAGCTGCACCGCCACGCGGATCAACTCGGGCAGGTTCTTGGCATTGAGCTTTTGCTTGAGCTGCGAGCAGGCGTTGACCACGGTCTTGTAGCTGACGCTGAGCTCGTCGGCGATGCGGCCATAAGGCTTGCCTTCCGCCAACAAGGACAAGATTTGCAATTCGCGGGGGGTGAGGTCGGCGAGCGGATTCGGCCGCACGCCTGTGCGCACCAAGGCAACCTGCATGGCGAGATCATTGCTAAGGTAAGGCGTGCCGGTGCGCACCTGATCGAACGCCTTCATCAACTCGTCTGAGTCCTTGAGCACGTAACCGGTCGCCCCCGCCTCAAGCGCGCGCGCGGCGATGATCGGATCGCTGTGCATGCTGAACACAAGAATGCGCGAGCGCTGATCGTGCGACCGCATCCGCCGGATCACGTCGAGCCCGCGAAGTCCGCCTTCCTGCATCGCCAGGTCGACGATGACCACATCGGGACGGTGGCGGCGGTAGAGACGATAGCCGGAGGCCGCATCGCGAGCTTCGAGCACGGTCTTGACACCCGCGTCCTCGAGCATGCGGCGGCACCCCTGCAGCACGATGGGATGGTCGTCGATGATCAGAACGCTGGTCATAATCTTCTCTCGCCGAGCGGGATGACGATGCGGATCGAGGTGCCGCACCCGCTCGCGCTCTCCACCTTACAGCTGCCGCCCAGGGCTTGCACGCGCTCCTGCATGCCGCGCATACCGAAGCCCGGGGCCACCAACGGATCGATGCCACGCCCGTCGTCGCGGACGGTGAGCGCAAGCTGGGATGCGCCGTTCGTGCTGGGGTTCGCTTCGGTCACCGTCTGCGCGAGCTCGATGGCCACACGCTTTGCCTGCGCATGTCGAACGACGTTGGTCAAGCTTTCTTGCGTACAGCGATAAATCGTAAGGTCGACGGAGTCGCCGTAGCTGCGCATGAGATCGTGGGCGGAGAAAGAGAAGTCGGTCTGCGGATACTGCCGCGCGCGCTCGCGAACGAGCTCGCAGAGGATGTCCCGCAAAGGAACGTGGCCGAGCGCCATGGGCCGCAGACGGTTGAGCATGCTGCGATTGATGCTCTGCAGCCGTTCGATGATTGCGAGCATGTCCTGGACGCGTTCGGTCATTTTGTGCGCGACTTGATCCTCAAGCGCCGCGGCCGCGCTTGCGATCGAAGCCGCGTTGGCCTTGAGTCCGAACAGGTTGGGACCAACCTCGTCGTGCAACTCGAGCGCGGTGCGCCGCCGCTCGTCGTCCTGCGCCGTGATCAGCCGATGGTTGAGCGTTTCGTTTTCGGCGCGCAGGGCATCGAGTGCTTGCGCCAGCGCGTTGAACCGATCGGTGATGGCGGCGAGCTCTTTCGCCCGCGGCCGCTCGAGCCGCACCCGATAATTGCGCTGTTCCAGGTCGGCGAGCCCGTGGACGATGCCGCTCAGAGGGCCGAGCACCCGTCCGAACAGAACATAGAGAATGCCGATGACGGCGATATTCACGCCGAGCGCAACGGCGCCGAGCGCTACGGTGTTGCCCCACACTTCTGCGATCTCGTCGCGGGGTTCCGCCACGATCTCGACCGACCCGACGCGCGCCGCGTTGACGATGACCGGCATGTCACGGCTCGCGATCGGAGGAGCGATCAGCGCCGCGAACCACGCCGGTGCGCGATCGTCCCGCGTTGTGTCGGAGGTGCTAACGGCACCGCGTGGCGCGAGCGGAGAGCCGGCGGCGTCCTTCACAACAATCCGCACGTGGCGCACGAGCCGCAATTGCGAGCTGAGGTCGGCGAGAAATTTTTCTGCCGGAACCTCTTGCTGCATGAGGGCGACAGCCTCGCTCACGAGCAGCTCGCCCAGCTCCATCGACGCGGCGA
>VAZM01000007.1:0-9604 GCA_005883135.1 Alphaproteobacteria bacterium
CTTGCGGGAAACGCGCTCGACTTCGGCACGCACGCGGTCGAGGCCGTCGCCCGGATGCGCCGCCGCGCCCGAGACGCCCGTCGGCGCCCGATATTCGCCGAACACTTCGCGCAGCGCCGCGCCCCATTCGCCGGTCGTTACCCCGGCCTTGGCGCACTCGATCGAGGCCGGCATGATGTTGCGATCCTCCTGGGCCGCGGCTTTCAGCGCGTCGAGCGCGGACGCCGCCGCGCGCGCATCGCGGCCTTCCCGCCAAGCTTTCAGGCGCTCGACCTGCTCGGTCTCGATCCGCTCGGGGACCGTTAAAATCGCTTCGGTGCCGGCGGCGAGCGGCGAGGGCTCGGTCGCGACGAACTTGTTGACCCCGATCACGACCTGCTCGCCGCGCTCGATCGCCCCGAGCCGCCGCGCATTGGATTCGACCAGCTTCTGTTTCATGTAGCTCGTCTCGACCGCGGCAACCGCGCCGCCCATGGCGTCGATCCGCGCGAGCTCCGCCGTGGCCTCGCGCTTGAGCTCCGCGACTTTCTCGGCGATCGCGGTCGAGCCGTCGAAAATGTCCGCATAGTCGAGCAGGTCGGTCTCATAGGCGAGCACCTGCTGCAGGCGCAGCGACCATTGCTGGTCCCACGGCCGCGGCAGACCGAGCGCCTCGTTCCAGGCCGGAAGCTGCACCGCACGCGCGCGGGCGCGCTTCGATAGCGTCACCGCGAGCGTCTCGAGCAGGATGCGGTAGACGTTGTTCTCCGGCTGCTGCTCGGTGAGGCCGAGCGAATTGTTCCATGCCGGCAATTGCACCGCTCGCGCGCGGGCGCTCTTGGACAGCGTCACCGCCAGCATCTCGATGAGGATGCGGGTGACGTTGTTCTCCGGCTGCTGCTCCGTGAGTCCCAGCGAATTGACTTGTACGCCGTAGCGGAACAGTCGCTGCTTGGGATCATTGACGCCGTAGCGCTCGGCGGTGATCTCGTCCCAGAGCTCGGCGAAAGCGCGCATCTTGCACAGCTCGGTGACGAACCGCAGGCCGGCATTGACGAAGAAGGAGATGCGTCCGACCACGTCACCGAAGGCGCCGCGCTCGACCGCGCCCGAGGCCTGCACGGTGTCGAGCACCGCGATCGCCGTTGCGAGCGCAAACGCGAGTTCCTGCACCGGCGTCGCACCCGCCTCCTGCAGGTGATAGGAGCACACGTTGATCGGGTTCCACTTCGGCATCTCGCGGGTGGTGAACAGGATCACGTCCTTGGTGAGCCGCATGGAGGGGGCGGGCGGAAACACGTAGGTGCCGCGGGAGAGATATTCCTTGATGATGTCGTTCTGCGTGGTCCCTTGCAGTTTCTGCCGCGCGACGCCCTGTTCGTCGGCGAGCGCGACATAGAGCGCGAGCAGCCAGGCGGCCGTCGCGTTGATGGTCATTGAGGTGTTCATCTCTCCGAGCGGAATGCGCTCGAACAGCGTACGCATATCGCCGAGATGCGAGATCGGCACGCCGACCTTGCCGACCTCGCCCTTAGCCAACGGGTGGTCGCTGTCGTAACCGGTTTGGGTGGGCAGATCGAAGGCGACCGAGAGCCCGGTCTGACCCTTGGCGAGGTTCTTGCGATAGAGCGCGTTGGAATCGTGCGCGTTGGAATGACCGGCATAGGTGCGGAAAATCCAGGGCTTGTCGCGTGCCCGGGCCGCGCCGGTCGATGCCTCGCTCATGGGCGTCTCGCTGCGCTTAGGCATTGTGCGGCGCAGCATACTCCGGGGACGCTGCAAAAGGTAGCCGTCCGAACTCACACTGCGCCGCGTCTCGCAAGCGGACATCTCCCGCCGAGGGGAGCGCCCGCAACCTTGCTCGTCCAGGTTTATAACGCGCCAGCGCGCCCAGGCGCTCCCCGACGCGCGCGAGCTCCCGGCGTTGCGCTTGGCTCGTGCTCGCGGTGCGCGGCTGCGCGCGGAGCGCCGATCCGCGCTAGCGTTTGATGAAGCCGACGATCACCAACAGTATGACGGCTCCGATCACGGCGTTGATGATCGAACCGATGAAGCCGGAGAACGGCACGAATCCCAACTGCGTGAGCAGCCACACGCCGATGAAGGCGCCGATGATGCCGATGACGATGTCCCAGACCAGTCCAAACCCAAAGCCGCGCACGATTTGGCCGGCTAACCAGCCGGCGATCGCACCGACGATGATCATGATGATAATGCTGTCTATTCCAACCACGATATCCTCCCCCCTCGGTCAAACACGAGGCGCTAGCGCGACTTTGCGATGCAGTTAGGATCAACTTAGTAGGGCAACCTTGAAAGCGTAGCTCAACCCGATCGAACTGTCAGCAAACGCCGCCGTCCGGTGAACAGATTTGCGATCGCGCGCCGCTCGGAGCGATGCGTCCTCTATATTGCGGTGCAGCATGAAATGCGGCAGACTGTGGTGGGTCTGTGCCACTTGCGGAGGCGCGCATGCCGGCCGTCGCGATGACCAATCCGCTGCAGGCAGCGGTGCCCAAGGATCTTAAGGATCTTTATGAGATCGGCGAAGTTCCTCCGCTCGGCCACGTGCCGGCGCGGATGCACGCCTGGGCCATTCGCAAGGAGCGCCACGGTCCGCCGGAGACCTCGATGCAGCTCGAAGTGCTGCCGACCTGGCCGATCGGGGAGGACGAAGTGCTGGTCTATGTCATGGCCGGCGGCGTCAACTACAACGGCGTGTGGGCAGGCCTCGGCGTTCCGATCTCGCCGCTCGACGTGCACAAGCATCCCTTCCACATCGCCGGCTCTGATGCCTCAGGCATTGTTTGGGCGTGCGGTCCAAAAGTGCGCCGTTGGAAAGTCGGAGACGAAGTCATCGTCCATTGCAACCAAGACGACGGTGACGACGAGGATTGCAACGGCGGCGACCCGCTGTTGTCGCCCTCTCAACGCATCTGGGGCTACGAGACGCCGGACGGATCATTCGCGCAGTTCTGCCGCGTGCAGTCGCGCCAGCTCATGACGAAGCCGGCGCATCTGACCTGGGAAGAGGCGGCCTGCTACACGCTTACCCTTGCCACCGCCTATCGCATGCTGTTCGGCCATCCGCCGCATATCCTCAAGCCGAGCGATCATGTCTTGGTATGGGGCGCCTCCGGCGGGCTTGGTGTATTCGGCGTGCAGCTCGCGGCGGCGTCGGGCGCCAACGCCGTCGGCATCATCTCGGATGAAAGCAAGCGCGACTATGTGATGCAGCTGGGCGCCAAGGGTGTGATCAATCGCAAGGAGTTTTCCTGCTGGGGTCAAATGCCCAAGGTCGGCACGCCGGAATACGACAGCTGGGTCAAGGAGGCGCGCAGGTTCGGCAAGGCGATCTGGGAGATTACCGGCAAGCGCGACGTCGACATCGTCTTCGAGCATCCGGGCGAGGCGACGTTCCCGGTCTCCTGCCTCGTCGTGAAGCGCGGCGGCATGGTGGTATTCTGCGCCGGCACGTCCGGCTACAATCTCACCTTCGACGCCCGCTATGTGTGGATGCGGCAGAAACGTGTGCAGGGTTCGCATTTTGCCCATCTCAAGCAGGCCTCGGCGGCGAACCAGTTCGTGCTCGACCGCCGCATTGATCCGTGCATGAGCGAAGTCTTTCCCTGGACCAGGATTCCCCACGCCCACGAATTGATGCGCACCAACCGGCACCCGCCCGGTAACATGGCAGTGCTGGTCAACGCGCCGCGCACAGGGCTGCGGACGTTGGACGACGTCATCGAGGCGGGCGCGGCCTCGCAGGCGGCGTAGGCGAGCTTTCGTCTTGCCATAAGATTGGCACCTTTATTGCTTCGAATACGGCGGTGGACGTACGGGGGGCTTGCAAGAGGAGTCCTCACCATGTGCGACTACAGCCTCCACAATGTAAAGTCGCGTGCTGCGAGAGTTGGCGACAAGCTCACCACGCGCAACTTTGGTACCGGCACACGTGGATTTGCCGCCCTGGACGATGCCACCATGGCGGTATGTGTTCTTCCGGGAACGGAGCTTGCGTTTTCCCGGGATGTTGCATGCACCGCGTCCGGTTTCCTCGGCTTAGGTGCGCGCAGGATGGCCTACCAGACGGCGATCTTTCGACAGGTCAACAAGGACCAGCCGCGGGTGCACCACGACGCGCTCGAGTTTCCGGACGGCCAGACCGTGCTCTTGACCGAACTGGTCGAGGGTCAGGAGGCAACCGTGCTGCAGCTGCCGGCGCAGCCCGCGACCGCGGCCGAGGCGGAGGCCCAGCAGCGCGCCGCTTACGTCGGGTGATAATTTTCGAGTAGCGTAGAAGTGCGGGGGCCGCTCCCCAAACGGAGCGGCCCTTTTTTGCTGTTCGAAGATGCGAGCGGCGCGGTCGCGACGTGAGCGCCATACGACTTTGTGCTGCTGCGAGAGCCCCTTCTGTCAGCGGCCTTTGCCTGGCTTGGCTGCCCGCGACTGCGCTTAGGTTTCGGCGATCGGCGCGGGGGCGGGGGAGCGCGGGCGAACGATCGCGGCATTGAGCGCTCCGCCATATACGAAAATCGATGCCGTCCAATAGAGAAACACCAGCGCGATCATGGCGGAGGCAAGCCCTGCATAGTAGGTCACGTAGGTGATCGCGAATTCTGCGAGATAACGGCCAAAGGCAATGCCCGCGACGAGCCACAAGGCCAACGTCGCGAGAATGCCGGGAAGAATCTCGATCACGCGGCGACGGCCGGCCGGCAGCCACTTATGGGCGACAAATAGCGCGATGGTGAGGACGACGGCGGCGATGGCAAAGCGGAAAAAAGTAAACGTGCCTTCGAGCGGCTCCAGCCAGGGCGCGTAGCGCAGCGCGGTGCGGAATATTAGCGGCCCGAGCACGATCAGAAACCCGAGCGCCAGCAGCCCTACCGCGGCGACGAGCACGTAGGCGATCGATTCCAGCCGCAGCAGGAACCATTGTCGTGTCTCCACCATGCCGTACGCGCGGTTGAGGACGATCCGCAGGCTCTCGACACCGCTCGAGGCGAAAAAAATGGCAAATAAAGCACCGACCGTAAGCGCGCCGGCATGCGTCGTGGTCAGCACATCATGAATTTCGTGTGCGATCGGAACCGAAACTTCGTCCGGCCAGGTTGCGAGCATCAGCTTCGCCACCTCGTCGGCGAGATCGCTGGTGCCGAAAAGCCCCGCCAGCGAGGTGAGCAGGATAAAGAATGGAAACATCGCCATGAGCGCGGACAGCGCGATGTGGCTTGCGATTGCCCAGCCGTCGTCGGCGAGGAAACGCCAGTAAGCATCGACGGCAATATTGAACGCTCGTCGCATCGCAGCTCAGCCATGCCCGAGTGAGCAATCCCCTGGTTCAGGCCGCTGTTATCTCAAGCAGTCGATGTCATTCCAAGTGGGCAAGCACCCACACCCCGCCGTGCGAACTCGGGCGGCGGCCAATGGGCGCTGGCGTTGCTTTTGTGCACTGCACGCGTAGTCTTGCAGGCCTTTGCAAGCTGAAGCGATGCCGGTCCGCGCAGCGCGCGCTCTGGGCGGGCGCAGGAGGTCATCATGCTGAACAAAGCCCAACGCGACGGCGGTGTCGAACTGATCGCGATCGCGCGGCAGGCGAGGGAGGCCGTCGAGGCCGTACTAGCCGACGCAACTGCGGCGGTGCGCCGGCGCGTCACGGTGGATGATCAGGTGACCGATTCCCTGCTCGATCGCGAGCAGCGCGCCACCCATGGCCTGGCTTGGCTCGCGACCTATGTCGAATCGGTGCGGCAACTTGCGGCCTATGCCGAGCGCATGCAGGCGAGCGGCACTTTGGGCGAGATCGAGGAACTCCTGGTGCGGCTCGGCATCGCCGAATACCTCGCCCAGGTTCAGGGCGGTATCTTCATGAGCCAGGGCGAAATCGTGCGTCCCGCAGATCTGGGGCTTGCCGCCGACTCGGTCGCCGCGCGTCTAGCCGGCCCGCTGCAGGCGCTCGCCGCCTCGCAGCGCGAGCACCGCGCTCGTCTGGTCGAGCTTATGCGCGAACATCACGACCCCGCCATCGGCGACTGCGGCCTGGACGACACGCTGGCGACGATCCGCGGGGAAATGCGCAAGTTCGCCGACAGCGAAGTCGCGCCACAGGCGCAGCAGTGGCATCGCACCAACAGCTATATCCCGCTCGCCATCATCGCGCAGATGTCGGAGCTCGGCGTCTTCGGGCTCACGATCCCGCAGGACTATGGCGGCCTCGGCCTCGGCAAGGAATCGATGTGCGTCGTCTCGGAGGAGCTCTCGCGCGGCTATATCGGCGTCGGCTCGCTGGGTACGCGTTCGGAGATCGCCGCAGAGTTGATCCTCGGCGGCGGCACTGAAGAACAGAAGAATCGGTGGCTGCCGAAGCTCGCCTCGGGCGAGGTATTGCCGACCGCCGTCTTCACCGAACCCAATAGCGGCTCCGATCTCGCCTCGATCAAGACGCGAGCCGTGCGGCAGGGCGATGTCTACAAGGTGTACGGCAATAAAACCTGGATCACGCATCCCGTGCGCGCCGACCTGATGACGCTTCTCGTGCGCACCAATCCGAGCGAGCCCGGCCACCGTGGCCTCTCAATGCTGCTGGCCGAGAAGCCTCGCGGCAGCAATGAAAATCCCTTCCCGGCCGCGGGCATGTCGGGCAGCGAGATCGAAGTTCTCGGTTATCGCGGCATGAAGGAGTACGAAATCGCTTTTGACGGATTCGAGGTGAAGGCCGAGAACTTGCTCGGCGGCGTCGAGGGGCAGGGATTTCGGCAATTGATGCAGACCTTCGAATCGGCGCGCATCCAAACCGCGGCGCGCGCGATTGGCGTGGCGCAGGCGGCCATGGAGCAGGCCCTCGCCTATGCCCAAGAGCGCCGGCAATTTGGCGCGCCGATCATCGCTTTCCCGCGCGTCGCCGATAAGATCGCCATGATGGCGGTCGAGATCATGATCGCGCGTCAATTGACCTATTTCGCAGCGCGGCAAAAAGACTCCGGCAAGCGCTGCGATCTCGAGGCGGGCATGGCCAAGCTCTTGGCCGCCCGCGCCGCCTGGGCGAACGCCGATAACGCGGTGCAAATTCACGGCGGCAACGGCTTCGCGCTCGAATTTCCCGTTTCCCGCATCCTGTGCGACGCGCGCATTCTCAGCATTTTCGAAGGCGCAGCGGAAATCCAGGCGCAGGTCATTGCGCGGCGGCTGCTCTCGGTGGGCAACTGAATCGCCTCTGTGGCGTTGGGTCCGCGGAGCAATCGCCTGGAAAACGCGCCCACCGAGCCCAAAGGTTCCTCGCATGCAAAAGCTCAAAATCCGCCAAGGAGACTGGGTCGTCGTCTGCGACGGCAAGAAAGCCCTTGTGCTGGAGAACGCGGGTGACGAAAAATTCCTCAATCTCAAGACCAGGGAGGTCTATGAGCAGCCCGATTTGAAGACGCGCGAATTGGGGACCGACGCGCCCGGCCGCGCCTTCAGCTCGGTGGGAGCAGGCCGCAGTGCGGTGGAGCAGACGGATTGGCATGCGCAAGAGGAAGACAGGTTCCTACGCAAGCTTGCCGAGCGCCTCGATGCCGCCGTCAATGCCGGCCAGGCCCAGGCGTTGATTCTCATCGCCCCGCCGCGCGCACTGGGCGTGCTGCGGCAAACGTATTCCCATTGCCTTCGCGCTGCGGTCCGCGCCGAAATCGACAAGGATTTTGTCAAGCTCCCCCTGCACGAGATCGAGAAGCATCTTGCAGGCTGAGTGCACCGGCCGACAGCGGGCCGCTGCGCTGTTTCGATCGTTCGCGCTTCGCGCACGCAACGGTCCGCATCGAGCGCACAATTCTGCTTGCACCGCGCAGTGCTGTGGGCGCTACGCCGCTTTCGCAGGCTGCTTCAAGAGCTTGTCGACGTTGCCGGACAGGATCGCCTCGCCATCCTTGCCGAGCGCACGCAGCTCCATCACGAAATCGCGCACCGCCGCTCGGTCGCGGATTTCCTGCGGGTAGTCGGTGGCGAAGACGATGCGCGACGCCGGAATTTCGATCAATGCGCCCCGCACGGCGCCCATGGCCCCGCAGAAGCCCGCGGTATCGAACACGAGATTGTGCCGCAGATAGTGGTCGAAATCGCACTTCGGCGTTTTGCCGTGGCGGGAGTTGTCGGCGGTCCCCCAGAAGTCCTTGTCCTGATATGACCGGATGCGGCCGAGTAGCGCGGCTAGACCGCCGCCGAGATGCGACATGTGCACCGTCAAGGTCGGGTGACGGTCGAAAACACCGGCGTTGATCAGCCGAATGATTGCCATGACCAGGGAAAACTCGCGGCCGACCGAACGCGCCATGTCGTAGGCATCGAACTGCTGCGTCTGGTTGAGCTTCAACGCCGGGTGGATGAAAACGAATAAGCCCAGTCTCGCGCATTCGGCCCAGAACGGCTCGAACTCGGTGGCATCGAGATAAACGCCATTGGTCTCCGACGTGATCACCACGCCGGGAAAGCCGAGCTCGTGCTTGCAGCGCGCGAGCTCGCGCAGGGCCGCGGCGCCACCGAGGGGATTGGCATGCGCGGCGCCGATGAAGCGCCCCGGATAATCGCGTTCCGCCTTTTTTGCCGTGTCGTTGCACAGGCGCGACTTGTCGAGATCGGCGCACATGCCGGCCGCGCTGGTGAGGAACGCAACGTCGATGCCGGCCTCGTCCATCATGCGGATATGCTCGTCGAGGTCGAACAACATCCAATGCAAAATGAAGCTCGGCGCGCCGTGCTCGTCGTAGGACACGAGCTTGCGTCGTCCGAGATCCTTCGGCATCAACTCGCGCGGCGTGAAGTGGTGCTGGAAATCGACGATCATCTGGCGGGGTCCCTGCGTTGCGGTCGCGAAGCGGGCGGAGCGCGCGTCAGACGGTTGCGCGGAGGTCCTCTAAGGCGCGCGCGACGGCGAGGTCAAGCGGGGTGCGCGCGATCTCTCCGATCGCCGCCTGAAGCCTGCCACCATCGATGCGGTGAGGTTCATTCCAGAGGTAAGCGACTTCGGACAACTCTCGACAGAGCGGCACGATCGGTCGCAGCGAATGAATGAGCCACCATGTCATGTGCTTGACTTCGACCTTGTCGCGCACGGCCCGGGCGATCGACGCAGTCAACTCGCGGCCGGTGACGGCGTGTCCGGGAAAGCCGAAGCTCGCGAACTGCGGAAGGGTTTCACGCCGGTTTGCAACACGCAGCAGGGCGGCGGCGAAATCGGGCAGATAGGCCCATTCGTGCGTCACGTCGAGGGCCCCGGGGTAGGTCACGCGGCCACGGCCGAGCTCCTTCGTGAGCACGAGATCGAACCACGTTCCATGTCCGCGCCCATAAAAGTCCCCCGCGCGCACAATGATGACACGCACACCGCGCTCGGCCGCCTCGGCGATGCGGTCTTCGATCGCCACGCGCAGCTGTCCCTTGCGCGACGATGCTCGCGTCGGGGTATTCTCGTCGATCACGGGAGGCAGCGGTGAGCCGAAATTGTAGAGGTTGGCGGGAAAGAGCAGCGTGGCGCCGCTCGTTTCCGCCGCGCTGATCGCAGAATAGGCGAGCGGCAGCGCTAGCCGCGACCACTGCGTATAGGGCGGGTTGAGCGCGTGCAAAACGACATCGGCGCCACGCGCCGCCT
>VAZM01000007.1:9621-13770 GCA_005883135.1 Alphaproteobacteria bacterium
GTTCCACGATTTGCGTACCGGCCGGCGCCAGCCTCGCGCGGCCCGGCCGCACTAGGCTCGCGACCGTCCAGCCGCCGTCGCGGAACGCCTCCGCCGCCGTGTGTCCGAGCCGGCCGGCGGCGCCGAGTACCAGGATGCGCCCGCTCATGATCGTGCACCCGGCATTTGCGTTCGCGCGGCGAGCGATGCGGCGATGCCAGGCGGGTCGGTGGTCATTGCAAATGCCGCGGATTTGATGGCAGCCGGAAATTGAAAGTTGGGCGATGGCCTCGCCATGTCGAGGGTGATAAGAGGTTGCCGATGACCGAAGTCTTGATGTTTGCCCTCGTGCCGATTGCGGTCGGCGCCGTTGCCGTGGTGTTGCTGCTGGGCTTGCATAACATGGCGCGCGGCGGCTCGCCTCATCGCTCGCAGAAGTTGATGCGGCTGCGCGTGCTGCTGCAATTCATCGCCATCGTCGTGATAATGCTGACCATCTGGGCGATCGGCAAATAGGCGTTGCGATGGTCGATCTACACGCGCACCGGCGACGACGGCACGACTGCGCTCGGCAGCGGCGCGCGGCGCAAGAAGTATGATCTGCGCGTTCGCGCCTACGGCACGCTGGACGAGGTCAACGCGGTGATCGGCATCGTGCGGCTCCACGTTGGCGGCGACCAAACGCTCGACGCCATGCTGGCACACATTCAGAACGATCTGTTCGACGTCGAGGCCGATCTGTGCCTGTCGGAGAAAGGGCCGGGCGGCGCGCGTATGACCGTCACCGATATCCAGGTGGAATGGCTCGAGCAGCGGATCGACCAGCTCAATGCCGATCTCGCGCCGTTGCGGTCCTTCATTCTGCCCGGGGGGAGCCCCGCCGGCGCCTATCTTCACCTTGCGCGCACCGTTTGCCGGCGTGCCGAGCGGATCATGGTCGAACTCAACGACGAACCGGGCGAGGGCGTCACACCCTCGGCACTGAAATACGTCAACCGACTCTCGGATTTTCTGTTCGTCGCGGGAAGGCACGCCAACGACAAGGGTGCATCCGACGTGCTGTGGCAGCCGGGACAAAACCGGTGACGATCTACGATGACAACCCGTTCGGCCCACCGGTGAAGCCGGTGGTCACGTGGGCGCTGATCGCGGTCAATCTTCTGATCTATTTCTACGAAATGGGAGCAAGTCAGCTCGCGCTCGATCGCATGATCGATGGTTTGAGTCTCACGCCCGCGGCCTTGATGGGTGACGTCGGCGCGCGGACATGGGTGCCCGCTCTCGTGACACTCGTCACTTATCAGTTCTTGCACGCCGATATTGCGCACGTCCTCGGCAACATGATCTTCCTGTGGGTGTTCGGCGACGACATCGAACGGGTGCTCGGCCGCGCCCGCTACCTCGTATTCTATCTCCTCTGTGGTGTCATCGGCGGGCTGGTCTTCGTGGCCAATGATCCCCATTCCAGCATCGAGCTGATCGGCGCGTCGGGCGCGGTCGCCGGAGTTGTGGTCGGCTACGTCATGCTGCGGCCCTGCGCCAAGATCACGGTACTGATCGGCATCATTCCATTGCGGATCAGCGCCTATTGGGTCGTCGGGCTGTTCGTGATCAGCCAGTTGTGGAATCTGGGCGCATCCTCGAAGAGCGAGGTGGCCTATTGGTGCCATTTCGGCGGGATGTTGGCCGGAGCCGTCTTGTTTCCGCTGGTCAAGCCGCGGGCGGTCAGGTTGTTTCAATGCGTGCAACCGGTACCAGACACGGTGGTGCAGATCGGTCCCCAGCGCGCCGGGCGGGCGGCCAGGCTGACCGACCTCCGTTGACACTGCGAGGCAGCGGCCATTAGGTTGCCGCCGTCTTGCCGGGGCGACTGCGGCGACTGTCGTCGCGAGAGCGAATTCCATGAAAATTCTGGTACCCGTGAAGCGGGTCGTCGACTTCAACGTCAAAATTCGCGTCAAGAGCGACGGCAGCGGCGTCGAGCTGGCGAACGTCAAGATGTCGATGAATCCCTTCGACGAGATCGCGGTCGAGGAAGCGCTCCGGCTCAAGGAAAAGGGCCAGGCCAGCGAGATCGTTTGCGTGTCGATCGGCCTGCCGCAGGCAGCCGAAACCATCCGCACCGGGCTTGCCATGGGAGCCGACCGCGGCATCCTCGTGAAAACTGACAAGGCGCTCGAGCCGCTCGCGGTCGCCAAAATCCTAAAGGCCGTCGTCGAGCAGGAAAAGCCTGGCCTCGTCATTATGGGCAAGCAGGCGATCGACGATGACTGCAATCAGACCGGGCAAATGCTGGCGGCACTCACCGGATGGCCGCAGGGCACCTTCGCATCGAAACTGGTGATTGAGGGCGATGGCGTTCTGGTGACGCGCGAGGTCGACGGCGGCTTGCAGACGGTCAAGCTCAAAAGCCCGGCGATCGTGACGACGGACCTGCGCCTCAACGAGCCGCGCTATGCGAGCCTGCCGAACATCATGAAAGCGAAGAAAAAGCCGATCGACGAGAAGACGCCCGAGGCCTATGGCGTCGACATCGCGCCGCGGCTCGACGTACTCAAGACGACGGAGCCGGCAGGCCGCAAAGCCGGCGTAAAGGTAAAAACCGTGGGCGAGCTGGTCGACAAGCTCAAGAACGAAATGGGGGTGATCTGATGGCCGCATACGGCGCTTTTGCCGGCTGGTCGAGACGCTGACTGCTCGGATGACCGCTCCATGACCACGCTTCTTCTCGCCGAGCACGACAATAGGACACTCAAGGACGCCACCGCCAAGGCGCTGACCGCGGCCAATGCGCTCGGGCAGGAGGTGCATGTGCTGGTCGCGGGCAAGGACTGTCACACCGTGGCGAACGACGCCGCCAAGCTCGATGGGGTGAAAAAGGTTCTGCTCGCTGATGGCTCCAGCTACGAGCACATGCTGCCCGAACCCATGGCGGCGCTCATCCAATCGCTGGCGGGCAATTACGATGCCATCGTCGCGCCGGCCACCACCACGGGGAAAAACATCATGCCGCGGGTGGCTGCCTTGCTCGACGTCATGCAGATCTCGGACATCGTCAAGGTGATCGCGCCGGACACCTTCGAGCGTTTGATCTATGCCGGCAACGCGGTGCAGACCGTGCGCTCAAAGGACAGAATCAAGGTGGTCACGGTACGCACGTCCACCTTCCAGGCGACGGGGGCGGGCGGGTCGGGACCCGTCGAAGAGGTCGCACCTGTTGCCGATCCCGGCCTGTCCAGCTTCGTCGGCGAAGAGCTGTCCAAATCGGAGCGGCCCGAGCTCACCTCGGCGAAGATCATCATTTCGGGCGGGCGGGCCATGCAAAGTCGGGAAAACTTCACTAAATATATCGAGCCAGTCGCCGACAGGCTGGGTGCCGCGGTCGGTGCGTCGCGTGCTGCGGTCGATGCCGGCTATGCCCCGAACGACTGGCAGGTCGGCCAGACCGGAAAGGTCGTGGCCCCGGAGCTTTACATCGCGGTCGGGATTTCCGGTGCGATCCAGCATCTCGCTGGCATGAAGGATTCGAAGGTCATCGTGGCCATCAACAAGGATGAAGAGGCGCCGATCTTCCAGGTCGCCGATTACGGGCTCGTCGCCGATCTCTACCAGGCGCTTCCGGAATTGGCGGCGGAACTCGGCAAGCTCGGCCGTTGACGATGGTGGACAAAAGCTCCGGCCGGCATCGGCGTAGAACAGGCGGAAGAACATGATCGAGGTCAAAGAGCGGCCGAAGTCCCGTTCCGGCAATACGGCGCTTCAGATTCGCAAAATCGGCGTCATCGGGGCGGGACAAATGGGCAGCGGGATCGCGCATGTCAGCGCGCTCGCCGGGTTCGACGTCAAACTCAACGATCTATCCGCGGACCGCATCAAAGCCGGTATTGCGACCATCAACGGCAACATGGCGCGGCAGGTCAGTCGCAAGCGCATCAGCGAAGAGGAGCGGCAGACGGCGCTCAAACGCATCACCCCAGCGGAAACGCTGGACGCTTTGGGTGATTGCGATCTCGTCATCGAGGCGGCGACCGAGAAGGAGGATATCAAGCGCGCGATCTTTGCCAGCGTGTGCCCGGTGCTCAAGCCCGATGCCATCGTTGGCAGCAATACCTCGTCGATCTCGATCACCCGGCTCGCTTCGGCGACCGATCGGCCGGAGCGCTTCATCGG
>VAZM01000007.1:13784-15058 GCA_005883135.1 Alphaproteobacteria bacterium
TCATGAATCCAGTGCCGCGGATGGAGTTGGTCGAACTCATCCGCGGCATCGCAACGGACGACGCGACGTTCGACACGACCAAGCAGTACGTCGCCAAGCTCGGCAAAACCATCGCGATGGCGGAGGACTTCCCCGCCTTCATCGTGAACCGCATTCTATTGCCCATGATCAACGAGGCGATCTACACGCTGTATGAAGGCGTCGGCAATGTCGAGGCGATCGACACGGCGATGCGGCTCGGCGCGCATCATCCGATGGGGCCGCTCGAGCTCGCCGACTTCATCGGGCTCGACACGTGTCTCTCGGTCATGCAGGTGCTGCACGAAGGACTGGCGGACTCGAAATATCGCCCGTGCCCGCTGTTGGTGAAATACGTCGAGGCCGGCTGGCTCGGCCGTAAGACGCAGCGCGGCTTCTACGACTATCGCGGCGAGAAGCCGGTGCCGACGCGCTGACCGCCGACCAGTGGGAGGCGATCAGTCCGGGAAGCTCGTCGCAGGTCGCNNNATCACGCAGCCGGCGGGATCCACCAATAATGTCGTCGGCATGCCGGTGGCGCGCCCCATGATTTTGAGATCTTGAAAAACCTTGGCGCTCGGATCGGCGTAATATCCCAGTCGGCCGACGCCAATCTCCTTGAGCCAGGCGCGCGGCTTATCGGCGTCGCGGGTGTCGATGTTGACCGCTACCACCTCGAAAGCGGGTCCGCCGAGTTTGCCCTCCAGGGCGTCGAGTGCCGGCATCTCTTTGCGGCAGGGGACGCACCACGTGGCCCATAGGTTGAGCAGTACGGTGCGTCCACGCCAGTCACCGAGGTGGCGCTCCGTCCCGCTCGCATCGCGGAATGCAAGATCGGGCAGGCGCTGCGACCCATCGGCGACGGTGAATGCAGTCACTTCGCCGCGCGCGAGCGGCGCCAGGCGTTCTGCCAGGTGCGCGGCGCCGGCGCAGGCGGCGTCTGCCGCATTGCGCTTCAATGCTCCGATCCCGTATACCGCCGCCGATGCGACGGCGACGCCGACAATACCGCCAACCGCGGCCATCGCAAGCCGCCTCCTGGCGTGGGATCGCGCTGCAATCTCGGGTGCGGTCATGAGGGGCGAAACCTCGGTAGATGTGCCATGAGCAACAAGATGTGGGGCGGGCGTTTCCGCACCAGCCCCGACGCCGTTATGGAGGATATCAACGCCTCCATTGATTTCGACCGGCACCTCTTCCGCCAAGACGTCGCCGCGAGCCGAGCCCATGCGGCGATGCTTGCCAAACAAGGCATC
>VAZM01000008.1:0-1033 GCA_005883135.1 Alphaproteobacteria bacterium
CCGCTCGATGCCGCGTGGCAGGAGCGTCGAGGGCGCCACAATCCGCACCCGCGCGCCCATGGTGTTGAGCAAGAGGATGTTGGAGCGCGCCACCCGCGAATGCATGACGTCGCCGCAGATCGCCACCACCAACCCCTCGATATGGCCCTTGTTGCGGCGGATGGTCAGCGCGTCGAGCAACGCCTGGGTCGGGTGCTCATGGGCACCGTCACCGGCATTGATCACGGAACCGTCAACTTTGCGCGCCAGCAGTTCCACCGCACCCGAGGCGTGGTGGCGCACGACCAGGATGTCCGGGTGCATGGCGTTGAGCGTGACGGCGGTATCGACCAGCGTCTCGCCCTTGCGCATCGATGACGAGGAGACCGACATGTTCATCACGTCGGCGCCCAGCCGTTTTCCGGCAATTTCGAAGGAGGACTGGGTCCGGGTCGAGGCCTCGAAGAACAGGTTGACCTGGGTGCGGCCGCGCAAACTCGTGCGCTTCTTGTCGACCTGGCGGTTGAGCTCGACATATTCCTCGGAAAGGTCGAGCAGGCCGGTGATATCGGCAGCGGAAAGTCCCTCGATTCCCAGCAGATGCCGGTGACCAAGGACGAAAGTCGATTTCGATGCAGGGGTCATTAAAACGAGAGCTATAGGCGGGGATGGGTGGCTGGGCAAGCGCGAATCCGGCACGATTGAGTTATCCCCCGCTCTGTCCGGGGACAGGGTAAAGAGGGTGGCTGATGGTGGCCGGAACGGGCTTTTCCGCGAGTGCAGGAATGCGGAATTTGAAACAGATTGTTGTGGTTGCCCTGCTGGGCGCTGGGTGGGGTCCCACAGCAGCCACCGCGCAAAACCTGCCCTCCGGTTTCGTCTATCTCCGCGACATCGATCCAACGATCATCCAGGACATCCGCTACGCCACGGCGAACAATTTTGTCGGCCATCCGCTCGCCGGCTATGGGGCGGCCGAATGCGTGGTCAAGCGCGAGGTGGGGCTGCGGCTGAAGGCGATCCAGCAGGAACTGGCCAAGGACAAGCTCTCTCT
>VAZM01000008.1:1116-6301 GCA_005883135.1 Alphaproteobacteria bacterium
AACGGCAACGAGACGGCGGCCGAGCGGCGCTACAATCCCGCCTTCCGCAAGGCCGATTTGTTCCGGCTCGGCTACATCGCGGCCTATTCCGGCCATTCCACCGGATCGGCGCTGGACCTCACGCTGGTGGACCTTTCCGCCGACAATTCTGCCCGTTTCGATCCCGCAAAATCCTATGCCGCTTGCACGGCGCCGGTGGAGGCCCGCCCGCCCGAAGGCAGTATCGACATGGGCACCGGTTACGATTGCTCCGACGTGAGGTCACACACCAACGCGCCAACGGCTACCCCGGCGCAGCGCAAGTGGCGCACCACGCTGGTGGCTGCGATGCGCAAGCAAGGCTTTGTGAACTATTGGAAGGAGTGGTGGCACTTTTCGCTGCCCGGCGTCGGCGGCCAGGCCTATGATTTCCCGATTCCCCCGCGTCGTCCCTGATTCCGGGAGAGCTGCCGTGACACAGACAGCATTTGCCACCCACGAGGTGTTCAACCAGTCGCCGCCGTTCGAGGACGTCGATCTCTATCTGGCAGATCGCCCGTTGGTCGAAGCGGTGGCTGCGAGTGGCGGTGCTTCGGCGGAACGGGAGCTGTCCGATTTCGGCAAGCATTGGGGGTCGGCTGACATGGCCGCGCGCGGCCGCGTGGCGAACGAGAACACGCCAAAACTGCGCAGCTTCGATTCCCGCGGCAACCGCCGCGACGAAGTCGAGTTTCATCCGGCCTATCACGAGTTGATGGCGCATAGCGCGCATGCCGGCGTGCACAATTCGACCTGGACGCGGGAGGGCGCACCCGCCGGTGGCGCGTCCGAAGTGGTGCGCGCAGCAAAATTCTACATCGCCTCGCAGGTCGAGACCGGCCACCTCTGTCCGATCACCATGACGCGCGCCTCGGTCGCGGCGCTCGCATCACAACCAGGCCTGCTCGCAAAGGTGATGCCGGTGCTGTCGAGCCGCGCCTACGATCCGTCCTTTACGCCATGGTGGACCAAGCGCGGCATGACGGTCGGCATGGGCATGACCGAGAAGCAAGGCGGCACCGATGTGCGCTCCAACATGACCCGCGCCGAGCGCGCCGCCGAGGGCTACCGAATCACCGGGCATAAATGGTTCATGTCGGCGCCGATGTGCGATGCATTCCTGGTGCTGGCACAGGCCGGGCAAGGCCTGAGCTGCTTCTTCGTGCCGCGCTTTGTCCCCGACGGATCTATCAATGCGATCCACTTCCAGCGCCTGAAGGACAAGCTCGGAAACCGTTCCAATGCCTCGAGCGAGGTGGAGTTTCACGGCGCTTATGGCGAACTGGTCGGCGAGGAGGGTAAGGGCATCCGCACCATCATCCAGATGGTGCAGTTGACGCGGCAGGATTGCGCCATTGCGTCGGCCGGTTTGATGCGCTCGGGGCTCGCGCATGCGACGCATCACGCCCGCCATCGCAGCGTGTTCCAGAAACACCTCGCCGATCAGCCGCTGATGCAAGCGGTGCTGTCGGACATGGCGCTGAATGTTGAGGCCTCGATTGCGCTCGTGATGCGGCTCTGTCGCGCCTTCGACCGCGCGCCGCAAGAAGCTGCCGAGGCCGCCTACATGCGGCTGCTCACGCCCGCGATCAAATACTGGGTCTGCAAGAGCGCACCCGGCTTCCTGTATGAGGCGATGGAGTGCCTTGGCGGCAATGGCTATGTCGAGGAAGGAATTTTGGCGCGGCATTACCGGGAGTCGCCGGTCAACGCGATCTGGGAAGGGTCGGGTAACGTGATGTGCCTCGACGTGCTGCGGGCGCTGTCGCGCGAGCCGGATGCCGCGGCCGCGGTGCTGCAGCAGCTTGCGGGCGAGAGCAGGGGGCTCTCCGGTGCGGCGGAAGCCGCAGCCTTTATTGCAAAGGCCTTCCGCCGCTCCGATGGCGAGCGCGTTGCGCGCATTGCGGTGGAGAAGTTGGCATTGCTGGCGGCGTGTGCGGCGCTCAACGCCGTGGCCCCGCGCAGCGCCGAGCTGTTTGCCAGTACCCGTCTTGCCGGGACTCACGGTGGCATGTACGGCGCAACCGAGATCGCCGCCGATGACGTTCGGCGGCTGCTCGAACGCGCATTACCCTGAAAGCCTGATTGAATGGATTCCCTTAGCGCTGCAAGCCCTGTCGCCCTGGCGCCTCCACGCCCGCCAAAAGTCTGGAAGTTCTGGGGCACCACGCTTTGGGGTCTCTTCATCTTTGCCGCGATGTTCGCCGGCCAGGTCGCGGTGCTCGGCTATTTCGTGCTGCAGAGGCCCGGTCCGCTGGACATCTCTGCAGCCGCGCTGATGGCCGCAAGCGGTCTGATGATATCCTTGTCCATCATCATGGGCCTGCCGGCGGTCGCCGGCGCCTGCTGGATCGCGATCCGGCCGACGCGCACGCTTTATGCCGATTATCTCGCGCTGCGGTGGACGAGCTTCCGAAACGTTGCCATCGGCATCATCTCCCTGTTCGTGCTGGTCGCGTGCTGGGATCTGTTGTCACGCGCGCTCGGTCGCGAGATCACGCCGGGCTTCATGGGTGACGTGCTGAAATCCGCGCAAGACGAGGGCGCGCTGTGGCTGCTGGTGATTGCCTTCTGCGTCGCAGCACCCGTGTCGGAAGAATTCATGGCGCGCGGCTTCCTCTATCGCGGCTGGTCGGAGTCGCGCCTTGGACCAATCGGCGCCATCCTGTTGTCGTCGCTCGCCTGGACCTCGCTGCACCTGCAGTACGATTGGTTCTTCTTTGCCGAGGTATTTTCGATCGGTCTTTTGCTCGGCTATCTCCGTTACCGCACCGGCTCGACCTGGCTGACCATCTTGCTGCATGGGCTGAATAATCTCGCCGCGACGGTTCAGACTTTTGTGCTTTCCAACTGACGCTCATCCGGCCATCGCGATCACGATCGGCATCGTGATCGCGGCAAAGATCGTCTGCAGCGTGATGATCTGGGCCAGCAGCGGTGCATCGCCGCCCATCTGGCGCGCCATCACGTAGGCGCTGGAGGAGGTCGGCACGGCCGAACACACCGCGACAATCACCAGGCTCGAACCGGCAACGCCGAACCACAGCGCAAGGGCGACCGCCAGCACAGGCATCAGGACCAGTTTCAGAACGACGGCGACCGATGCGGCGATGCTCGGGCGGTACAGGCCCTCGAGCTGCAATCCCGCGCCGGTCACCAAAAGGCCGATGCCGAGCGAAGAGCGCCCGAGGGCATCGGCGACGTCATGCCAGATCTTTGGCAACGGCAGTTGCGTGACGTTGATCGCAAGACCAATGACGCAAGCCCAGATCAGTGGGTTTTTCACCACCGCCATGACGATGCTGCGCGCCGACTGCTTCTCCGTGGAGGCGTACTGCGCGAGCACCCAGACGCTCAGCACGTTGATCAGTGGAATGAGCGCAACGATGGCGACGGAGGCGAGCGCGAGCCCGGTTTCGCCAAAGAGATTGCTGCACACCGCAAGCGCGACATAGGTTTGCCAGCGCGTGGCGCCCTGGAAGATTGAGGTGAAGGCGGGTCCGTCGATGGCAAGCCGCAAAAACAGCGGCCGAAGCGCGAGGCACAACAGCGACATCGCGAGTGCGGAAAGAAAGAGCGAGCCGCCGACGCCGGCGACCGGGACCTTGGACAGGTCGGCCTTCACCAGGGTCTGGATCAGCAAGGTTGGGAACAGCACAAAATAGGTCAGCCGCTCCAGCCCGTTCCACTGCGTTTCCAGCCGCATCAGGCTGCGCTTCAAGATGAAGCCGAGCACGATCAACAGGAACACCGGCAGCAGCGCCGCGACGACGACCGCCATCGCTAGCGACCTCCACGCAGCGTCTTCAGCCGGTCGAGCGCACCCTGCAGGATGAAGATCGCGGCATGTTCGTCGATCACCCCTGCGCGCTTGGCGCGGCTGACATCCATGCCGATCAATTCGCGCTCTACCGCCGCGGTGGACAGCCGCTCGTCCCACAACGCGATCGGCAGCTCGGTCAAACGCGCGAGATTGCGGGCAAAGGCGCGCGTCGATTGCGCGCGCGGACCTTCGCTGCCGTCCATATTGATGGGAAGGCCGAGCACGAAGGCGGCGGCTTGCCGTTCGGCGGCAAGCGCGAGCAGCCGCGCGGCATCGGCGGAGAAATTCTTGCGCGCGATGGTTTCGACCGCGGTCGCGAGCCGCCGGTCGGGATCGCTCGCCGCAACGCCGATCGTCTTGGTGCCGAGGTCGAGGCCGATCAACGCCCCGCGGGCGGGCAAATGTACCGCCGCCTCGGCCAGGGGGAGGATCAGTGCCGGCATCGGCGATGGGTAACACGCGTGCCGCCCCGCGGCCAACGTGGAAGTCGCTATCGCGCTTGTGCCGATGCGTTGTTCTATGATGCGTCGTCCACTCCAGCGGAGGAGGTCGTCATGGCCAAGGGGCCGGCCCGTGTCCGGCGTAAGCTCGTGGAATTCGACGAGGAGACGTGGCAGGCCTTGGACCTGCTCGGGCGCGACTCGATGAAGACGCTCCAGGAGCTTGCCGACGAGGCCTTTCGTGATCTGCTGCGCAAATACGACCGGCCGACCGACTTGAAGGCCGCGCTCAAGCAGAGCGCGCGATCCTCCGACGCGCCGCATGCGGTCGCACAGAACCGAAGTCGGGGACGACGTTAGCTGCGTCTCAAGTCGCGGGCGGCGGCGCGAAGAAGCAGCGCCGGCTGCCGTCGGGCCGCTTGCAGCGCCAGAATTCGCCGTCGGGCGAGGGCTGGGCTTCGGCGAATGGAACGGACTCGTACATCGACGGCCCGATGCCGGCGAGCGGGCCATGGATGATCACATAGCCTTCGCCGGTCATCATGACACGCTCCTTCGGGACGACGAAGCAATCGCCCTCGCCGCAGCACCATTCGCCGGCGGCGTTGCGATGGCCGCCGCGCGAGATCCAGCTATCGTGGGCTAACGTATCGGGAATGACGAGAGCGACGCCCGCAAAGACAAGCGCGAACCGTGCAAGGCTTCCGAACATGGGTACGTCCCTTTCGTTGTCCCGGCCCGGCAGCCGATCAAACCACGCACACTCTCCTTGGTTCCCGGATAGCGCCGGTTGCAGACAAGCACTCCGCACGCGGCTTTGTGGATAAACTCAACCGTGGGGCGCGTCTGCGCTCCCTCGGCGAATCAACCCCTTGATTTGGAAGTATAAACCTAAATCGAGGTT
>VAZM01000167.1 GCA_005883135.1 Alphaproteobacteria bacterium
CGACCCCCCAGCTCGCGCCGATCATGCCGGCGTCCTCGGCGATGGAGTAATGGATCACGTGCCGGCTGCCGTCGGAGATTTCCACGATGCCGCTGCAGAAGCGGCGTGGAATGGTCTGCGCGGCCCACGGGCGGAACGAGGTCTCGCGCACCTTCTCGAAATTGAGGATGCGCAGATCGGTCGCCCAATACATGTCTTCCTTTTGGTTGAAGCGCGAGGCGATGCGCAGCAACGCGTCGCGGTAGTCGCACGGCGGCAGCTTGCCCTCGTATTGCGGACCGGAGAGATAGAAATTGAGCTCGAGCCAGTTGGCGGCGCGGGCCGGCGCTGCCGGCAACGCGGCGAGCGTCGCGACAAACGCGAAGGCGAGCAACAGCGCGCGGCCGGACATCATCGGGCTCTCCGCAACGATGGCTTCATGCGACGGTGACCTCCGAACCCCGGCGAAATCAAGGTCGCGCTCGGCGCGCGGTGCAAGAAAGCGGCGAGTGTGGCGTTCCGGCCACGCTTTCAGGTTTCCTCGGCGAGGCGCCTTTGCAGCGCCATCACAGCCATCTAAGCTCCGGCGAGTCGGTGGGGGAGGCGCGCATGCTGCGCAGGGCGTTGCTGTCCGTTATGGCGCTTCTGCTGTTGGGCGCGGCCGCCCGCGCGCAGATTTACATCTATCACGCCAACGACACCGGCGGCATCATCCCGTGGTCGTGCGAGAACGAGGCGATGGCCCAGCAGGCGGCCGCCGCCTATTGCGCGCGCTGGGACAAGTACCACCGCATCACCAGCGTGCATCGGCAATATGGCGACTTCATCGCGTTCAGCTGCCTCTGGTCGCCGTACGTCAACCCGTACGCCCTGCCGGCGGTACCAACCCGTAACACCTGTTACTATCCGCGCCCGCTGCCGGTGATCATCACCAAGTGAACCGGCCGATCGCGGTTCGCGTGGCAGAATCGCCCTAGCCGTCAGCTCCAATTCACGTCGTGGCGCGCCAACACCTCTCGCACGGCATCGACGAGCTTGTCTTCGGCGACCGCGAACTGCGCCGTCGCCTGCTTCTTGAGATAATCGTCGCGGTCCTTGCTCATCCCCGCGATCTCGGCACCGAGGATGAGATCTTTGATTTGGACTTCGCCCTTTGCTTTTTCGTTGCCGCCCTGGATCACCACGCAGGGGCTCCCGCGTTTGTCGGCATATTTCATCTGCGCGCCGAATTTTCCGTCACCCAAATAAAGTTCGGCGCGAATCGTCTTTCCCGGCGCGTACTCGGCCTCGCGCAGCTGCGCCACCAGGCGCTGGTAGTGGGCGATGGGAATGTCGGCAAAGACGGTGACCACCACCGGACCTGGCTCGGGTTTGCTATCGATCTTGCCGAGATGCTGCAGTGCCGCCAGCAGCCGCGACACGCCGATGGAGAAGCCGGTCGCCGGCACCGGCTCGCCGCGGAAGCGCTCGATCAATCCGTCGTAACGCCCACCGCCGCCAACGGAACCGAAGCGGATCGGCTTTCCATCCTCATCTTCGATCGGGAATGTCAACTCAACTTCGAAGATCGGACCAGTGTAGTATTCGAGGCCGCGCACGACCGATGATTCGAACATAATTCGACCAGGGCCGTATCCGGCCGCGCGACATAGCCTCGCCATTTCCTCCAGTTCAGCTACGCCCTGAATACCGGTTTGAGAGTCGTTTACATTCCGGCCCCAAGCTCTGAACGACATCTGCTCACTTGGCCAAGTCTCTTCACCCGGAAAATTCAAAATTGGGGACGTCTCCCCACGGCTTCGGCCCTTCTCGCTGAGCTCTGGACTTCCTTCGCGGTAGGCGGTCGTCAGATACGTCCGAATCTGAAGATTCTGTTCGTCGGAAAGTTCTGCTCCTCTCGTAAAATCGCCACTCTCATCTTTACGCCCTGCTCCAAGCAATTGCCGAATGCCTTCGTTACCCAATCGATCGTATTTGTCGATCGCACGCAACACGGCGAGTCGTTTGCCCGCACTCGCCTCGCCACCGAGCCCGATCGATTCCAAGACTCCGTCCAGCACCTTGCGATTGTTCACCTTCACCACATAGCTGCCGCGCGGAATGCCCAGCGCCTCCATGGTGTCGGCGGCCATCATGCACATCTCGGCATCGGCGGCCATTGAGGCCGAGCCCACGGTGTCGGCGTCGAACTGCATGAATTGGCGAAAGCGCCCAGGGCCCGGCTTCTCGTTGCGGAACACCCATCCCTCGCGGTAGCTGCGATAGGGCTTCGGCAGCTGCTCGAAATTCTCCGCCACGTAGCGCGCGAGCGGCGCGGTCAAGTCGTAGCGCAGCGAGAGCCACTGCTCGTCGTCGTCCTGGAACGAGAACACGCCCTCGTTCGGCCGGTCTTGGTCGGGCAGAAACTTTCCCAGCGCATCGGTATATTCGATCGCCGGCGTCTCCAGCGGCTCGAAGCCGTAGCGCTCGTAGACCGCGCGAATTGTCTCGAGCATGCGCCGCGTAGCGGCAATCTCGGCCCCGCCGCGATCGGCGAACCCGCGCGGCAGGCGCGCCTTCAGCTTGTTGGTTTTGTCGGGCTTGTCGGCCATTATTGCCCTACATTGCCCGCGGGTGGTAGCAGCCAGCTTACGCAGCGGCAAGGGACGCAAGACCCATCGCTGCCGCGCGGTCAAGCGCCGCAGCAAAGACGACAGCAAACGGAGACAGCGCCATGGCAACGGCACCGGCACAGCGCGCAAGCGCCGTCCCCAACGACCTCGAAGCCTTTTGGATTCCGTTCACGCCCAATCGGGCGTTCAAGGCGGCGCCGCGTCTCATCGCCCGCGCCAAGGACATGCACTACTACACGCCGGAAGGCCGCGCCGTGCTCGACGGCACCGCCGGCATGTGGTGCACCAACGCGGGGCACAATCGCGATCCGATCGTGGCGGCAATCCGCGCCGAGGCGGCCGCGCTCGACTACGCGCCGGCCTTCCAGTTCGCCCATCCCAAGGCGTTCGAGCTCGCGAGCCGCGTCGCCGCGCTCGCGCCGGGCGAACTCGATCACGTGTTCTTCTGCAATTCCGGTTCGGAGGCGGTCGACACCGCGCTCAAGATCGCGCTCGCCTACCACCACGTGCGCGGCGAGGCCGCGCGCACCCGCCTGATCGGGCGCGAGCGCGGCTACCACGGCGTCGGTTTCGGCGGCATCTCGGTCGGCGGCATGGTCAACAACCGCAAACTGTTCGGCACGATGCTGGCCGGCGTCGATCATCTGCCCGCGACCTACAGCCGCGAGCACCAGGCCTTCAGCAAAGGCGAGCCGGACTGGGGCGCCCATCTCGCCGACGAGCTCGAGCGCATCGTGACGCTGCACGATGCCTCGACCATCGCCGCGGTGATCGTCGAGCCGATGTCGGGCTCGACCGGCGTGCTGCCCCCGCCCAAGGGTTACCTGTCGCGGCTGCGCGCCATCTGTGACAAGCACGGGATCCTGCTCATCTTCGACGAGGTCATCACCGGCTTCGGCCGGCTCGGCCACGCGTTCGCCGCCGAGCGCTACGGCGTCAACCCCGACATGATCACCTTCGCCAAGGGGATCACCTCCGGCAGCGTGCCCATGGGCGGGGTGATCGTGCGCAAGGGGATTTACGACGCCTTCATGCGCGGGCCGATGCACGTGGCGGAGCTGTTTCACGGCTACACCTATTCGGCGCATCCGCTTGCTTGCGCCGCCGGGCTCGCCACGCTCGACCTCTACCGCGAGGAAAACCTGTTCGAGCGCGCGCACAAGCTCGAACCGGTCTGGGCCGAGGCGGCGATGTCGCTCAAAGGCCTGCCCAACGTGCTCGACATCCGCTGCGTCGGGCTCACCGCCGGCATCGACCTCGCCTCGCGCCCGGGCGAGGTCGGCAAGCGCGCCTACGAAGCGATGGACAAGGCCTTCCACGAGCTCGATCTGGTGGTCCGCGCCGCCGGCGAGACCCTCGTGCTCACCCCGCCGCTGATCGTGAGCGAGCGCGAGATCGAGGAGATGTTCGCCAAGGTCGCGCGCGTGATCAAAGCGGTGGCGTAGCCCCTCGCCTGCCCGCAAATGCCGGTTGCGGCCGCAGGATCGCCCAGCCGACGGTGAGCACGTGATCGCCGCGACGAAACGGTAGCGTGAACGGCGGCTGAATCTGCGCCTCGCCCGCGACGCGGCGGAGCGCGAGCGGCATCACGGTGGGATCGCTGCCGGTCCACACCACGACCGCGCCCTTGCTGCGCAGGTCGCCGAGGTCGATCCAGGGCGCGCGCCGCCAATCGCCGTCGATGAGCACCCGCGGCTGCTCCCGCGCGTAATGGGCGACATTGCCGCCGTCCCACATGGTGCCGATGACGTAGGTCAGCGGCCGCCCCGTGGCGGCGCGAAAGCGCCGCGCGAGTTCGTCGGCGAGCCGATCGCCGGGATAGAAGACCGCGCGGTAACGATGGTCGATCGCCGGCAGGACGGAATAGCTGGCGGCAAAGGCGATTGCGAACAACGCGAATACGCCCGCCCACACTCCCACGATGCGCCCGAGCCGCACCGGCTCGATCGCGGCGCGAGCGTAGAGCACGATCCAAAGCCCGAGGAACAGCCACAGGGGATAGCCCCACATCGCGATGGCGCCGCGTCCGGTGAGCGCCGAAAGCGCGACCGTCATCGTCGCCGGGCCGAACGTTAGGAGCGTGACGATGCGGCGGTCGAAGCCATCCGCCTTCGCACCGGCGCCCTGCGCCGCGGCCTCGCTCACCTGCACCTTGGGCCGCGGCCAAATGACGGCGGCGGCGATGACGAGCGCCGGCAGCAGAAACGCCAATTGCCCCACGGCGAACGTGAGCGGATGCAGGACGTGATCGAGAAGCCCGCGCGAGGGGGCCGCGCGCGCGCTCGCATAGGCAAAAGGAAGAAAGTCGCTGCGCACCAGCCAGAGGAGATGCGGTGCCATGATTGCGAGCGCGACGGCGAGCGCGACGAAAGGGCCGGGCGTAGCGAGCGCAGGACGCGCCTCGCGGTCGATGAGCAGGAACAAGGCGAGCGGCACCGCCAGCACGACCACGAAATATTTCGCCCACAGCGATAGCCCGATGGCGAGGCCGAGCAGCAGCCAGTGGAGCGCGGCAGCTGGATCACGTCGTGATTGAACTTGGCGGCGGTGAAATGGAAGTAGTGCAGCCCATCGAGGATGAGCACGGCCACGAGCGCGCCAACCACGCCGACGAGCGGGCGGGCGGTCAGCCAAACGACGGCAAAGGCCGCAACCACCGCGAACTGCGCCAACGCGTAATAGGCGGTGTCGACCCCGACCGTCTGGTAGACGACTTCGACCAGCCACCACGGCAACGGCGGCAGCTTGTCGTAGCCGAGCTGCCATTCGCGGCCGTAAGTCAGCGCCTCGATGAGGTCGAGCGGCAGATTCGGATAAAGCAGCGCCGGCAGCGCCGTCCAGACGACGACGTGCAGCGCGAGAAAGGCGGCAAAGGCCGCCTGCGGGCGGCGTTCGATGGTGGCGATCAATCCCGACATCGGCTGCGGCAGGTATCCTCGTGCTGCGAGATTAAGTCCCCCGACGATGGCGGATGGCCTTATAGCGGCAGCGGGGAGCCGCCGGATAGGGCAAACCCGCGCGCGGTTGACATCGAGCGAGAGAGGACGGAAGAGGGAAGCCGCGCGCTCGCCCTTGCCACCTCAGCGACCCTCGCTTTTGATTCGACGCGCTGTCGTCCGCTCTTCTCCACTCAGCTCATGCCCGTTGTGCTCCCGCCGTTCATCGCGCATTTTGCCCCACTCGCCGGCAACTACGACGTCGCGCTTTGTGACGTGTGGGGTGTCGTGCACAACGGCGTCGTCGCGGCGCCGGACGCCTGCGATGCGTTGACGCGCTTCCGCGAGCGCGGCGGCACGGTGGTACTGATCACCAACGCGCCGCGCCCGGGCGAGCGCGTGGCGCGAACGATCCTGGACCGGCTCGGCGTGCCGCCCGCGGCCTACGACGGCATCATCAGCTCGGGCGACGTGACGCGCGCGCTGATCGCCGCGCGGGCGGGAGCGCGCGTGTTCCACATCGGGCCGGAGCGGGATTTGCCGCTGTTCGACGGGCTCGCCGCGCCGATGGCACCATTGGAGCGTGCCGATTATGTGGTCTGCTCCGGGCTCCTCGACGATACGGTCGAGACGCCGCGGGACTACGAGGATCTCGTGGCGCGAATGCGCGCCCGCGCGCTGCCGATGGTCTGCGCCAATCCCGACGTGGTGGTCGAGCGCGGTGACACGCTCGTCTATTGCGCCGGCGCGATCGCCGATCTCTACGCCGCCGCGGGCGGCGAGGTGGTCTACGCCGGCAAGCCTTATCGCCCGATTTACGAGCAGGCGCTCCGTCTCGCCGAAGCCGCGCGCGGGCAACGGGTGGAGCACCATCGC
>VAZM01000168.1:0-1934 GCA_005883135.1 Alphaproteobacteria bacterium
CGGGCAGTATCGACCCTGGTCAAGGGCGGCGACTTTCTCTTCGTGTCCGGCCTCGCGGCGGTCGACCCGCAGTCCGGGGAGCGCGTGCGCGGGACCACGGCGAGCGAAACCCGACACATCCTTGGCAATCTCAAGCAGTTGCTGGAGGCGGCCGGCTCGTCGCTCGATAAGATCGTGAAGGTGAACGTGCTCCTGCATAGCATGCTGGAAGCGCCGAATATGAACGAGGTCTACGCCCGTTTCTTTCCCGACCCGCCGCCCGCCCGCACGGTCTGCGGCGCGCGCCTTCCCGACGACGCGAAAGTGATCATCGAATGCACGGCGTTGGCGTGATCCGATGACCGAGAAGCTGCCGCGTTCGGTGATCGAACCAAAGAACCCGCGTCTCAACGTCTCGCGCGGCGCCAACCTGCCGCACGTTCCCGGCATCCGCGTCGGCCACTATATATTTCTATCGGGGATGGGTCCGATCGATCCCGAGACCGGTGAGCGCAAGCATGGGCCGATTGCCGAACAGATCCGAACAACGCTCTCCAATATGCAACACATGCTGGAGTCCGTCGGCTCGTCGCTGGCGCGCGTCGTGCGCGTGCATGTGGTGCTCGCCGATCTTGCCGACATGCCGGAAATGGAGCGGGTGTACTGCGAATTCTTCCCGATCGATCCGCCCGCGCGCACGGCTTGGTCGATGCATCTCAGGTTCGGCAACGGCTGCGAGATCGAATGCGTGGCGTTGGCGAGCTGATCGCGGCAGCTTGGCCGCGCTTCGCCATCCCCGGGGATTGATGTCGCGCAACGGGAGTTCCCGCCGGTATTAATGTTGGGCACAACTGTCGCTTGCCCCGATGGCCGATGTAATGGGAGCTATTGCCTGGTTCCACATCGCTCTACCGCAGACGCCGCGCGCTCGCGAGGCCGCGACCGTCGCATAATATTGGCGTAAACATTCCCGGGTTCCACGTCGCATCGGCGCCACTGTCATGCGGCGGCCAAAATTGTCGGGTTCAAGCGACGTGTCGCGATGGAGGATGATCCCATGTCGCTCGTTCCGAATGCAGTGTCCGCGCCTCGGGGGTTTTTGGCCGTGGCGTTCTCGATGTTTCTGGCTGCCGCTCTGCTTCATCCTGGCGCCACGGCCGCGCAGGAGCTGAAGCAGATCAAGCTTACCGAGAAGCAGATTCAAGGTTTTGTGGGGGCTTCTAAGGATATGGCGCGGCTCTACGCCGGCGCGAATCCGGACCAACCGAATCCTAAGGTCGACGCGCAGGCGGCGGCTGTGGCCAAGAAGAACGGCTTTGCCAGCCTGGGCGAATATGACGACGCGTCGATGAATATCTCGCTGATCATGGCGGGGATCGACCCGCAGACCAAGAAGTTCACGGAGCCGCCCGAACAACTCAAGAAACAGATTGCGGGGCTCAAGGCCGACAAATCCGTTCCCGAAGCCGAAAAGAAAGAAGAGCTGGCGCAGCTCGACGCGGCGCTCAAGAACGCAAAGCCGGTTCAGTTCAAGGAAAATATTGCGCTGGTGCTGAAGAACTATGACAAGCTCGCACCGCTGATGCAGGAGCAGGAGTCAGGCCAGCGACCCGCGGATTAGACCTGGATCGAATTAGCTCAACCGTTGGTGCGTCACTCGGGACCCCCGCCGACTTTGTCGGCGGGGGTCTGACTTTCGCCGGCCTCGCTTTCGTCCAGCGGTTATTCCGGAACCGTGCAACCCGCGGGGTTCATGGAAACGGCAATCCGCGCCGATTTAGAAAAATTGCGTACAGCGTTTGCGATCCGCCGATAAAGAGGCGATTGCGATGCAACCCGCCGAACTTGAGGTTGGCGACCCGATGCGGCACTAAAACCTTTCCAAGCAAGTCGCCCTGCGGCGATAGGCAGTGCACGCCATCCGCCGCGCTAGACCAGATATTGCCGTCTTCGTC
>VAZM01000168.1:1940-11490 GCA_005883135.1 Alphaproteobacteria bacterium
CGCAATAACCTGGTTCGATTTTGGCGAATACACCACCGCCGGACAGTGCTCCTCCGTCGCCGACGGCGAAAACGCGGATAAATTGCTTCGGATTGTCCTCGGCCTGATTCCCGGTTTCGGCGACATAGAGCGTCGTCTCGTCAGGCGAGAAGGCCAATCCGTTTGGACCGTCGAAGTCCGACGCTGCAATCCTGATGTCACCGGTCGCAGGATCGAAGCGATAAAGCGCCGGCGGTTGTTCCGACCGCTGTCGACCGCCCTCATAATCCGTCGAAATTCCGTAAACCGGATCACTGAACCAAATCGTTCCGTCGGATTTGACCGCGACATCATTTGGTGAATTCAGCCGGCGGCCCGCATGCGAATCGACAAGAGTCGTGATCGCCCCGTCATGTTCGGTGCGAAAGATGCAGCGCTTTTCGTGGGAGCAGGAGATGAGGCGGCCGTTCCGGTCGCGTGTCTGGCCGTTGGCGTAGTTCGATGGCTCGCGATAAATCGAAACGCCTTCTGCTTCGGACCAACGCATGATGCGATTGCGCGGCAGGTCTTCGAACAGGAGGCAATTCCAATCTCCCATCCATACGAGGCCTTCTACCCAACGGAAGCCCGTGGCTAGCTCCTCGAGTGGCGCGTTATCAAGGACGTAACGAGCAAAGCGCCGATTGATAACTTCGAAGCCGTCCACGGCAGCTACTCAAACCGACAAGGGGAGGTATGGGTCCGCCGTGTGTCGAATTGCACGACCATCAGCACGGCGGGTTCATTGCCGATCGTGCCCGAACGATGACCGATTCGACCGTCATGCGGGACGCAGCCCTGATCTTCCCCGAATGAAATATGGCCAGGCCCCATTTCAACGCGTTCGCCGTCCATGGACTCCACCCACCAATGGCCCGACAGCGGAATGATCCACTGTGGTGCCGGGTTTTCGTGCCAAGTGCCAACCCAGCCCACAGGCTGCACCGTCACCATCGTGGTCATGCGGTCGTGATACCTCTCTCCCTGCCATCGCGCATCGGCAACTCGAACCGCGTCATTAGGCAACGCCGCTGCCGGCTGATGCCGTTCTCATCAGTGTAGAGATGCCAATACGGGACGCTTGGCTTTTGCTGGTCTGTCAAAGTCGGAACCCCGTGAGTGCCGGTTAACGGTGCGGGTTAACCGCCGAGCGACATTATAACCTTTGACGCGCAAGCCGGCGAAGATCAAAATCTTGCCGCCGCCGTCACGGCCGCGGCTCTCGGAGCGCGCTAAGCGTGCAATAGGCGTCACGCATGAATTACTGGGGCGCAATGGTGCTGTTGACGCTCGCAGCGACGGCTTCGCCGGTCACGGATTTGGCGACGATCCTGTTCTGCGGCACGACCGATCAACCGACCCCGATCTGTTGCCAAGCCGCGCGCGAGGCCCGCAAGCAAACCGACAAACAGGGCCGCGCTATCATCGACAGGTACGTCGCCAAGAATTGCGACAAAGAAAAAAGCCGCAGCCAGTAGGACGACGGATGTCTCCGCTCGCGTGACGCTCATGCATGGCCTTGTCGCATCCGGTCTCGTCCCGGTCATGTTGCTTCTGACTACGGTCATGCTGGCGCTGCCGAGCCAACGCATCGGGCAAGCGAGCGCAGGTGAGCCCGATCAAGTTCCCCCGGTTGAAGGAACCAAGTCACCCTCGGCGACTCCCTCGGACGGTGCGGCCTCTGTCGCGAGCATCTGTGATGCGCTCGCGGCAGCAGCGGGAGAAAATGATCTGCCGGTCGATTTCTTCGCCCGGCTGATCTGGCAGGAGAGTCGCTTCGATCCGAGGGCGGTCAGCCGCGCCGGCGCGCAAGGGGTGGCGCAGTTCATGCCGGCGACCGCGAACGCCCGCGGCCTTGCCGACCCCTTCGATCCAATCGAGGCAATCGCCCATTCCGCAAAGCTCTTGCGCGACCTGCGGCGCGAACTCGGAAACCTCGGCCTCGCGGCAGCCGCTTACAATGCGGGACCTCGGCGCGTTCGCGACTGGCTGGCCGGCCGGCGCGGCCTGCCGCGGGAGACCGACGCGTATGTGAGGATTGTAACGGGGCAGTCCCCCGAGGAATGGGCTCGCGCTAAGGGCGGCGCTGCTGAGATGCATTTCGCACACCCCGTGCCATGTCCGCAAATTGCCGGCCTCGTCGCCCGCTCGCCGGCTCCCGTCATGAAGCCGCTCGATCCCTGGGGCGTGCAATTGGTCGGAAGCTCGTCGGATGCGACGGCGCTCGCCGCGTATCGTCAACTTCAGGAGAAGTACGCGCGCATCCTCGCCGAGCGGGAGCCACGCGTCTTGCACCACGGACTCGCGCGCGGCAGCATGGGCTGGGCGCGGGTCCACGTCGGGACCGAGAGCCGTGCCAGCGCCGAGAAATTGTGCGTCGAACTGCGTGCCGCCGGCGCGAGCTGCACGGTGCAGCGCAATTGAACCCTACCGTTGCAAGTCCGACGCTCGCGCCGCCAACGGCCGCGTGGCCGCCGCGCCACCGAGCAGCGGATGACGTCGCGTCATCGGATCGCTTCGTCGTCGAGTAGTCGCAACGTTGGGCGCTCGAGATCGAGCGCCCGGTCTCCTGTCACGACCTGCTCATGTGCATGCGCGGATGTGCCGGTCGGCGCGCGAACCGGGATGCCGTCCTGAAAACGAACCAGAAGGCGGATGCCGCGGCGAGGGCGATGCCCAAGATCAACAAGAGATAGGTGAGCCAGGACGACTCGGCCGGTCCGCTGGCGGCAGCGGCGCGATCGAGATCGTTGACCTCGTCCTTGTCGACCACTTGCACCGCATTTGTCACCGCATCGGTTGCAGCAGCCGTCACTGCATTCGTGGCAGCATTCGTCGCTGCATTCGTTTTGGCGGCTTCCCTGGCGTCTGCGTTCGCCGCCGTCGGCGCGCCGGCGCCCTCGGTGGTGGCGAGAGCCGGCCAAGCCGTCACCGGGGCCGCCACCGCACCTGCGCCCCGGCTGGCGTCGTTGAGAGATTGATCCGTGCGGGGCGGCTCCATGGCGGGAGCGGCGTCTGCCCCCTTCTGCGAGATCGGCTCGGCCGCCTGCTCCTGCGCGGCAGGTTTGCTCGGCTTGGCGCGGGCCGCGGCACGTGGCGCTTCTTGTTCGCGCTTTGCTTGCGGCTTCGCATTTGAGCGCGCGGGATGGCTCACCTTCCTTTGCGGTTGCGCCGCGGCCGCGGGCGCGGCCTGAGCCGGCGCATCGACGGTCTCTTGTGGCACCCTTATGGGGCAGGGATACCGGTCGTCATCGCATGCCTGTGCACCCGTCACCGGCAGAGCCGCGAACGCCCCAGCCCCAGTTATCACGATCGCCAAAGCGCGTAGCGTAAGCATTGCACCCTCCCGTCCCCCTAGAGGTTGGATGCAGACATAAGGAACCGCCACAATGGCGCCGCATTGGCGCAAATGGGGCATTGTTCGCGCAATCCGGGGGCGGAAATAGTAACGGTTCCGAGGATATCGGCCCGGCCTTCGGACCTATTCCGGTCCATGATCGGTCCAAACGTTTGGTGCAATCGCCTTTGCAACGTTCAAAGGCGCGTACGGCGCCAACACAACTTCATCGTCATCCGTTACCGAGTCCCAATCGGCCTTTATCGCCGCCGCAGGATGCCGCCGAGCGCGCCGCGAACAATCGCCCGGCCAACCGAGCCGCCCATCGAGCCGGCGACCGACTTGCCAATGTCGGCCGCGATTTGTCCGGCCACGCGGTTGGTGACCGAGCGTGTGACCTCGCGCGTGACCAGTTGTCCTGTCCTCAAACGCTCGCTGCGTCGGCGCGTCGTCCCGAAGATCGCCCCCAGCACGCCCCCAATCTTGCCGATCCACCCTCCTGACTGCGCTTCGTCCGCGGAGTGATCCGCGGCGGTCGTCTCGACGCGTTTTTTCAGGATCTCGTAAGCCGATTCCGAATCGACCGCGGTATCGTATTTGCCTTTGACCGGGCTTTGCGCGATCACCGTGCGGCGCTCTTCCGCGCTCACGAGCCCCAGGCGCGCGCAAGGCGGGCGGATCATCGTGCGCTCGACCACCGAGGGAACGCCGTTGCCCTGGAGGAACGACACCAGCGCCTCGCCCTTGCCGAGTTCGGTGATGACCTGCGCCGTATTGAGGCTCTTGTTCGGCCGAAAGGTTTCGGCAGCGGCTTTCACCGCGCGCTGATCGCGCGGAGTAAATGCGCGCAACGCGTGCTGCACGCGGTTGCCGAGCTGCGCGAGCACGGTATCCGGCACGTCGAGGGGGTTTTGCGTGGCGAAATAGACGCCGACCCCCTTGGAGCGGATCAAACGCACGACCTGCTCGATCTTTTCCAGGAGCGGCTTGGGCGCATCATTGAACAACAGGTGCGCCTCGTCGAAAAAGAAGACGAGCTTCGGTTTGTCCGGATCTCCGACCTCGGGAAGCTTCTCGAACAGCTCCGAGAGCATCCACAACAGGAACATGGCGTAGAGTCGTGGATTGGCGATCAGCTTGTCAGCCGCGAGAATGTTGACATAGCCGCGCCCCTCGCGGTCGGTCCGCATGAAGTCGGCGATATCGAGCGCCGGCTCGCCGAAGAACGACGCGGCACCCTGGTTTTCCAGCACCAGCAGCTGGCGCTGGATGGTCCCGACGGTCGCCGCGGACACGTTTCCGTATTGAATCTGCAATGCGGCGGCATTTTCCGCCACGGATTGCAGGATGGCGCGCAGATCCTTGAGGTCGAGCACGGGCAGCCCCTGCTCGTCCGCGACGCGAAACGCGACGTTGAGAACGCCTTCCTGCGTGTCGTTGAGGTCCATGATCCGCGACAGCAGGATCGGTCCCATCTCCGAGATCGTGGCGCGAACCGGATGGCCCTCCTGTCCGAAGACGTCCCAGAACATCACGGGAAATTGGTCCGGCTGATACGCCAGCCCCATGTCGCTTGCGCGCTTCACGAACGCTTCCTTGGCCTCGCCCGGGGCGGCAATTCCCGACAAGTCGCCCTTGATGTCGGCGGCGAAAATCGGCACGCCGGCGCGGGAGAAGCCTTCCGCCAGAACCTGCAACGTCACCGTCTTGCCGGTGCCGGTCGCGCCGGTGATCAGGCCATGGCGATTGCCGAACTTGAGATCGAGCACTTCATACTTGTGGCTCTTGCCGACGACGATCGTATGATCCGCGGTCGTCGGGGGCGCGGCGGCCGTTCCGTCCGAGGCTGGGGCAGGGGCGGCCTTATTCTTTCGCTGGGCCGAAGCTTTCCGAGCCATTGCTGCCTCCGAATTGGTTTGTGCCGGAGAGTTGGCGCTATTCTATAACGCCAGGGTCATCCGCGCACGCTGGCGGCCCGGGCTCGTCGTCTGCTTCTATAAAATATCCACGCAGACGCTCATATCCAGCTTTTAGAAAGCGCGGGCGGCAAAGCTGTTGTCGCAAGATGCGTCAGTTCACGCCGTCGCCGGCAGCAGACACCGTCATGGCCAAAACACAGCGCTGAATGAACGGCGAAACGAACACCACAACCGGCAGCATGGTCAAAAAAGCCAGCGACCAAGCGAATGACCATTCCTCGAGGAATCGCAGGCTGAGATCGGTCAAGTGGTGCGTTGCGATCGCGGTCGCGACGGCTGTCGTGATCGCCGCCTGAATGATGCCGTAGACGAGCGGGGCATACTGCCGCGGAAGTCGTGCCATGAGGTGCGCAAACTCTGATCGACGACGGTAGAATTCTTGCCCGGTTGCCTGGGTGCAAGTGTGTCCTGATCCGTTATGGGTTCGCTTGAACGGAAGGTCCCGCAGGCGCATCGACGACGACGCGGTCGAAATCGATGTTCATGCTCCCACTGACGATCGGTTCGCGTGTCAGCATTTCTGAAGGCGCGTACCACGGCTGCTTCTCGACGACGCCGTTCTGGACAGCTTGTGCAACCAATTTTCCAATCTCCTCACCCTCCAGAGGAACCAGCGCTTTATCGCCGTCGTACCGGTAGAGCTGAGGACAATAATAGAGGGCATGGATCCGCGGATCGTACCCATCGAGCACGAGGAAGTGTTCGGGCCTGAGAAAAATATTGTACTTCTTGACGATCCTCTTTTCTTTCGTGGCCAGGGCGACCCGAAGCTTTTCAGCCGTCGGACCGACGATGGTTCCGGCCTCCAGGAGAATGATCCAGTCCTTTTTTGCAATGATCGTCCTAACTCTCTTACTCGCCGGTTGGATAGTCCCGCAAAGGTATACAGGAGCTTGCGCCGGTACAACCCGGGCCGGGGACGTCTTGGGCTAAGGTCATGGTTTGGCTGAAGGATCAGGGGCAACAGCACGAGCGAAGTGCTGTCGCCGCGCGCCGTCGAATCCAGGCCGGCCGTCTGCCGATGAGCTGGCGGCGTGGACGTCGAGGCCGTCGGCTATTCAGCCACCGCCTTTGTGCGCGAAATCAACGGCGGCGCTGTCCGCTGGGGCCAACTCCCATCGCGTCAGTCCAGGCTTTCTGCCACTGCTCGGCGAATTGCATCCAAAACTGCATCGGGTTCGCCGCGGCCCCTACGAAAGCGTCTGCATGCGGCCAAGCGCCCGCCGGCTGGGCGTCGGGCCAGGATTTTAGCTTCGACAGCATCACCGACGGCGCCGTCATCGGGTTTGGTGATTTGATCTGCTCCTCCCAAACGTCCATCATGTGATCCATCGTTTGCATCTGCAATTTCGTGACGCTCTGAAGCTGAGCGCGGGCGGCATCGACGATTTGCTCCGGCCATCCCAGTGCCCGAGCAGCCGCGGCCATCTTCTCAATAACTTCCTGGCCGTGTTTCTCGTTTTCTTTGGCCGCCTCAACGCGCCAACTGGACATCGCGTCAAAGGCTGCGTTCACGGCCTCGCGCGCCTCATCGGAAAGTCCGGGAACGGCGGTCGGATTGAAATTGCGGGGCGTTGTGGAATTGTCCTGCATGGCTCGTCTCCTTTTACTGCGGGTCGACGTGATCGATGTTCCGCCTGATCGCAGCGAAGTATTGGCCGGAGATCTCTTCGGACGCCGCGCCATTAATGATACCACTCCGTTTGTCTTCCGTAACGGGTGCGCTTCCTGAAAAGTTCCAGACGTGAGACTGGCCTGCCGGTGACACGCCCCGCTTCGCCAGACTGATTTTTGCTGGCCGCTCGCGTGGGCAGCGCCTGACAATACCGACGGCTGTGCGACCGTGGTGTGAACCTAGTTCACGCCTGCGAGCGACCGCATTTCGAAAGCCGATTTTTCAGCGCTGAAGAAATCCGCGATCGGCTTTGCCGCGTCGCTCGCGATGGGGACCCCGTCAAAGCCCAGTTAAGAAGGTCGGCGAGGTCAACCCAATCATTTCACCTGAGCTGGACGCAGCCTTTGCGGCCATCATGAAGGTTGCACGCCCGTGCACGTTATGCCGCGATGCGCGAGGCAGCGATGGCGGCATTCCACAAGCGTTGGCGGCGGGAATAGGACTAGGACGGCCCCGACGGACGAACGAAAACCCGTTTTACCGGGGGTGTCTGCCATTGGCATCCGTAGGGCCATGGTTCGCGCGCGCAAGCCCAGCCGTCCGACGAAGCCATCGCGGGAGGGCTCTCTTTGGCGAGGATCGGGGCGAGTTCCGCCCGCACCTCGGTGCCGATGCCAGGCACAGCCGTGGCAGCTGCAGCCACGAACGCCAAGCCGATAACACCAGCGATAAGTCTAAAGACGCTCATTTGTTGTTTCCCCCAACACTGATCCGAACTCCTGCTCTCCCATCGTGGCGCCGCTACGTCCGTCCCGGCACCGAACAGGGCCATCCCGTGGCCAAATAGCGGCGGCGCCCAACCCGACAGCCGCGGTCGTTCCAAAGCGAAGCCCCGCGGGTGGCGGGGCTTCATCCAGCGGGCGCCCTCAAAGGGCTGAGGTTTGGGGGGCGTCCACTTCGCAAACACAATTGCATATCGCCGGCGGCGACGCTGTGATGGCCATCACGTTTTGGTCGGTTCCAACATGAAAGCTTCATAGAACGCGACTAGCCTCGCGCGGCGACACAGCCTCTCTCCGATCTCCGTTGTTTGGGGGAGGCTCGCGGCCGCGACCGAAGGACGCGGGTATGGCGCGCGCCGGAAAAGAGAGTCTGGCCACTGACGGAGTTCGGCGTGCCACGCACGTCACCGTCCCCGAAAAAATTCGAGCTCGGTACGGTGATGCCGTGGTCTTTCGTGCGATTGCGGTTTAGGATTGCGAACCTGCCGGGCCAGGGGCTTACTTTTAGGTATCGGATCGACCCGGCAACGAGGGCGCGTAGGGGAAACGAGCGGCCCTTTTGTGTTGTGAAGTCTTGGACTTGGAAGCCCCGGAGAGTCCAAAAGTGAGTCTCGGACGAAGCGTAGTGCTTGAACGTTGCGGGTGGGCAGCCGCCTGCCTCCTTGTCCGAGCGGCGCCGGTGGCCCTCATCATTTTTGCGCTTTTGCTTCCTGCGAATGCGCAGTCCTGGGGAAATTCTTGGGGAGGAAATTCCTGGGGGGGAAATTCATGGGGGGGAAATTCATGGGGCTCACGCCAGCAGCAGCCGTACAATTCCTACGGCGGTTTTGGGCGTGATCGCCAATGGGACTCCTGGGGATATCGCCAGCGTGAAAGGACTTCGTCTCCCCGCCTGAGGGAACGAGCCAGAGAAATCGAAAAAGATTTCTCCCACGCTCCCCCTGGCACGCAGCGCAGGGATGCCACGGTCAAGATCGTGGTGATGGGCGATGCGAACGCTGACTGGCTCGCCTCCGGGCTTGAAGACGCCTTTTCCGACGATCCCGAGATCGGCGTCGTGCGCAAACATCGCACCGAGTCCGGTCTGGTCCGCTACGACCCGCGCCGCGACAGCGAATGGCCGCAGGTGGTGCGCGAGATCATCGCGGCCGAAAAGCCCGACTTGGTCGTCATGATGATCGGAAACAACGATCGCCAGACTATCCGGGAGAAAGCTCCGCCTGCCGCGCCGGCGAACGCGATGTCGGAACAGCCAACCGAAACGGGCCCGGCAAAACCGACGGACTTGGAGCGGCAGCCGGTCGAGCGACAGCATGGCAAGCTGACGCCGGCACAAACGCGCCAGGAGGCCTACGGCCCGTGGGAATTTCGGTCGGAAAAGTGGGAGCAGGCTTACATCAAGCGCATCGCCGCCACCATCGCGGCGTTGAAAAGCGGCGGCGTTCCGGTCATCTGGGTTGGTCTGCCCTCGCAGCGCGATAGCGACGCCACCGCCGACTCGTCTTACCTCAACGAACTTTATCGAAGCGAGGCTGAGAAGGAAGGTATTGCCTATGCCGACATTTGGGGCGGCTTCGTCGATGAGGCGGGGAATTTCTCGCCACAAGGACCAGATTATTTAGGGCAGACTCGCCGATTACGGAGCAGCGACGGCATCTATTTTACGAAGTTCGGTGCGCGCAAGCTCGCCCATTACGTCGAGCGCGAAATCGAACGCATCGTCGGCAATAAGAGCGTGCCAGTCGCGCTCCCGGTGCCCGCCGGCCCGGACCCGCAAACGCCGAAAGGCAAACCGGACAGTGCGGCACCACGGCCGGCA
>VAZM01000169.1 GCA_005883135.1 Alphaproteobacteria bacterium
TCGGTCCGTAGTTCCTTCATCTTCGCGATCACCGCCTTGCCATCCGCATGACTGCCGAGCGCTTCGACCGCGCGAAGATAATGAATCACGGCCGAATAGACGCCGACCACGGTGTAGCCCGGCATGCGGCCGAGCGCTGCGAAGTATTCGCGTGCGAACGCCCGATTAGTGTCGTTCTGGTCCCAGTACCAGGGATCGGTGAAGATGAGGCCCTGGGCGGTCTTGAGGCCGAGCGCATGGATGTCGTTGACGAAGATCAAGAGGCCGGCAAGCTTCTGGCCGCCCTCGACGATGCCGAACTCTGACGCCTGCTTGATCGCGTTGATGGTGTCGCCGCCGGCATTGGCAAGCCCGATGATCTTTGCCTTCGAGGCCTTCGCCTGCAGCAGGAAGGACGAGAAGTCGGTGCCGGGGAATGGGTGGCGCACTTTGCCCAGCACCTTGCCGCCGCTCTTCACCACGACCGCTTCGGTATCGCGCTCGAGTGCGTAGCCGAAGGCATAGTCGGCGGTGAGGAAGAACCAGGTATCTCCGCCGCGCTTCACAATCGCATTGCCGGTGCCGTTCGCCAGCGCCCAAGTGTCGTAGATCCAATGCACGGTGTTTGGCGAGCATGCCTTGCCGGTGAGATCGGAAGTCGCAGGGCCCACGGCCAGGAATACTTTGTTCTTGTCGCGAGTGAGCTCGTTGATCGCAAGCGCAACCGAGGACGTCGGCACGTCGGCGATGGCATCGACCTTCTCCACATCGTACCACTGCCGTGCAACGCTCAAGCCGATGTCGGGCTTGTTCTGGTGATCGCCGCCGATGATCTCGACTTTCATACCTTTGGCGGCGGCGCCGAAATCCTCGACTGCCTTGCGCGCCATCCAGACCGAGGCGGTGCCCGCGATGTCGGCGTAGAGGCCCGACTGATCGTTAAGCACGCCAATCTTGATCGTGCCGCCGCGATACTCCGCATTGCCGTTGCCCGGAATTAGTGCCGCCGCTAGAACGCAGCAGGCAGAAAGAAGCGCTCGCGCCCACCATTTCGGCATGGTCATCCTCCCTGAGTCACGACGTTTACCGTCGTTTGTGCGGTCGTGTACTTGCCTAAAGATATCACAACCAACGATACGGCAGCAGCCCGCTGCGCTGCGGGGATTTTCAATCAACCTCAGCCATGGCGTGATGTCGACACGGCGTCAGCCTGGAAGACGCGAGAGCGGTGAGCGCCGTGAAACGTTAGCGGGGGCGATGGTGGGCGCGACAGGGATCGAACCTGTGACCCCTACCATGTCAAGGTAGTGCTCTTCCGCTGAGCTACGCGCCCGAGCCGGCGTCCGTCATATCGGCTCGGTTGCGACGAGGCAAGGACCGCCGGCCGCGTCAGGCGGCGAGCATCTTCTGCACCTCGTTGACGAGCTCGCGCAGATGCACCGGTTTGGACAGGACCTTGGCCGTCTTCGGCGCCGCCGTATCGGGATTGAGCGCCACCGCGGCAAAGCCGGTGATGAACATGATCTTGATGTCGGGATCGAGCTCGCTGGCGCGGCGCGCCAATTCGATCCCGTCCATCTCCGGCATCACGATGTCCACGTCGTAGCCGGCATTCTGCAGCGCCTTCACCAGGAAGCGCCGCATATCGCCATCGTCCTCGGCAAGAATGATCTTGGCCATGGTCCTGCCCCGCTCAGGATGGTGAGCTAACGCCTGCCCTTGTTATTATTCCCCGCGTCCATAGAGGGGGATGGCGGGTAAATAACGAGTGAACCCTTCCGGGGGATCGCCGGCAAGGTTGATCCAACCCTAAAGCCGACCCCTCCTGCGCTTTTGGCCCATGGACAATAGCCGGTTTCCGGCCATAGTGGTGCCAAAAGCGGGGGGTCGTTGGTTGCTCTTGAGGTCCGTGAAAGCCCGCCCTTTGTCATGTCCGAAGTGAAAGACGAGCTCGATCCTCCGTTTGAGATTCTCGAGCCCGCCGAGTGGCGCGGCCCGGTCGTATTCAATTCGCCGCACAGCGGAAGTGTCTATCCGCACGCGTTCCTCACCGCCTCGCGGCTCGACGTCGCGGCGCTACGCCGCTCCGAGGACAGCTTCGTCGACGAGCTCAGCCTCGGTGTCGTGCGTCGTGGCTATCCGCTGATGCGGGCGCACTTTCCCCGCTGTTACGTCGACGTCAATCGCGAGCCGTACGAGCTCGACCCGCGCATGTTCGAGGGCCGGCTCCCCTCGTTCGCCAACACCCGTTCGATGCGCGTGGCGGGAGGATTGGGCACGGTGGCGCGGGTCGTCGGCGACGCCCAGGAAATCTATCGTCAGCGCATTCCGGTGGACGACGCGATCAGGCGCATCGAAGGGCTGTACAAGCCTTACCACCGGGCGCTGCGCCGGCTGTTCACGCGGGTGCACCGGGATTTCGGCGCCGCCATCCTGCTCGATTGCCACTCCATGCCATCGAGCGCCGGCGCCAAGGACGAGCGTCCGCGCGCGGACGTGGTGCTGGGCGACCGCTATGGGACGAGCTGCGTGGCGGCGGTCGCCGAGACGATCGAGGCAACGCTGCGCGCGCAGGGCTATTCGGTCAGCCGCAACAAGCCCTATGCGGGAGGCTTCATCACCGAGCACTACGGCAATCCGGCCGCCGGCCTGCACGCCATCCAGCTAGAGCTCAACCGCGCGCTTTACATGGACGAGCGACGCTTCGAGCGCTCCCCCTCCTTTGCCCGGTTGGCGAACGACCTCGAGACGCTGTCGGAGGCGCTCGCCGCCATCCCGATCCAGGAACTGCGACCCTACCGGGCGGCGGCGGAATAACCCCCTCGCCTCAGAATTCCCCGTCATGCCCCCCGACACCCGGGTCCGGCATCGGCCGGCCCGAGTGTAAACCTTGTGCCGAGCAGCCACGGCTTGCTCCTCGCATGCGACGAAGACGGGCGCCAGCGCGTTCACGCGCGTCTTCGCCGCGCTATGCCCCGGCCATGACGGCCGATGGGCCCCTACCAATCGCGGCCAGGTTAAACCGCTTCTTCACGATGCTTGGAAAAAAGGGCCGCTTGCGACTGCAAGCGGCCCAAGTCTAGGGAGGAAACGCCCAAGGAGGGCGGCGGTAACGCCAGGCGCTACCGCACCGCAACAACATACACCGCAACGCACAAATGGCAAGGGGAAGCAGGGCAATATGACTGTCATATCGGCATGGGTGATCGGCTTTCCATGCAGATGCGGGGATGCGCCGCTGCGAGCGCACGGCAATCGGCCACCGGCGCCCGAAATAGCTCAGGACAGTCAAAAGGATGTAGCATCCCGGCAATCTTCGTAACACTGACAAAGCCCGCAATGCGCTCCTTCAGGGTCTGTGGACATCACCCGCTGGGGCGCCATGCCGCACGCAGCGATGGGCGGGTCGCAAGCTGGACAGCGGCGGCCGGCACGCGCGGGAGGTTGCCGCGCGCGCGGCACTTGGATAGTTCCATTGCGCGTCGGTGAGGGGGCGCAGCATGACTGCGATCGATTTTTCGGCTTTCGTCGACGAGCTTGCCTCGGTCTCGGCCGAGACCATCCTGCCGTTCTTCCGCACGGCGCTGAGCATCGAGGACAAAGGCCGCGGCGGCGGATTTGATCCCGTGACCGCCGCCGATCACGCGGCCGAAACGGCGATGCGGGCGCTCATTCGCCGCACTTTCCCCGACCATGGCATCATCGGCGAGGAATTCGGCAAGGAACGCGCCGACGCGGAATACGTCTGGGTGCTCGATCCCATCGATGGGACCAAATCCTTCATCTCCGGCATGCCCGCTTGGGGCACGCTGATCGCCTTGCTGCGATCGGGCGAACCGGTCTACGGCATGATGAATCAGCCCTTCACCCGCGAGCGTTTCAGCGGCGACGGCGGGCGGGCGCATTATCGCGGTCAAAATGGCGAACGGGACTTGCGCGTGCGCGCCTGCGCCGATCTCGCCAGCGCGGTTTTGTTCACGACGAGCCCGCTGCTGATGAATGCGCGCGATCGCGAGATGTTCGCCCGGGTGGAACAGGCCGTGCGGCTGTCGCGCTACGGAGGCGACTGCTACGCCTATTGCATGCTGGCGGCGGGCCATGTCGATCTGGTGATCGAAACGGAGCTCAAGCCTTACGACGTGCTCCCGCTGGTGCCGATCATCATCGGCGCCGGCGGCATCATCACCAGCTGGGAAGGCGGCGCCCCGCATGCGGGCGGACGCATCATCGCGGCGGGCGACAGGCGCGTGCACGCGGCGGCGGTCGAGATACTCAACAAGCAATAGTCCGCAATTTCGCTAAAGGCTTGGTGCGTTTGCCGTCACTTGAACAGCGGCGTCCCAGGCACGAATGCGTCGAATGCGGCCAACGCCTGGATGCGAAAGCGATCCTGCTCCATCAGCAGCTCGTGGCGCGCACCCGGCACGATAAGATGCGAGCCGGAGCGCAGCCGCACCGCGAACTCGCCGATGGCCGGCGTCGATACGATCCCGTCCATCCCCGCGGCGATGATCAAAATGGGTTGACGGATCTGCGCCGGGTAGCCGGCGTCCCAGAGCTCGGTCATGGCGCGAAACGCGCCGTCGCACCAGGCGACCGTCGGCGAGCCGACCGCCAGCGCCGGCTCTGCCTCGAGCACCGCGACGTTGCGCGCGTAGCGCACCGGATCGGACGTGAGCAGGTTGTCTTTGAAAGGACGCTCCATGATTGCCGCCGCGCTGCCGCCGGGGACGTAGAGCGAGCCGAGCCCGGCCAAGCGCATCGCCTTCACCAAGATGCGGCTTCCGCCGGAGCGGCCCGGCAGCGCGATCATCGGCGCCAGCAGCACCATGCGATCGAACCACCGGTGTCCGGCGTAAGCGGCGTGCAGCAAGATCGTTGCGCCCATGGACTGGCCGAGTGCAAACAACGGCGGCGGGCAGTCCGGGAGAACGATCTCGTTGATGAAGCTCTCGAGATCAATCTGGTATTGGGCGAAATTGCGCACGTGACCCTTGCGCGGGTTGCCGAGCGCCCGCTCCGACATGCCTTGGCCGCGCCAATCGAGGGTGGCGACCGCGAAGCCGCGGGCGCGCAGGTCGCGCACGGTCTCGAAATATTTCTCGATGAATTCCGAGCGCCCTTGAAACAGGCACACCGTACCCTTGCGGCCGCGCGGCGGCGCCCAGCGCGCAAAACGCAGCGAGACCCCATCGGGCGTCTTGAAGGTGCCGGCGACGACGTCGTCGGGCACCGGATTGGCGGGAATGGAGACGAGGGTCATGACCTCTGCGGGGGGCTCGCGCGGACGCCTTATAGCAGGGCGGCGGTTCGCCTCAATCCGAGCGGGGGCGGGCGCGCCCGGCGAGCAACCGGAATTGCAGCAACTCTAGGAAAACCGCCGTGACGCCAGGAGGTTAGCCCCCTTGCGCCGGCCGGGAGCGGCCCCCATATCGGCTGTGCGCAGGCCCTTCGGGCTGCGCAAAACCAAACCGGTCCGGCCCATTCGGGCGGCCCATCTGCATTTCGCTCAACAACGAGGTTATGCCATGCGAACTTTCGATCTTGCTCCCCTCTATCGTTCGACCGTCGGTTTCGACCGGCTTTTCTCGATGCTTGACGGCTCCGAGGCCGCTCCGGGCTATCCGCCCTACAACATCGAGCGGACCGGCGAGAACGCCTATCGGATCACGGTGGCGGTGGCCGGCTTCGGCGAGAACGAGCTCTCGATCGAAGCGAAGGAAAACACGCTGACCATCAAAGGCGAGAAGCACACGAAGGACGAGAAGAACGGCGACGAGGTGCTCTATCAGGGCATTGCGGCGCGCGCGTTCGAGCGCGTCTTCCAGCTCGCCGACTACGTCCAGGTCAAGGGCGCGAGCCTCGAGAACGGACTCCTGCACGTCGATCTCGTGCGTGAGATTCCCGAGGCGAAGAAGCCGCGCCAGATCCCGATCGGCAACGGTCAGACGAAGGTGGTCGAAGCCAAGGCTGCGTAAGCCTTTTGGTTCGATCGAAGGGAGCGCCCCGGTTTCCGGGGCGCTTTCATTTATGGTGTTATTCGTAGTCGTTGGGCCCCGCGGGGGGAGGCGCGGCTGCATCAGCGGGCGCAGTCACCGTACCCGTGGTTTGCCTGTCGTCCTTGGCGCCTTGCTGCGGCGCTGCCGCAGGCGCAGCCGTCTCGGTTGACGCGAACTTCGGCCGTGGCCGCGGCAGCGGCGGGCCGGCCTGCGCGGCAGGATCGCGCGGAGCTCTGGCGGCACCGGCCGGCACCCCGCCCGGTCCAGGCCCGATCGGAGTGAGATCATCGAATTCGTCACCCGGAACCATGGCCGTCGGTCGCGGCGGCCGCCCGTACGGCGCCCGCAGGAGGGGCATGGCGTACCGCGGTCCGCTCAGCGGAATGACTTTGACGATGCGGCCCATGTAGGCATCGACGACGACCCGCACTTCCTCCCCGGCGGGATCGACCGCGCGCAACGCGTAGACCGGGCCTTGGCGTACGGGGCGGCCAACCGGCTCAAGTCCGGTCGAACTCACGATGGTGACGACCTCATGCGGCGGCAATGCTCCTTCACTTGGAGCGACACCAGCAGCGCCAAAGCGGCGATGCCCGCGCAAAGGAGAACTCGGTGTTTCACGACACGACCCCCGATCCCATTACCGGCGTTCGAGCCACGACCAGGCAAAACGACGTGCTCGGCATCCCGCAACCATAGCCGGGAATAGGGCGTAGCTTGGGCGTCGGCGTGGCATCACGGCGCGCGTGCGAGTTCCACGAAGCGATCAACCTCCTCGGGAGAGGTGGCAAAGGACGTGACGAGACGCACGAGCGTCGCGTCGCGCTTGAGCGCAACGCCCCTCGGCAGGGACTCTGTCGTCCACGGGTAATAGCTCGCGCCTTCGGACTTGAGCCGCGCCTCGAGGTGCGACGGCAACGCGACGAACACCTCGTTCGCCTCGACCGGCCAAACGGGGAAGCGCTGCGCGGCGGCCAATCCGGCTGCCAGCCGGTCGGCCATCGCGTTGGCATGGTGCGCGAGCTTGAGCCACAGACCGTCGGCCAGATAGGCCTCCATTTGCGCGGCAAGGAAGCGGTGCTTGGAGAGGAGATGCCCGGCGCGTTTGCGTCGCTCCGGCATGTTTGGGCCACGGGCGGAATCGAAAAATATCACCGCCTCGGCGGCCATCGCGCCGCCTTTGGTGGCCCCGAACGATAGGGCATCGACGCCCGCCATCCACGTCGCCTGCGCCGGCGACGCATTGGTCCGCGCCAGCGCGTTGGCGATGCGCGCGCCGTCGACATGCACCGACATCCCATGCGCATGGGCGATGTCGGCGAGCGCGCGGATCTCGTCCGGCCGGTAGATTGTGCCCGCTTCCGTGGCCTGCGAGAGTGACAGCAGCGTCGGACTGACGTGATGCGGGCCGCCCCATGATGTCGTGCTTAGCGCATGCTGCAACGTGTCGGGCGCGATCTTGCCGGCTTCGCCGGGAAGGCCGACGAGCTTGATTCCACTGCCATAGAATTCAGGCGCGCCGCATTCGTCCGTCGCGATGTGCGCCTCGTGATGGCAGAGCACGGCGCCCCAGGGCGGCGTGAGATGCGCGAGCGCGAGCGCATTGGCCGCGGTTCCCGTCGGCACCAGGAAAACCGCGACCTCACGCGCAAACATCTCGGCGAATCGCTCCTCGACGCGCCTCGTCCAGACGTCTTGCCCATAGCCCAGCGCCGCGCCCTCGTTCGCCCGCGAAATAGCGGCGAGGATCTCCGGGGCGATGGCGGCTGCATTGTCGCTTGCGAAGTTCATGCGCCCTCGGCGTCGCTACGGCCGCGCTGCCAGCGTCATGCGCGGCTGCGAGCCGCGCCTAAACCACCGCTCGCACGCGATGCAGATCGCGACGACACGGCCACAAGCCGTTCCGGTCTTTTTGCTCGTTGCGGGGGAAACTTTCGCGCCACAGACCATTTTCTCGATAGGCGAACCCTTGCCTTCATGATTAGAATTTGGCAAGGTAAAGTAGGTCAGTATTGCTGTCCCAGTTGGCGACCGCTCGATTTGCGGCCGGTTTTGTCATCTGGCCTTCATCGAACGGTGAGAAGCGGGCCATCGCGCGTTCGCGGGGCTGCCTAACACGAGCGGCCGTGCGCCTCAGCCAAGCGCGATAGCGAAAAGGCCGCCAATGACCAGCGGTGCCCTTGAGGCCGCAACGCCGACCGGCGCTGTGGGAGCGAATGATGCGCCAAGAAGCAACGTTTCTTGGCGGTTTGCGCCGGGGTAAGACGCGAGGACGACATGGGCGCGGCACGCAAGCGCGCAACGGGAGCGGGTCAGGGGGCTGCGTGGCGCGGGCCTGCGCTGCGCGATGGCGAAGCCACGGCCGCGGGCCTGCCGCCGGCACACGGGCTTTATGATCCCGCGCTCGAGAAGGATTCCTGCGGCGTCGGCTTCATTGCCGATATCAAGGGAAAAAAATCGCACAAGCTCATCGAAGACGCGCTCGCGATCCTGTGCAATCTGGAGCATCGCGGGGCGGTCGGCGCCGATCCGCGCGCCGGCGACGGCGCCGGGATCCTGGTGCAAATCCCGCACAAGTTCTTCGCCAGGAAGGCGGAGCGCATCGGCTTTCGCTTGCCCAAGCCCGGCGAATATGCGGTCGGCGCGCTGTTCATGCCGCGCGATCCGGACTGGCGGCAGGTGATCCGCGACATCTATTCCCAGATGATCAAGCGCGAGGGCATGACGCTCCTCGGCTGGCGCGAGGTGCCCACCGACAACTCGACGCTGGGCGAATCGGTCAAGCCCACCGAGCCCGTGCATTTGCAGGTGTTCATCGGGCGCAGCAAGAAGATCAAGAGCGAAGCGGAGTTCGAGCGCCGCCTCTACATCCTGCGCAAGTCGATCTCGCACGCGATCTATACCCGCAAGGAGCGCAGGCTATCGGGCTACTACCCGGTATCCATCTCGTGCCGCACGGTCGTCTACAAGGGCATGTTCCTGGCCGACCAGCTCTGCACCTACTATCCCGATCTGCACGACAAGGATTTCGAGAGTGCGCTCGCGCTCGTTCACCAGCGCTTCTCCACCAACACCTTCCCGACGTGGTCGCTCGCGCACCCGTATCGGATGATCGCCCACAACGGCGAGATCAACACGCTGCGCGGCAACGTCAACTGGATGGCGGCGCGCCAAGCGTCGGTATCCTCGGCGCTGTTCGGCGAAGACATCAACAAGCTGTGGCCGATCTCCTACGAGGGGCAATCCGACACCGCATGCTTCGACAACGCGCTCGAGTTCCTGGTCCAGGGAGGCTACCCGCTCGCGCACGCGGTGATGATGATGATTCCGGAGGCATGGGCCGGAAATCCGCTCATGGACGAGGAGCGGCGCGCGTTCTACGAGTACAACGCCGCGCTCATGGAGCCCTGGGACGGTCCGGCTGCCATCGCGTTCACCAACGGTCGGCAGATCGGCGCCACGCTGGACCGCAACGGCTTGCGCCCGGCGCGTTACTTCGTCACGCGCGACGAGCGCATCATCATGGCTTCGGAGATGGGCGTGCTGCCCATCCCGGAGCAGGACATCGTAACGAAGTGGCGCCTGCAGCCAGGCAAGATGCTGCTCGTCGATCTCGATGAAGGCCGCCTGATCCCGGACGAAGAGCTCAAGGCCGCGCTCGCCAAGAGCCATCCCTACAAAGAGTGGCTCGAGCGCACGCAGATCGTGCTCGAGGATCTGCCTCCCGCGCCGAGCGAGGCGGCGTTGTCGAATCTCACGCTGCTCGACCGCCAGCAGGCCTTCGGCTACAGCCAGGAAGACCTGCGCATCCTCATGTCGCCGATGGCGATTCAGGGCGAGGAAGCGGTGGGCTCCATGGGCAACGACACGCCGATCTCGGCGCTGTCCGACAGGCCCAAGCTGCTGTTCACCTACTTCAAGCAGAACTTCGCCCAGGTCACCAACCCGCCGATCGATCCGATCCGCGAGGAACTGGTCATGAGCCTGGTCTCCATCATCGGGCCGCGGCCGAACCTGTTCGATCTCGAGGGCACCTCATACCTCAAGCGGCTGGAAGTGCGTCAGCCCATCCTTACGGATGCAGATCTGGAGAAGATCCGCGCCATTTCCGAAGTCGGCGACGGGCATTTCAAGTCGCGCACCCTCGACAGCACCTGGCCGGCCGAGCACGGCGCGGCCGGCCTGAAGGACGCGCTCGACACGCTGTGCGTGCGCGCCGAGGCGGCCGTGCGCGAGGGCATCAACATCATCATCCTCTCCGACCGCCGCGCGGGGCCGGAGAACATTCCGATGCCGTCGCTGCTCGCGTGCGCGGCGGTGCATCATCATCTCATCCGCCAGGGCCTGCGAACCTCGGTCGGGCTGGTGGTCGAATCGGGCGAGCCTCGGGAGGTCCACCACTTCTGCTGCCTGGCCGGCTACGGCGCAGAGGCGATCAATCCCTATCTCGCCTTCGAGACGCTGCGGGCGATGCGGGAGAATCTGCCGCAAAAGCTCGACGATAAGGAGATCGTCAAGCGCTATATCAAGTCGATCGACAAGGGCATTCTCAAGGTGATGTCGAAGATGGGCATCTCCACCTACCAGTCCTATTGCGGCGCCCAGATTTTCGATGCCGTGGGCCTCAAGTCGGATTTCGTGGCCGAATATTTCACCGGCACCGCGACCCGCATCGAGGGGGTGGCGCTCGGCGAGATCGCCGAGGAGACGGTGCGGCGGCACCGCGAAGCTTTCGGCGACGCGCCGATCTATCGCGAAGCGCTGGACGTCGGCGGCGAGTACCAGTTTCGCGTGCGCGGCGAAGAGCATGCGTGGACGGCGACGACCGTCTCTGCGCTGCAGCACGCTGTGCGCGGCAATCTGCCCGAGGAGTACCTCGCCTACGCGAAGATCTGCAACGAGCAATCCGAGCGGCTACTCACGATTCGCGGCCTGTTCCGGCTCAAATCCGCGCAAGAGGACGCACGCAAGTCAGTGCCGATCGAGGAGGTCGAGCCGGCCGAGCGTATCGTGCGCCGCTTTTCCACCGGCGCCATGTCGTTCGGCTCGATTTCGCGCGAGGCGCATACCACGCTCGCCATCGCCATGAACCGCATCGGCGGCAAGTCCAATACCGGCGAGGGCGGCGAGGAGGCGGATCGTTTCAAGCCGTTGCCGAATGGCGATTCGATGCGCTCGGCGATCAAGCAGGTCGCCTCGGGCCGCTTCGGCGTGACGACGGAATACCTCGTCAATTCCGACATGATGCAGATCAAGATGGCCCAGGGGGCCAAGCCTGGCGAAGGCGGGCAGCTCCCCGGGCACAAGGTCGACAAGATCATTGCCAAGGTGCGGCACTCGACGCCCGGCGTCGGCCTGATCTCGCCCCCGCCGCATCACGACATCTATTCGATCGAGGATCTGGCGCAGCTGATCTTCGATCTCAAAAACGTCAATCCGGACGGACTAGTCTCGGTGAAGCTCGTGTCCGAGGTCGGCGTCGGCACGGTTGCCGCCGGCGTGGCGAAGGGCAAGTCCGACCACGTCACCATCGCCGGCCATGACGGCGGCACCGGCGCATCGCCCTGGTCTTCGATCAAGCACGCCGGCACGCCGTGGGAGCTCGGCCTCGCCGAGACGCAGCAGACATTGGTTTTAAACCGACTTCGCGGCCGCATCGCGGGACGTCGTCGTCGGCGCGCTGCTCGGCGCCGATGAATTCGGTTTCTCGACCGCGCCGTTGATCGCCGCTGGCTGCATCATGATGCGGGTGTGCCACCTCAACACCTGCCCGGTGGGCGTGGCGACGCAGGATCCGGTGCTGCGCAAGCGCTTCAAAGGCGCCCCGGAGCACGTGATCAACTTCTTCTTCTTCGTCGCCGAGGAGGTGCGCGAGTTAATGGCCGAACTGGGCTATCGGTCGTTCGCCGAAATGATCGGGCAGATGCACATGCTCGACAGGCGCCAGGTCGTCGA
>VAZM01000170.1 GCA_005883135.1 Alphaproteobacteria bacterium
TGGTCTGACCGGACGCAGCCGCCTGGCTCCTGAGCTCACGAAAGACGTCAGGCGGAAGCGGAACATTGGCGATGAGCAACGTTCCCGGCGCCAACCTGTTGGCCGCAATTTGCTGCTCCACCACGCTGACGAATTGGCGCATGCGGCCCCATCGCTCGGCCGCGGTGAGCCCCGTTTTGCGGGACACGACACGACAGTACGCGGCAATCAGCACGTTCTGAACATTGCTCCACGAAATGTTGGGGTCGCTGATTTGCAGCCGGTTGATCGCATCGTTGATCTCATTGGTGAGATCGATTCGATTTTCGGTGGCGAATAGGCCGCCACCGCTTGCGTCGCCAATAAGATCAGGAACCCGCCCTGGACCAATTTCCGGACATTCCAGATTGTCGGCCGCGGAGCCTTGCGCGGCCGCGCAGCAGAGGAGTGAGAAAAGCGCGACCACAAACGCGATGCGATTGCGCTGGCGCTTGCAGGAAGCCGCCCTGGGCGAACGCGGTTTCGCAAGCTTCGGCAGGCGAAAGCGGCATCCCGTAGGAGGCGCCGATGGTGTCGCTCGTCATGTCGATCACTCCGTCTGTCGTCGGTTCATGGTGTGCTTCAATCCCCAATCCCCCGGCGGATAACTGCTACGGCAGCGCCTTGAGGTGCCGGATCGGCCGGCCGGGCGTAAGCGCGGCCGCGGCCGCGACGATCGCATTGGCGTCGATGCCATAGTGGCGATAGAGATCCGGGATCGAGCCGGTCTGCCCGAAATGCTCTACGCCCAGAGGGCGCACGCGATGGCCGTGCACGCTGCCGAGCCAGCCAAGCGTCGCGGGATGGCCGTCGACGACCGACACGATCCCGCAGTGCGACGGTACGTCCGCCAACAGCTTCTCGATATGCGCGCGGGCGTGCACGAGGCCGCGCTCGCGCGCGCGCTGCGCCGCGGTCCAACCGGCGTTGAGTCGGTCGGCCGAGGTGACGGCGAGCAGGCCCACGTCGCGGCGATCCTCGGCCATGAGCCCGACCGCCTGGATCGCCTCCGGCACCACCGCGCCGGTATAGGCGACGACCACTTGGCAATTGGGGCCGGGCGCGCGCTGCCAGTAGGCGCCGTCGACGATCGCTTGCCGCAGCTCCGGGGTCATGGCCCGCTTGATCTGCTCGATCGGGCGCGTCGACAGGCGCAGATAGACCGAGCCGCCGGTCTCGTCGCGCAGCCAGTTGCGCTCGGAGGCTTCAGCCTCGGCGTCGCGCTGGACGTAATCGAAGGCGAACGCGAGGATCACCGCGAGCTCGTCGACGAAGGCCGGCTCGAAGGCGGCGAGCCCGTCCTGGGCAATGCCGATGAGCGGCGTCGCGATCGACTGGTGCGCGCCGCCCTCGGGGGCCAGCGTGATGCCGGCGGGCGTCGCCACCAGGATGAAGCGGGCGTCCTGGTAGCACGCGTAGTTGAGCGCATCGAGCCCGCGCTGAATGAAGGGGTCGTAGAGGGTGCCGATCGGGACGAGGCGCTCGCCATTGATGGCGTGCGAGAGCCCGAGCGCGGAGAGCAGAATGAACAGATTCATCTCGGCGATGCCGAGCTCGATGTGCTGGCCCTTGGGCGAGAAATCCCAGTTGAATGTCGAGGGGATGCGTTCGCTGCGGAACGTGTCGGCGAGCGCCTCGCGCGCAAAGAGCCCGCGCCGGTTGACCCAGGGCCCAAGATTGGTCGAGACGGTGACATCGGGCGAGGTGGTGACGACGCGCGCGGCGATCTCGGTGTTGCCGCGGCCGAGCTCGTTCAGCAATGCGCCGAAGCCTGCCTGTGTCGACATCACCGGTTGGATCGTCGCGGGCAGGTCGGCCGGCACCTCGATGCGCGCCGCCTGGTGGCGACGCCGGCCGGCGGCGAACGGCACGCGGTCGAGAAATCGCTCCAGCTCGGACGGCGCGATGCTGAGTCCCTCGAATTTGTCCCATTCGTGGCCCGGGCGGATATTCATCGCCGCGCGCAAGCTTTCCGCCTGCGCCGGCGTCATCAAGCCGGCGTGGTTGTCCTTGTGACCGGCAAACGGCAGACCGAAGCCCTTGATGGTGTAGCAGATGAAACAGATGGGCCGGTCGTGGTCGACCTTGCCGAAGGCCTCGAGCAGCGAGGGCAGATCGTGGCCGGCGAGATTGGTCATCAGCCGCGCGAGCTCCTCGTCCGAGCGCGCCTCGATCAGCCGCGTGACGTCACCTTGATCGCCGATCTCGTCGAGGAGCCGCCGCCGCCAGGCGGCGCCGCCTTGGAACACGAGCGCGGAGTAAAGTTGGTTGGGACAGTTGTCGATCCATTCGCGCAGCTGCTCGCCGCCTCGCTCGCGGAACGCCTGTTGCAAGAGCGAGCCGTATTTGAGGATGACCACGTCCCAGCCGAAAGCCTTGAACAGCGCCTCGTAACGCTCCCACAGGCCTTCGCGGATCACCGCATCGAGGCTCTGGCGGTTGTAGTCGATGATCCACCAGCAATTGCGTAGCCCTTGCTTCCAGCCCTCGAGAATCGCCTCGAAGATGTTGCCTTCGTCGAGCTCGGCATCCCCGACGAGCGCGATCATACGCCCTTCGGGCTGCTGCAAGCCCCAGCCGTGTGCGCGCACGTAATCCTGCACGAGCGAGGAGAACAGCGTCTGCGCCACGCCCAGGCCGACCGACCCGGTCGAAAAGTCGACGTCGTCACCATCCTTGCTGCGCGAGGGATAGCTCTGCGCGCCTTTGTAGCCGCGAAAGTCCTCGAGCTTCTGCTGGGTCTGGCGTCCAAGCAGATATTGCACGGCGTGATAGATCGGGCGACGCGATCGTGCGCGCGCAGCGCGCGGAAATAGAGCGCGGTCATGATGGTGGCGAGCGAGGCGGACGAGGCTTGGTGTCCGCCGACCTTCACGCCGTCGACGTTCTCGCGCACATGGTTGGCGTGGTGGATGGTCCAGGTGGCGAGCCACAGCACCTTTCGTTCGAGCTCGCGCAGGATCGCGAGCTCGCGCGCGCTAGGGTTCGTCTCGGGAGCTGCGGTCATCGCAAGCGCCAATCTACAGCGCTTTGCGCCGGAGCGAAATGAGCCGAGCAGTTGCGCGTGCGCGGCCTATGGCGCCAGCAGCACCTGACGGCATGCGGCGGGCAGATCGGCCATCTTTGGTCCCGGCTTGGGCTTTGCCGGCGGACCGGGCCGAGGGTGCAGCACCGCCTCGGTGAACCAGTGATCGAGCTCCGCGCCGCAGCCGTCGTCGGCAGGCCGCGGCGGCTGCGGCGTGCACTCGGGGCTATCGGCCGGGCAGACGATGCGCACGTGGAAGTGGTAGTCATGCCCCCACCACGGCTGCACCTTGTTCAACCAATGGCGGTCGTTGCCGGCGTCGCGGCACAGCGCCTTCTTGATCGCGGCATTGACGAAGATGCGGGCGACTTGCGGGTCTTTCGCCGCGGCCCTGATCAGCGCCAGGTGCGCTGGCGTCCACACTTGCGGGTCGACATCCGTGCGGTCTTCGGCGACGACCATGGTCGCCGACATGTCTTCCCGCTCCTGCCGCGTCAGCTCGCGATTCGGCATGGGCGTGAGCCAAATGTCGGCGTCGAGCCCCACCTGATGGCTGGCATGGCCGGTGAGCATCGGGCCGCCGCGTGGCTGCGACATGTCGCCGACGAGGAGACCGTGCCAGCCGGTTTTGGGCTCCTGCGCAGCGAGCCGCTCGAGGAACGCGATTAGGTTCGGATGGCCCCAATTTCGGTTGCGCGAGAGCCGCATCACTTGCCAGGTCGGGCCGTTGATCGGCAGCGCCACCGCGCCGGCGAGGCAGCCTTTGGAATAAAAGCCGATGGTGCGCGCTTGCAAATTCGCCGGCGCGGCCTTGCGGCCGAACAGCTCCTTGGCCGGCGTTGCCGGATCGTCGGGCTTGGCGAGCGGCGGCAACGGGTGCGGATTGAGCGTGCCCTTGTCCTGCGCCGCCGCCGTTGTCGGCACGAGCAATTGCGCCAACAGCAGCGCGCCGGCACATGGTCCCATGGCGTATCGTGCGACGGCGCATCGTATGATCCTGCGCCGAGCTGCGCCGCGCGGCGCCGTCATCCTCGTCATGCGTGCATCCGATCGAGAGTTCCGCCGCCCCCGCGGAGTCGTGCCGGCGGCCCGAGTCAACCTCGGGCTCCAAGGCGCCGGGTACCGCGCGGGATTCGTCCCGTCAAGCGCAATGCAGCCGAGAGCTCCGCGCCCTCGGGCCGGGAAGGTGACGAATTACCGTCTCCGCTCGAGCTATAAACGCGCTGCCACCGCCTGCGCGCGGCGGCGATAGGCCCCGGCGAGGCGCTCGGCCCGATCGCGGAAAAGATCGACTTCGCCCCCCGCGAGCGCGAGCAGGCGCTCTTCCGTCGCGGCGTGACGTTCGATCGTGCCGTCGGGGCGAATGTGACCAAGCGTCAGCCCGCGTTCGCAGAGCGCGCGGCCGACCAGCAGGCAGCGATGGCAGTCGAGCGGCTCGCGCTCGGCACACAAGAGACAGACGCGCTGGCGCGCGCTCGCATCCATGACGCGGGCGAGCCCGGCGGCAAATTCCGGCCGCGCAGCCATAGCCTCGTAGTCGGCAACCCCGTCGCGATAAAGCGTCGAATCGCGCGGGCGGCCGCCGAGCGCGTCGCCCAGCGCGACATAGGCGATGCGCTCGCTGGCGAGCCGCTCTGCCAATGCCTTGCCCGAGAACCACGGGCACCAGCGCGAGAACGGGACCGAGCGCACGTCGGCAACTGCGGTGACGCCGGCGCTCGTCAGCAAAGCCATGAAGCGCTCGGCTGGAAGGTTCGAGTGGCCGATGGTCAGGAGATCGTACGGCATTGCTGCAACGTCATCAGGCGCTCTCTACACGCGTCCTCCGCCGCTCGACCGAGCAAGAATTCACAAACACGAACAAGCTGCGACAAGCGTCAGCACCAAATCTCCTGTAACATGCCTGATAGTCTGTGAAGACGCTCGGGCTGGGGCGTCGGGGGCTCCCCGGCTTCGCAAGAAACACTCGGCGGCAAGGCGCTGCAAGCGTGAATGGAGATGCGACATGAAGAGGCTGATCACGACGACCCTGAGCAGCTGCGCATTGGTCGCGGCGCTTGTGGCCGCCGGGAGCGCTTACGCACAAACGAGGGAAGGGTTTGACGAGCCTGGTGCGCCCGCCAGCGCAGTTCCCGCCTACGCAGACGACTCCTGCGAGACCGGGAAATATGGTCCGCCCGTTCGTGTTGAGCCAGGGGACGTCGTCGAGAACGGGGAAATCGTCGCTCGCGATCCCGATCCCAATATTCGTAGCCAGCTCGAGCGGGAATACTCGCCCGGTGGCTACAATGAATGCTGATGTGCGCCAACGAGCTCCGGAGCTAGCGCGGAGCCAAATCGGAGAGGAGGGAGTTCGCGCCGTTCTGGAGCCCCTCGAACATCGGAAAGTTGAGCCGATTGACCGCAACGAAAACGCCGACCCCGCGCGTCGGCGCCAGCACCACGTAAGTCATAAAGCCGGCAAGGCCGCCGCTCTTGGCCATGATCAGCGGCCGGTTCGCCTTGGGCATCGAGATGATCCAGCCGAGACCGAGGGCGTCCATATGGTTGCCGTTGACGCCGACCGCGGCCTTGAGCCCGTCGTGCCAGCGGTAAGGCGCGTGATCGATCGTGCGCACCTCGGAGCTCGCAGTCTCGTTGATGCCAAGATGCCAGCGCATCCACGTCGCCATGTCGTCGCCGGTGGTGAAGACGTTGCCCGAAGCATCCATCGCCACCGGCGTTTCCCACAGCGGCGCCTCCTTGCCGTCGAGATCGAGCCCGGTCATAGCGCGCGGCGTCTGCGCGTCGGAAAGTTTGGCCGTCGTGTCGAGCATGCGAAGCGGCGTGGCCACGCGTTCGGCCAGGAGCGCCCTGTAGGGCTTGCCGCCGGCCTTGGCAAGCGCCTCGCCGAGGAGCCCGAAGCCGAGATTGGAATACATCGCGCCCGAGCCCGGCGCATACGGCAGCGTTGCCCCCGCGAGCCAGCGCCAATAGGCATCGGCCTGGAAGCGCGCGTACGGATTCTCGCCGGGCCGCGGGTCCGGCACATCCGGCAATTCCCGCGGCAGGCCGGCAGTATAGGTCGCGAGATCGAGCAGCGTGATCTCGCGCCCCGCGAACGCCGGCACCTTGGCCCCGGGCGGCGCGTATTTGGCGAGCGGCTCGGTAAGCTTCACCGTGCCGTCAGCCACCATGCTGGCCAGCGTTTGGCCCGCCATCACCTTCGCGATCGAGCCCATGCGCAGAATGGAACGGCCAGTCGGCTCGACCTTGCTGCCCGGCCGCGTCTCGCCGAAACCGAGCACGATCGAGTCGTCCCTGCGCACAGCTGCCAGCACCAGGCCGGGCGCGCCAGAGCTGAGCCACATCACCCCGCCGCTCATGGACGCGGCGTCCTTGAGCACGATATCGTCCGCGCGCGTCGGCGAGGCGGCGGCAAGGAGCAAGGCAACCGCCGCGGCTAGACGGCGTGTATTCGATGTCGGGGTCATGGGCGCTCGCCAGTCGGGGGACAATTCCCGCAGGGTAGCATGACCGAGGGCTAATATGGGCTCGCTGCCTGGGTCCGTGCATGTCAAAGAGGGCTCGTCAAATGAAGCTGCACTGCGACTGGGACTGCGCGACTGTTGCGCCGAATCGGCGCGCTTTCCTCGCCGGGCTCGCCTGTGCCGCCATCTCGCGCAGCGCCGCGCAGGCGCAAAGCGGCGCCGCGAGCGCCGATGACGTGCGCTTCATGCGCATGGCCATCGATGAGGCCCGCCTCGCCGATTTTCCTTTCGGTGCGGTGATCGTGCGGGACGGCTCGGTCATCGCGCGCGGGCGTAACTTGGGGCGAACGACCGATGATCCGACCGCGCATGGGGAGATGGTGGCGATCCGCCGCTGTGTCGCCGATCACGGCGCCGCGGCGCTGCGCGGCAGCACGCTCTACACGTCGGGTGAACCCTGCGCGATGTGCATGGGCGCCATCCTGTGGTGCCATGTGGGGCGCCTGGTCTTTGCTGCCTCGGTCGCGCAGCTCGCCATCAAGATCGATCAGATCATGATCTCGAGCGCCGAGCTCGCGGCGAAGGCGCCGCTTGCGCCGATCGCGATCACCGGCGGCGTCTTGGCTGACGAGGCCATTGCGTTGTTCGCGAAATGATCGTGCGATCGGTTGTCATGCCGGGACTTGATCCGGGCATACGTCCTTCTTCCGCCACCATGCCGAAATTTGGAGACATCGATGATCGCCATCCGCGCGGCGAAGGCGGCGACGGTCGCGGCGATCGCGCTCTTCGCCAGCCTCGTCACCTTCGGAAATTTGACCGATTACGGCACCAATCTCGCTTTCGTTCAGCACGTCCTGTCCATGGACACGATCTTTGCGTGGTCGACCATCGGCTACCGGGCCATCACCAATCCGGCGCTTCAGCACGCCGCTTACGCCATCATCATCGCGGCGGAGGCAGGCATCGCGGTGCTGTGCTGGATCGGCGCAGCCGCGCTGGTACGCCGCCTCTATGCCGATGCCGGTGCGTTCAATCGGGCCAAAAGCCCGGCCGTCGCCGGCCTAACCCTCGGCTTCCTGCTGTGGCAGGTCGGGTTCATGTCGATCGGCGGCGAATGGTTCGGGATGTGGCAGTCGCAACAGTGGAACGGCGTGCCCAGCGCGTTTCGCTTTGCCATGATCATTATCGCCGTGCTGATCTTCGTGGCGCTGCCGGATCAGGAGCTCGACCGGGGAGGGCGTAATTGACTGGACAGGCTTCAGCCTCGGAAGGATGTTGTGATGCGTTTGATGTTTCTATTGAGACGCCTGGTCCGATTGTGATCGATCCGAGCGGAGTATGGTTGCTCACACGTCGACCTTGAGCGCAGCGATGAAGGCCTCCTGCGGGATCTCGACCTTGC
>VAZM01000658.1:0-1155 GCA_005883135.1 Alphaproteobacteria bacterium
CGCCGTTCGCACCGGTGATCCCGTTGTGCTTGGGGACGAGCGTGGATTCGGCTTCCGCGCATACCGGTAAGTTCTCGATTGAAAGCCGCGCGGCGAACTTACGGCGTTGACTCCTGCTGCCGCCATATAAGCCGGCAGCTTTTTCCTCGACGTATTCGAGGATCTTGGTGCGAGCAAGCGGTGGCAGCTCCGGCGCAGCCAGCATACGATTGATGATCGACGCTGAAAGCCCGGAAGCTTTATGGCTAGCCTTACGAATGGTCCAAGCGGTGCTTCGAGAGAGCCCCAGCGCCTTGGCTTGCTCGTCCAGTGTGACGAACCCCGCGGATTTAAGCACCTCAGCTAGTTCTCTGATTTTGGTGGACTGTCGCGCCTTCATCCTGGCGGTGAGCGGGAGCGGCCGCTGCGTCCGTGCTTGCCCACGGACGGTTAAGGACGGGCGGAACACATCCGACGGGTGCGATTGCATACATCCATTCCCTCTGGTTGGCATCAAGGAGCCCTGTAATCGAACGTTTGTTAGCGGCTGCACCTCAACTCCGTGCTTTACTGGCACGCGTGACCCTTCGGTTGTGGGCGAATCATTCGCTGTGCTGAACTGCGCGCAAAAAAACTCCCGCGCGGCCAACCAGGAAGGCGCCGCCTAAGGTCACGTCAGGCATTTTAAGTTTGCGGTCTCCTAAACGATTATGGCGGACCCGTCGCAAGTCCGCGCTGTTCCCTTACTCTTGTCGCATCGCCCAACCTTTTTCGTTTCCTCTCTCGATGCGGCGTTACGCTCTTTCTTGCAACATGCGCGCAAGAACCGTTTTATTTGAAACAATACCGACACGAAGAACATTGTCAGTGACAATTGTCACAAGCTTAGATTTTATTTTCTTCATGTCTGTATCTAATGCCGATATCTTCGGTGTTTTTCGCCCGCCTGCCGAGTTGGCATTCAGTAGGAACACCGATATTTTTTCGCGGTTCGAGCACGCAGATAGCGCGCGGCCGAACACGCAGCCTTGCCGATCCACGCTCACTGGCGCACCTCGCGAACAAGCGCTTCGACGTCTTTGAGCACGTAGGATTGCGAACATTGCTCAATGACGCCGCGTTTCTTCAAATTACTCAACACGCGACTGACGTTCTCGCGCGCCACCCCGGCCATAG
>VAZM01000658.1:1190-2674 GCA_005883135.1 Alphaproteobacteria bacterium
ATTCGCTGGTCGAGCAGAATGCGTCCGCGCCCCGCGTCCCTGCCGATATAGTCGGCGAGTTCGAGCAGCGTGCGGGCAACGCAGCCCCGCACCGACAGGAAACTCGCGGCGGCTAGTGCCTCGTCGGTCTCTCGCAGGCGAGCGGCCAGAATGCCGGCGAGATGCCTGTAGATCTCAGGATCGTCTTTGGTGCAGTCCTCAAACGCTTGCCGGGTGATGTATTGAAATGTCGAATCGCACAGAGCGATGGCCGACGCAGACCGCGGCTGGTGATCGATGAGTGAGAGCTCGCCGATGATCTCGCCCTCTCCCACCAATGCGATGATGCGTTCTTCGCCCCGATCCGACGTAACCGTGATTTTGACCAGGCCTTGTTCGACGCGATAGCAGCCATCGCCGGCGTCGCCAGCCACAAAAAGCGCTTCCCCAGCCTTGGCGATGCGCTCGAACGCGCAGCGAAACAATTGCGTGGTGATGCGCGGCGGCAGGCGGGAAAGAATCGTACTCGACCGCTGTAGTATGCGCATGCCCGAGCCCTGATCAGACAACGCGTCGGCGCTAGTCATGAGCAACTGCTCGCTACACTGCTGCCGTCCCGGCAGCGGCGGAGGGAAAACTGCGCCGTGCCCTGCTGCAGCATCGCGGACCCTCGCGGCCATGATCGGTTCGACCGAGCCGGTCGTGATCGGTTCATTGCTTGTGGGATGATCAGGGCTAGGGGCGCGCTTTTGGCGAAGAGTTCAGCCAAGGCGCCGCCGCGAGGGCCACGTCGGCGGTTAGCGGCAGCAAAAGCCCCCGGAAGAAAACTTGCTCGCAGGCGCTGGTAGCGCAGGAAGGAACTGCTAGGTGAAATGGGGGAATAACAGATGCCTACCGTTCGCCCGCGGCTGACCCATGCGGCACGCCGAAGATGCCTACGGCACCTGCCCTGGGGGCACGCGAACATGGGCGACGCTTCTCGCACTTAGACCCTCTTGGCTTGCCCCCCACCCGCCACGAATTGCTATTCCACTCCCAGTACGAAGGTCCTGGTACCAAAGTCATGCACCAATGTCCATACCAAATTTTTAACGCCATGTAACAGCCCGTTATCCAAGCCGCAATTCCAGTGAAATCGAGCATTTGTGATGCCTCGATGGCCCGCGGCCGCAGGGGTCGCGAGACCAACGTCATGGGGCAAGACCTAGGCCGCTGAGCGAGAGTGTCGCCCTGGTCCCGGTTTGTTCAAATCGGAAGGCCTACCGCGAAAACGCCTAACGCGAAAACGCCACGACATGGGGCCGAACTCGTCGAAAACAGGAAGGACGATCAAACTTGTCGCGCGTAAGCGCATCTACTGACCAGCCTACCGGCTGCACTCGGAGACTATGCCACGAACAATCTTGGTAGGGCGTCGAGACCGCCTGGGCGGGGTAATGGGCGTCTTGCCACGGCAGATCGCTTCGTCGCAAGGCCGACCGCCGGCCAACCCGCCGCGCCGGGTG
>VAZM01000658.1:2694-2891 GCA_005883135.1 Alphaproteobacteria bacterium
CGACCGGTACTTATTTGCGATCTGCCGTCGAGACGAGATTTGTAGCGACCGTGGGCTGGTGCGCCCTTTTCCGCACCGAAACGGCATAATGGCCGACTCTCCTGTCGGCATCGGTGTTCGGCACAACGACCGTGCGATGGAAGGCATCCCAGTCTTGCCTTGATAGCTGATCCAAATTCTTTACCGCGTAGTTCTGC
>VAZM01000268.1 GCA_005883135.1 Alphaproteobacteria bacterium
TCGGCCGCCTCGGCCGGGCCGAGGAGGTGGCGGCTGCTGTTCTGTGGCTATGCAGCCGGGGCGCGAGTTTCGTGATCGGAGTCGGTCTGCCGGTCGACGGCGGCTTCACCGCGCACTGAGTTCACGACCTAATTCAATCCCGGTTCAGCGCTCGAGCGGCGCGCCTTGCGGCTGCGGCCAACGCGCCAGCGCCGCCGTCCCCTGCGCGGTGAGCGCGTAGGTGCCGCGCTCGACGCGCAAGAACCAGCCGTAGACGTTGCGCAGCAAAATCTTCGGCGCATCCGGGATGGCAGCTTTGATCTCGGCGGTGCGCCGCGGCCCCAGCGACAGCGACGCCGCGCAGGCAAGCGCCTGTTGGCGGTGCGCGGTCATGATCGGCGCCTTGCAGCCTCCGCCGAGCACGGGATCGCCGAGACGCCGCCGATGCTCGTCGACGAGGCGCGATCGGCGCTTGCCATCGCGGCGAGGACGCCACGGGACCGGCTCGACCAAGAGCTCGACGCGGCCGCTCATCGACACGCCGAGCAGGCCGAAACCCAACAGCCGGCAAAGTTTGCGCACGCGCGCATCGCGCTCGCGCCCGCGGCGGCCCGAGCTGCGCACGGCAAGCCAGACCTCGTCGCAGGCCGCGCTGCGATCGATCCCTTGCAACACGAGCTCGAGGTTGAAGGCGAGCTTCAACTCCCCGACGACAACGAGCGGCGGCTCCTCGCCGCGGATCGCAACGAGATCGCAACCGCAGACTTCGCCCTTGACGTCGAAGCCGAGGGTCTCGAGGAACTGTTTCACCGGGACGTAGAGCGAGGTCTCCAGCCTCGCTCCCGTGTTCCGTTGCGATGATTGACGTGGCATGGCTGCTTCCGGCCGCGCGCAACGCGCCCGCGCGTAATCGATCTGCGCTGGTCCCCCCCGACCATGTGCCCGCCGCCGTAAGCGCTTCGTTAAAAGCGGGGGTGTGGACCCGGTTCGAGCGGCAAACTCGATCTGCTCCCTCTCCCACCGAAACTCGGGTTTACCCGAGTTCGGCACTTTAAATCTTGCCGAAGTCGGATAAATCCGACTTCGGCTGGGAGAGGGGTGGGGTGAGGGGTTACGGTGTGTCGGGACCGGCGCTCATTGCGGCCGGCGCGTGCTCCATGGGAACGACGTTCCCGTTGCGATTCCGCTTCGTTCCCGAATCGATTCCGGAATGTGCCGCGAAGCGCGCGGCCGCGCGCCAACGCCTGGCGTCCGAGGCGCCCCACCGGACCGCACAAGTTTCGGATATTCCAGTGGAAAAGGTGCTTTCCTTCCGGTCTCGAATCATATCTCTTGCGCCAAGAGTGCGCATTTCGCGCCTCGGAGGAGGGCTATCCATCATGGCGGGCAAAGCGATGACGAGTGCGAAAGCCAATCGTCCCGTTACGCTCAAGCATTTGGCGGCAAGATTGGCGGCCGATCACGAAATGTCGAAGCGCCAGGGTGAGGCGATCCTGGGCGACCTCGTGACCCTGATCACCAAACATCTCAAGAAAGGCGAACGCATCCGGATTGCAGGCTTTGGCATCCTGCAGGTGAGGACGCGCGCAGCCCGCATGGGCCGAAATCCGGCGACCGGCGAAGCCATCAAGATCAAGGCCAGCAAGAAGGTCGCGTTCCGCCCGGCCAAGCACTTGAAGATGGCGGTCTAACAAGCCGGCGCAGAGACCGCGCCCACCCTGCCCCGTCGGCCCGCCGCCGACGGGGGCGGATGTTTTCGGCAAGCTTTTCGTTATTTCTTTTGAGCGAGCGCGCCGCAGGCGTGTCCGGCTTCAAGCAGAGTGAGACTAAGTTGAATCGTCATGCCCGCGCATAACGCGTCGGAAGACGCGCGTAAACGCGCTTATGTCGCGGGCATCCACGTCTTGTTTTACAGCAAGATCAAAGACGTGGATGGCACCGCAACTCGGGCTTGCCCGAGTTGCGCACTATCGAGTGCCGCAGGTCGGGTAAACCCGACTTGCGGGGACAAGCCCGGCCATGACCCAAACGGCTTGAGCTAGTTCAATCCTAGTGCCGCATGTCGCTCGCCGGCGTGTTGGCGAACTCGGACTCAAACTCGGAAATTTCCCGCGTCAAGGTATCGAGGATGCGCTGGCGCAGCGCGGCGTCCGAGCCGTATGTCAGCTCTGCGATGGTCTTGGCGAGCGCAGTGATGACCTCATCGACGTCGATGGCATCTCGATCGCCGCTCGTGGAGCCGTACTCCGCATAGAACTCGTCGATCACGTCGCCGATGAGGCAGTGCAGGCACGGCCGCTCTTCATTCGAGTCAGTATTATCCGACATGGTCATCCTCGCATGCGCGGATCGGGTCCGGTGTCTCGCCGGCGTACCGGCCGCGCCTTGCATCCCGTCCGCGTTGAGAAATCTTGGCGGTCCGAGAGGACCCCTCCACTTAAGTATGATCGAGACCTTAGGCTGGCAAACCCCTCATCGTATCGCCTTTGGGCAATAAGGGTTATTTCGCGCGCTGGCAAACGCTGACTCGCATTCGCCCCATGCGGCCACTATGTTGCCAGCGTGGCTAAGCGTACCACTCCCAAGGGGCCGGCCAAGCTTCGAAGCTGGCGGCGGGAGTGACAGCCCTGATCAATGTCAAGCCTCAGGGGAGAACCGGATGGGACGGACTCTCGCCGCGTTTGTCGTTGCGGCTTCGTTGTTGACGTTCGCCTCGTCAGAGGCCGCTGCATGGGTATGCCGCGCGGTCGGACTCGGCTCCAGCGGGTTTGCGCGCGCCTACGACATTGCCGATGCCAAGCTTTTCGCTTTGCGGCAATGCGAACGCCATAGCCCACTGCCGGTCTGCACGATTGTGTCATGCCGTCCCGGGGATTCGCGCATCATCTCGAGCGCACCCGTAACGGACATGCCGCGGCGCTAGCCGTGCCCACTCTCCTGCCGGGCGCCGCGATCAATCAGTGGCCGTAGCAGGCAGAATCGCAGAAGTTGCCCCAGCCCGCGCCGGATACGCCGTGCATGCAGTTGCGGAAGCACGCCGCCCCGCCTTTGGGCGACAGTTTTTTCACCGCCGGAGTCGCCGTATGGCCTGAGTTCATTGGAACCGATGCCACGCGTGCTACGGGCCCGCCGGCTCTGCCGTGACTCGTCTCGGCAGGAAGGATGATGGCCGCAAGTGCAATGACTGCTATACCGAGGCTGCGATACATGAACGGTCTCCTTGGTACGGAGGGGTTAGTGTTAGAATATTGCCGCGCTCCGGCTTCGAAAAATGTGATGGCCCTCACTGAGGCTCAGAAAAAGAGTTCTCGGCCCTACGCCGCTAAGAACCTCGAAGCTGGCCGCGAGGCTGCAATGGCAGCGCTCGCCAAAAGCTGCGGCGAGAGTAATTAGGAACCGCTGGCGCAGCGGCGTCATAAGAGACGACCGCGCTGTTATCGCGATGGTGCCGTCCGGGCAAGCGGAGGAGAGCAATGAAGACCGCAGCGATGATCTTTGCCTTGGCCCTCGTCAGCTCCCAGGCGCTCGCCCAGGAGCAGACCCGGATTTACGGGCCGGACGGCCGGAGCCTCGGCACGGCCGCGCCCTATGGCATTGGCAGCGTCCGGTACCGCGACTCGCGCGGGCACACCAACTTCACGACGACGACGATGAACGGTGTGACGCGGATCTACGACTCCGGCGGCCACCTCACAGCCACGGTCATCGGATCGCGCCGCCGCTGACGGCCGCGATCCCAAACAGCGCCACAAGCTCTCGCATCCGAACGCGCGACATGACACGCAATCGCTGCCCTTAAGCCGTGCGAGAAATGTGAAATGTAACTCCTGGCAAAACGGGACGCCCACCCCCAAGTTCCGCCGGGAACGAGGGCGGCCCCGTTCGTGTTTCTATCTGCAGGGAGGAACAGACAAGGAGAGGCCCTATGTGGATCAAGACATCCCTCGCTGCGCTCGGAATGATGGGCGCACTGGCTGCCGCTACGCCGGCACCGAGTCTTGCTCAAGGTGTGTATGTAGGCCCCGGCGGCGTTGGGGTTGACACCGGCCGACCCGGTTGGCGTCATGACCGTGCTTACGGGGACCGTGCTTACCGCGGCTACGCCGAAGAGCGCGGCTTCCGAGGCCGTGGCTGCCGGACGGTGACGATCCATCGGGACGACGGCAGCATGAAACAAATAAAGCGCTGCGATTAACTTTACCGTCTAACTTTACCGTCCTCTACAGCTATGCGCCTGCTCGGGTAAGTCCTGGGCAGGCGTTTATGCGTTCACCGCCGCTGCGAGCTGGACTCGATACATGCCGGCGCGAATGCCTCCTAGGCCGATTTTTTAGTTCTCTTTCCGCCCGGCGGCGGCAACGACACACGGCTGCCCCTCTCGGTGTCGAGACATCACAGCCGCCATTGCTGATGACCTCGCCCCACGCATGAAGGGCAGCGAGCACAAAACGGTTTGCAAAACTGCGACTTATTTTCTTGTCTACTCTTCGCCAGGCGACGCTGTTGGACAGCAGAAGCCAGGTCAGCAGGGCCAGCAGCCCGGACAAGGCGGCCAGGAAGGGCCGGGAGAGGGCGGCCAAGGCGGTCAGCCCGGGCAGTTCTAAGAGCACCGCCTCTCCAACAAAGAACTTCCTTCCCGGGCTTTGCCCGGGATTTTTGCTCGCCAATAACGACGCACGCTTGTGTGTGCGTCCATCCCCCAGTGGAATTCCTCAGCGATTGCACTCAGTACAGCTTACTTACCGCGCACGGCGTCCTTCAGACCACCGACGGCGTTCCGCACTTTTCCTCCCACCTGGTCGGCTTTGCCCTTCGTTTCGGTTTTTTTATCTCCGGTGGCTTTGCCTACCCATTCCTTCACTTTGCCTTTCGCCTGTTCGGCGGAGCCCTTGATGCGATCTTTGTCAACCATTCGTGCCTCCTTGAATTGCACCGAAATTCGAACGAACGAAAGGACTTTAAGTTCCGGCTCTGTGGTCCTGCGCCGCCCTGTTGCAGGCGTGGCAGTGCGCCGACGAGGTAATACAATGATCAGTCGCCGCGCGTTACGTGGCCGCGTTTGTCTGCTTCATCATGCTTTGATCCCGCGTAACCGAGCCCGAGCCTCTCGCCTCGTCCCTTGCTGCGGAATCAGCCCGACCAGCCCTCATACTGAGTGCCGTCTTTCACGATTTCCAGCTGACCAAGCGCCGACCACGCGTCCTGTTGCTCGACCGTCCGGCGACCGAACATCACGCCAGAATGACCGTCCGCGAGGAAGATGAGGCGATAAGGACCAAGCCTTTATGTCCATGCCAAATAAGCAAGGACCGCCAAATAATGGCAACTCGCTGCGAGCAGCACAAAAACATGCCAGATCGCGTTGTGAAAACGCAGGCCCCGCCAGACGTGGAAGACTGTGCCAAGCGAGTAGAGAATGCCGCCGATCGGGAGGAGCCATACGCTCGCGCCTGGTAGGGTAGATGCGAGCGAGTCGTAAGCGATTGCGCCGCTCCAACCAAGCAAAAGGCAAAGGACGATGGCCAGGCGATCGAATCGCCCGGGCAGTGCGAGCTTCAGAGACATGCCGATGACGGCGCCCAGCCACACGCCGATGCCGAGACCTGCCGAAGCCAGAGCGTTTTTCATTTGCGCCAAGAACGGGGTGTAGGTTCCGGCGATCAACAGGTAAATCGCGGAGTGGTCGAAGCGGCGCAGAACCCACTTGGCGGGGGAAACCGGCCACATATTGTAGGCAGCCGAGAGCGCGAGCATCGTTACGAGGCCGATGACGTAGATCAAGATTGGCGTGACTTCGATCCGTTCCGTCTTGACCGCAATTGCTACGATCGTGACGGCGCCGATGAGCCCCAGACAGACGCCGATCACATGCACGGCACCATCGGCGAGGATCTCAGCGTGGTCGTAGTCCCAGTTGATTTGCCCCGAATATGTTTTGCCTGAAGCAAGGACGTCGCGTGAAGGATTCATGGCCCTATGGCATCTCGATAATCTTGTTTACATTCTCTATGCGGTCATACGCCCCGGTCTGAACGATCGGTAGTGTTTCTTCTCTGTTTCCGTGCAGCCTCGCATCCTCGGCGGCCAAGAAGGTCGGCAGTTCGGCTGCGAATGTGAAAAAGGAGTTGGGCGAATAATCATCGAGGCGGCCAACATTAGGGACCAGCACACGCGTACATCAGAAGGAGTGTCAGGACTATCGAAACAACGATAGACCCGGCAATCCCAATTCCGTTGGAGAAAAATACGAACATCAGGCGAACCCACCCGGCACGATCGAGGCTCTTCCTTCGGGGCATAGACGAAGCTGGACCTTGACCCAGAATAGAGAGTCCGTGATTCCTGCGCTGCAGGAGCGCGGCGGTCGATCTCGGAGGCGCATCCCCTCGAAGCGGGCCAGCTTGCGGGCGATCCTCAGTGTGCAACTCGTAAACATATCTGGCGGCAACCGGTCGTCCGCGCAATGTCATCGCTCCCAATGGGACCAGTGGGGCAGCCGAATGGCCTCGCCCATCGAGCTAACACCATCGACGAACCGCCGTTCCTCTCGAAAGCCTCCTTTTGTTTGCACGTATTCTCTTTTTGAAGACCTGTAGGATTTTATCAGCGGTCTTCTGGCCGTCGCCGGTTAGGAAAGTGGCTGCCGCGGCGAGTTGGGCCTCGGTTAGCGCGGCCATCTTGTCGGTGACCATCAGCCGCGCCTCCTTGACACCAGCAGCGCCGCCGCCTGCCAGCCGCATGAGGCGGAGGGCTATCACACCCTGAGCCTCCCGGCCGAGCTGCGTAGCCTGAAAGGCAAGTGCGAACCATGAATTGAACAGCTTATGCCTCCGCCGTGACGCTAACGTGCCAGTGCTCAACGTCTCGCGAGAGGACTTGGTCCCGCTCGATCAGAGCTTATCGTCTCACATAGAGCTCCGATCAGAGCTTATCGTCTCACATAGAGCTCACGCTCTTTGCGGATTTGATCGGCGGTATAGGGCGGGGACTTCGGATCGAACGACTTCCATCCGGCCTGGCGATAGGCAGCACTGCGTTCGCTAACATTGACCGCGGAGCGATCCATAACCCCCTGCAGCCGAACGGCGTCAGCGTCGGGTACCCGGGCGCTCACGACGGCGCCGCCGCGGCGCAGTCCTTCGGCATAGGTATCGGCATCTTCTTTGCTGACACCGGCCTGCGTGAGTGCGCCCACCACACCTCCAGTAAGACCCCCGGCAGCGGCGCCAGCAAACGTGGAGACCAGCCAGCCGGCGGCGACCACCGGCCCGATTCCAGGAATGGCCATCATGCCGAGGCCCGCGAGCAGCCCCGCAACGCCGCCCACAGTGGCACCGACGCCGGCGCCGGCTCCTGCGGCCTCAGCGCGGTCGTCTCTGCCATCGAGATCGCGATCGGGATATGTGCTGGGCTTGCGGTCGTCCGAATACCAGTTGTCCGCATTGCTCGCGACAACACTGATGTCATTGGATTTGACGCCAGCGGCCTCGAGATTGTGGATCGCCGCTCTCGCGTCATCGTAATTATTGTAAAGTCGAGAAATGGTAACGGTCATGGACTCCTCCTGAGAGCCGGGTTGTTGTTTAATCTTGTGAGGCGGACAAGACCGCTACTTCGCGGTGACGTTGCCTTGGAAATCGAGGCTGACGCTGATGCTTTTGCCGTCCTTCATGGCCTTGCCGCGCCATACACCCTGATTGTCCTTTCGCAGCCTACTCACATTGGCATATCCGCTCGCCTCGATGCGGGACTTGGCCTGTCCCTCGGTGAAACTGTTGGCGCCCGCAACAGGGGCGCCCGGATTGGGCGGACTGTTGGGCGTATTGACCGCTGGTGTGTTGGCATCGCGGTTTGCGGGTTGCGCAACGGCAGACGCCGAAAACATCACGGCAGATGCCGCGATCGCAAGATAGACACGCATTTTTTGTTTCCTCGGAAGGTTTCGATGCATCGGCAACTGTCTTAACTCAAGGAAGTTCCTGCAATGAAACGACGTGCCCGGACACAATGGATGACTATTTCTCTATTTCTAATGCAGACGACTCTTTTCCAAATGCGCATCGTTGAGGACTAGAGGACGCGGTCGTCCTCTCGCGCACGAGCACGACACCAACATCGCGCTAAGTCTTGGAGTCTCGCGTGGTGAGCCCAGGGGTTCGCGTGAACCGGCCGATACACGCTATTTTTGAGTGGTGACTATTCTTGTCGTTCCTCACGCGAAGGCGGCGAATCCGGCCTATCTGGAGGAGGATCGGTAGACCGGACGTCGTTTGGCATGACGTCTGTGCCTTCGTCGCGTTTCGGCAATGAGTCCGGTACGTCGCGCGGCGCGCGTCGGGGCTTACGGCCCGTACTGTATCTCAACTTGCAACCTCGCCTTATCTCAATCCGGCAAAGCAAATGCTTGCGTGCCATCAGGCCAGCGACAAACGCTGCCTGATTCTCGTTTCGTTGAAAGATAACGGGCTGTAGTGAGTTCGGTTCCAGGGGCCTCTTATCCTACGGAACTTACATTGCGTAGGACGGTTGTTTTAGGGCGGGACAAAAGTTGGAGCAATCATGAACGCGAACGACAACCCGGGTCAGCAACAAGGCGGAGGCCAGCCAGGTCAAGGCGGCCAAGGCGGTGGCGGACAGAAACCGGGCCAGCCGGGCCAACAGCCAGGACAGGGCGGCCAGCAGGGTGGCGGACAGCAAAAGCCCGGCCAGCAGGGCGGTCAGGAGAATCGCTAACGCCTAATTGTTTAGGTGTGACTTTGCCGGCTCTTCGAGCCGGCTTTTTTATACTCCTCGTCCGGGTCTGGAGCGCCTACGCGTTTCACGCGAGTTGAAACGAGTCATTTCGAATTTGAAGAAGACTTCCCATGCAACCAGTTTTGGCCGGTGCCGCTCTGGCGGCTTTCGTCATGACTCCGAGACTTGCCGACTACTACATCGTTGCCGCTATTACCTGCACGAGTGGGCAACACCTGAGTGATCGATCGTGTGCAAAACGATCGACTCCAGACAGGACACCTGCTCAGGCTAACGTGTGCGCGCTGAAAGTGCGCGATGCAAGGTCCAGATTACAGGCAAAGCCACAATGCACAACATAGCCATCGCCCAAAAGCCGACAGCACCATAATGCATATAAAGCCATCCTGAAAGGATCATCAGAACAGCTGTGGCGCCACCAACACCAACAAGGCCGTAGACCGCCTGCGCTGTTCCGGCCAAATCGGAGGGTACGGTATCGGTGATCAGCCGCATGGATGCGAGGTGGAGCAACGCAAAGGTGAAACCGTGCAGCGGCTGAATAAGTGCAAGCGCTGTAACGTCGGTGGTTTGAGCCATTACCCCCCAGCGGAGCACGCCGCAACTTGCGGCGCAGGCCAACGCGCCGGTCGGCCTCACCGCCCGCAATAAAGTCGTGCCGATCAATAGAAAGACCAATACCTCGGCTGCAACCGCCTCCGACCAAAGCAGTCCGATGGTCTCGGGGCTGATGCCGGCTCCCCTCCAACGGATCACGGCAAAGGAATCGTACATCGCGTGACTGCCGAGAACGAGCGCGCCGACCAGAGTGACGCCCCTAAACGTTCGCAGGCGAAGTAGTAGCAACCAGGGAGGATCCGGCCGCTCCTGATGGAGGAGCCGAGCCCCTGATCCCTCGGGAAATGCGGGCACAAATTTCGCGCCAAACGGAAGCGCCAGCAGCGCCGCGGCACTCAGCCACATGATCACAGAGAAACCGTAACGATCAGCCGCGTGCCCCGCCACAAGCGTGCCGGCGACGAACGCAGCCGAGCCCACCCCCCGCACCCATCCATATTCAAATCCTGCCATATTTGGTTGCGGTCTGGCATGGGCGAGGGAAAGAGCGTCGGCGAGCGGAACGAGTGGGGCGAGCGCCGCTGCCTGAAACAGAGTGATGGCGAGCACCGCCCAAAAGCCATGAGCTAAGAGGTACAGGATCGCGGCACTTGCGGCCAGAATGGCGCAGACGGCAAATTCTGCTCGAAAGGCCTGCAGACGATCCGCTATACGCCCGGCAATTGGCCCGCATATCAGTCGCATTGCGGTTGCCCCACCAAGCACGAGCCCAAGTTCCTCGGGCCCAAGCCCGCGCTCCGCAAGAAACGCCGGCAAGAAGGGCGAGGCACATCCAAACGCACTGAAAAGTGCGCCGTACAGCAGCATAAATCGAAGCAAAACGGGACGCTCTACTGCCATGGACCTGCGGTTCTCGCGCGCGTTCGCCATGCAGACCCCTCCGGGACGGCTGTTTAAACGGTGCCCGATCCAGCTGCCAGTCCAAGCCGACCGCGCCCAGGTTCGCCGATCCCGTGAGCTGATTGTTGGCGATGTTGTAGACCTGGAACGCGCCGGTGTTGACGTTGCGCAAGACGAGATCGGAGGCGCCGGGTGCATGGACCGGCGCAACGCCCGCGTACTGCCAGTCGAGGCCGACGGTTCCCAGAAATGAAGCGCCGGTGATCTGATTATTATTGATGTTGTAGATTTCCAGTCCGCCAGTACCACTGTCGGGCAGGACCAGGTCGCTCTGGGTGCCGTGATTGCTGACACTGCCATCTGCCAGTTCAAGCCGACCGTGCCCAGAAAGGCGAAGCCGGTGAAGTGGTTGTTGCTGATGTTGTAGACGGTCGGAGGAAGCCCAGCCTCTTGGCTGGGCTTCGCTCTTGGGGAAAGCGCTAGAGGGCACTCGCCCCGGCTAGTACCAAGGTTCCGCAGCTCCTTTATGCGGCCATGTTGCTGCGGTTGATTGCTCTCCGAAAGGGGAGACTGGATCGAATGATGCGCAGCGCAATCGATGGGAGATCCAGTCGATTTGCCGAATCGGCAGCACCGATTCCAATAGGGTTACGAATACTGGCCCTTTTCCTGAGAACGCTGTTTGTCGGCGCGCTCGTGGCAATATCGGTGCGCGTCAGCACTCCCCAAAGTGAAACTCTGTGGTCTGTGCACGAGACGCCCGGTGACCTCGTCCGGTTAGCTTTGGGATTGGCAGTGTGTCTGTGGGTCGCAATCCACCTATTCACGCTTCCCAAGACGGTCGAAGCGTATAAAGGGTGGATCAATCTTGGACTTGTGATCGCTCCGATAGCCTTGGCTCTAGCCGTCATCATGTGGCGATAAGCGCCACAATTCTGACTCGACTCGCGCGCACCCCCACTCCATGAATGGCGCATGCTGTCGCGTCACGTGCCTCCCCGCCCGAACGGCTTCATTGAACCGTGCCTTCCCAGCCCCGCGCCTAATCCCCCAGCGGGCACGGGGTGGATTCATGAAATCAAGCATGACGGATTTCGGCTGATCGCGCGGCGGGATGCTGCCGGCGTGCGGCTATTCACCCGGCGAGGCTTCGACCGGACAGATCGCTATCCCTCGATCGCCACGGCGGGCGCAGCGCTGTCCTGCCGGTCCTGTCTGATAGATGGGGAGGTAGTCATCTGTGACGAGCACGGCATTCCGGTATTCGATCAGCTCCGCTATGGCCGCCGTCCGCAGGCTGAGGCGGTACTGTTCGCCTTCGATCTGGTCGAGCTAAGCGGACAAGACCTACGCCGTAGCCCGCTCTCGCCAAGCTCCTCCGCAAAGGCGGATGGGCGCTGCATTTCAACGATCACATAGACGAGGCTGGCGACATCGTATTCCGCCACGCCTGCAAGCTCGGCTTTGAGGGTATCGTGTCGAAGCGGCTCGGCTCGCCTTACATGTCCGGTCGCTCCCGGCACTGGATCAAGAGCAAGAACCCGGCGGCTCCCGCCGTCAAACGCGAAGCTGAAGAGGATTGGGGGCGGTGAGCCTCCACTAGCTGCTTCTTCTGAGCGCCGCACATTGCCGATGCGGGTAAGACGATCGCCATGCACTTTGCGTTCCCACAAACCTCTGGTCTAATCCTCCCAAAGGGTTGATCGATGGCGCTCGATCCGAAGGACGTAGGCGAGTTACAGAGAGCCTTGAACGACGCGGCCGGCAAGGCCTCTATTCTCTGGACATCCTTCGTTATCTTTCAGCTTTATCTGGCGATCGCTTTCGGATCGGTGACGCACCGGGATCTTTTTCTCGAAACATCGCTCAAGCTGCCCGTACTGAATGTCGACCTCGCGCTCGTCGGCTTCTTTGTGGTAGCTCCGACGCTTCTGGTGATCTTCCATTTTTATATCTTCCTGCAGCTACTCGGACTCGCGTTTAAGGCCAGGGACTATAACACGCTGCTCATGAGGGAGGCGCGCGTCGCGTCCGATCGCCAGTATCTCCGCCAGCGTTTGGATGTGTTTCCGATCCTTCAACTTCTCGCGGGACCAAGGGATCAGCGGACGGGTTTTCGTGGCTTCTCGCTGCGCCTAATGGCGTGGATTACGCTCGTCGGGTCGCCGGTTCTCATTTTGCTGCAAGGCCAAGTAACCTTCCTGCCCTACCATCTTGAATAGGTAGTGTGGCTGCACCGCGTCGCTGTGCTTATCGACATCGCTGTGATCTGGTACTTCTGGATACACCTTCGCACCGAAGATGTTCCGATCCCCATCAGCCGTGTGTCTAGCAAGATATGGAAGATAGTCGGTGGCGTTGTAACTCTTTGCGTGCTCACTTTCAGCATCTATCTGGCGACCTTTCCGGGCGAATGGATGAAGACGAACTTGCCCGGATGGTCGCTGCAAACGCTGCTGTTCGAAGGCAGGGTAGATCCCTTGAGTGGACGACCGACGAGCCTCTTTTCGAATCGGCTTGTGCTGAGTAATCAGAGCTTCGATCCCGATAAACTTGAGAAGATCGGGGTCACCCGCTCCTTTCGCGGGCGTGATTTACGCTCAGCAGTTCTAAATCTGATCGATCTGCGCAAGGCCGATTTCACTGGTGCGCATCTGCAGGGCGCGTTCCTCGGTTATGCGCAGCTGGAGGGTACGTCGTTCCGATACGCGGATCTGCAGGGCGCGGACCTCAACGGGGCGCAGCTGCAGGGCGCGTCCTTCTGGTACGCGCGTCTGCAGGGTGCGTACCTTTATTAGGCGAATCTGCAGGGCGCGTTCCTTGTTAGCGCTCGGCTACAGGGCGCAAGCCTTGTTGGGGCGCAGCTGCAGGGCGCGGACCTCAGACATGCTGAGTTGGACCGCGCGTTGCTGGGTAATGCGCAGCTGCAGGGTGCGTTGCTCGATAAGGCTTATCTGCAGGGCGCGGACCTTTTTCAGGTGCAGCTGCAAGGCGCGTCGCTTGTTTGGGCGCGACTGCAGGGGGCGTCGCTTATTGGGGCGCAGCTGCAGGGCGCGGACCTCAGAGCGGCGGACCTGGAGGGTGCGTCGCTCCCATACGCGAATCTGCAGGGCGCGTCGCTCGGATACGCGCGTCTGCAGCGCGCGGAGCTCGATCGCGCGCAGCTGCAGGGCGCATCGCTTTTTAAGGCGTACCTACAGGAGATACGCGGAATTCCCAACGTCGATCTTACCGACCTTCGAAACATCAATGCGACGCCCATAAGCCGGTCCGACGCGACGCCCATAGGCCGGTCCGACGGGGACCGCCGGTCTCCAGTGCTTGATCCAGCTTTCTGGGATGTCGCCCGTTCCTCGCAGCTAACGGGCGAAAAAGGTCAGAGCAAACGAGTCGAGTTCTTGGTTAGTCTTGCGTGTTCGAAAGATTCAGCACCCCACGTCGCCCGCGGTTTGATCAGGATCCGTTCGTCCTTCTCGACGGGGACGGAGGTCAGTGGACCACCATCGACGGAGGAGGACCCCTTGGAACAACAACTCTTTGCCGACGGCCTGCAAAAGAGAAAGTCCGATCCCACCGCCTGCCAAGGACTCATCGGCCTTACCGACGGGGATTGGTTATTGCTAAATCGAAATTAAAAGATAATGCACATCCAGTCATCGCCCTGTGCGCCAGACATTGGCGTTTGGGCATCACAAAGACCGTTTCGGTCACGCACGGCTATGCCGAGAGTCGCGAGGCGGCGATGACTGCGTTCGCCAAGAGTTGGCGACGGGAGTGAGATCACGAAACCGGCGCGCTCGCTTGACTGCCCCCGATTTCCGCTTTCGGGGGTGAAGCGGACAGATCCTTAGCTCAGGGCGTGATGTCCGCTTGTGACCCAGAGCGGACATATCCGGAGACAACTTCTGAAGGGAGGGTATGGGTCGGGCTGCCAACTTAGGAACGTGATTACAGCCGGCCACATTAGATACGGCATGCCCCGCTATTTCTTTCACGTGACAAGCTCAAACGGCGACATCCTTGCGGATGAGGACGGAGAAGAATTCGATCTAGTGGAAGCCGCGCGAGGGCATGCTGCGGCAGTCGCCCGCGAATTGTCGCGCAACCGACCGCACGCGCTCGTTGGATATTACATCTCGGTCGTCGATGAGCGAGGTGTCTAGTCTTCAAGGTGCGTTTATAGCCCTCGACATTCGAGGGGAACGCGGCGTCGTCTGACTTGCGCTTGATGTGAGATCCGGCAGCCCTCACGGCCTCTGCCCTGGCTTGTGCGCTCGTGAGGGCGAGACCGCGAGCGATGACCTCTCTCTCGCAGATTAGCTCCCAGTACCAATCGCGGGCGTGACCGTTCCGGGAGACTTTGTAAGAAAGTCCGCTCATCAGTGTATAAACCTCCAATCAGTGTCGCCCTCGCCTGGCGAATTATAATCAGAGGTTCCTTGGCGTCAGTCAGGTACCGGGAATAAGGATTGCGGTCCCGGACGGGAGGGAGTACCGTCGCCCCGGTCTCCACAGCAGACGCTATTCGGCGCGCCTTTTGACCCATGCCGTGGTCTCTGCCCCGCCGAAGGGGCGACGGAGGCGGGCATGTGCAATCACAACACATCGTAAAGAACCGCATTTTGCGGCAGCTTTCAGCTGACGAACTCAAGAGCGTGCAGCCGTGGCTCACCCCCGTGGAGCTTCGATCAAGCGTCGTGCTCCACGAGCCGGGAGACCCAATCGAGCAGGTCTATTTTCCCGTTAGCGGCATGATCTCATTGCTTGCGGTCATGCAAACCGGCGAAGCCATCGAAACCGGCATTGTTGGCGCCGATGGTCTGCTCGGAGGGGACGCCGCCATCAATGGACATGCATTTGGACAGATGACAGTCCAACTGAACGGCGCTGCTCTGACGATGCCCAAGGCTCAATTTGTGGAGGCCTATCTTAAACACCCGCACCTACGAAACTTAGTCGATCGGTATCAGGCGACACTTATGATGCAAGCGCAGCAGAATGCGGCTTGCCACGCCCTCCATTCAGTCCGCAGTCGGCTTTGCCGCTGGCTCCTACAATCCCAGGACCTGATCGAAAGCGACACGTTCATCCTGACCCAGGAATTTCTTTCACACATGCTTGGCGTGCGAAGAAATACCGTTTCGATCGAGGCTCATGCCGTGCAGGGAGCAGGGCTGATCCGGTACAGGCGCGGACATATCACTATCCTCAACCGTGACGGCCTAGAGGACTGTGCCTGCGAATGCTATTCGGTGATCCGCGCAGAGACCGACAAATTTATGGGGCCGGCTAAGACCCACTCCGAACCGGACGCCTGAAGCTCGCCACCTCGTTATCGCCCAAACCGTGTTCGTCCTCTTGCTCGGCCGCCCTGGTTTGAAGTTCCGACGCCATTTCTCGCAGGCGCCCAGCCATCCCCAGATCAAAGGTGGCTCGCGACATGGCAATGAGAATTTCAGCCTGCTTACGCAGGTATGCACCATGGATCATTGACGAATTTCTTTGGAACGGGGCGCTATTCCAGGTAACTGACATAGTGCCCTTTCCGTTCCAAAACTATCTTGGAATGACTACCGCCACTGTGGAAAACGGGATTCTAGAGTCGGGTATCGTGACGACGACCGAATCTGAGCGATGTCAGAAGAGAATTTGTCCCTCGCCTGAGGATGGTGGCCCATCCTGGCGGA
>VAZM01000171.1:0-1716 GCA_005883135.1 Alphaproteobacteria bacterium
AGGTTCGTAAACGCCAGAGCGAGTACCGCGACAGGGACGTGGGATGATACCCGCGTTCAAGGTAAACGGCGCAAGTAGGGAGAGAGGTGACATGTCAAAGCGACGGGTTCGGCTCCTCCTCGCACTTGGGCTCGCTGCCGCTGCCGCTCCAGCCATAGCGGCGACCACCGAGATCAAATAGGACCATGGTCGGGCGGATCGGAATACACAGCAAGCGCCAATGGATAGAATACATCGAAAAGCACTATCGTGGCGGCAGGCTTGAGAGCACTACGACATTCGCGTGCCGACCCATCAAGCCTGAAATTCGTGAAGAGGACTGGAAGGAGGGGGGCAGGAAGTCATAAAAGAGTGAGTATACAGGTGCGGGCGACGGCATGCGCTCTCAGCGTTGCATTTTTGCGGGGCATTTGATCTCTCGAATAAATCGTCTCGCGACCCATCCACTATGCCGCGGCTTTGAGACGTTGCTGCCGTCTGACCGCCACATGTCGGCGCCATCTAACCGCCACACCCCATCAACTTCTACCCAATCGCCTAGCGTCGAAATCCCGAGCTCGGTTACACTTACATAAAGCAGGTCGCCCGGACGCAACTTCGCGATGATGGCACCGCTCATGCTAAAATCTTTGCGTAAATTCAGAAATCCATCTGGCGTCTTTCTCACAATGGCGCAGCCAGGACCATCGGCTAAAGCGTGCGCCTGAATGCTCGCGAGCGAGAGTGCGCCAGCAAAGAGCATTGTTGCAATGATGAAAACGAGGCCCCTTCTAGTCAGGATCGACCAGTCTCTCAGCCACCGACGCCCTGGTGGTTGCTGGCCGATGATCACGAACCTTACATAGTAATCGGGGCGACGTGTGTCGGTAAGCGAACATAAAACCAATACAATCAGCTCCCTTATCGCCACATGATGACGGCCAGCGCCAAGGCCACCGGCGCGATCACAAGGCCAAGGTTGATCCACCGTTTATAGGCTCCGACCGTCTTGGGAATCGTGAATAGGCGGATCGCCACCCAAAGACACACTGTGAATCCCAAAGCCAACCGCACGAGGTCTCCGGGCGTTTCATGCACTGACCAAAGGGTTTCGCTTTGGGGAAGGCTGACTCGCACCGCTATCGCGACCAGCGCTCCGATGAATATCAGTCTTAAAAAGAGCGCCAATATTTCCAGACTGATCGGAATCCCGTTCTGGTTGTCTGCATCCATAACCGACTCGCTTGCTCGCATGCTAACCCAACTAGGCAGCACAGGGGCAGAGTGCGCGTCGAGGTCCGCCGCCAGCTATAGCTTCCGCCTATTCGACTGAATTGTGATTGGCATCACAGCTTTCTTCCACTTTCCGTTGTAGAAAGTGACCATGACATCTTTCCCAAGAGGGGGAAGACGTGGCAACCAAATCCAGCAAGCTCGCATTCATCTTCGTAGCAGTTCTCGTTGTGGCGGCATTCGTAACGGTCAACACATTGGCCGTCGCGAAACATGAGAACGGTTGGAGGGCGCTTTCAGCGACAGGGACAATTTACAGGTCTAGCAACTTGTCGCTGGCGTACTAGAAGACAGCCACGCTTTTCAGGATCAGGCTCGCCACAGCGGTTACAGCCGCTCTCGGATCAGAAGGCGACTGCGCTGGTCGGCATTTAGGCCAAATTCCTTGACTGCAACCGCTTCGGCCCTCTCGCGATTAGGCGCTTCGACCGTGCCGATATTTTC
>VAZM01000171.1:1764-6900 GCA_005883135.1 Alphaproteobacteria bacterium
GGCAGGAAAGATAATGGCCGCAGAGCGCGAAGGCGAGTCAACGGCAGCCTTGCTACCATTTTTGCTACCCAACTAGGCGGGACGGGGCATAACGGGGCGGCATGATGCCAGGGTTGAGAGTGCATTTTAGGCCCGCAAACATTGACGAAACGGCACGCAACGGAATCAGCCGGCATGGCGTCACTAGAACACGAGCTTCTGCGCCCCCTCGGCGGTCACTACGTGCGAGTAGTTTGAAAACGGCTTGGAAATACCCTCGGGATTGGTCCGCACGATCTTGGCCATCGTTTGCCCTCCTGTGGAATTGACACGGTATCAGTGTGGGCAGCCGGCCTTGCAATGCAAGCAAGCTCGGATAGTCTCTCATCTCCAGAGATCGCTCTATGATCAAGGCGCTCGCCTCGCCCGCCCTTCTGTTGTCCCTGCTCTTCGCCTGCATGTCTGGTGCCATGGCTGAGACTATCCCACGCAACGTCGTCACCGAGCTCGCGCCCACCGGCAAGCTGCGCGCGGCGATCAACTTCGGCAACGTCGTGCTGGCGCAAAAGGACCCGGCGAGCGGCGAGCCGCGCGGGGTGTCCACGGAGCTCGCGCGCGACCTCGCCAAGCGCCTGGGCGTGCCGGTCGAATTCGTTACCTTCGATGCCGCCGGCAAAGTGTTCGACGCCTTGGCGCAAGGCGCCTGGGATATCGCTTTCCTGGCGGTAGATCCGGTGCGCGCCGCCGGCATCGGCTTTACCGCGCCCTATGTCGTCATCGAGGGCGCCTACATCGTGCCGGCTGATTCCCCGCTCAAGAGCGTCGAGGAGGTCGACCGCGAGGGCGTGCGCGTCGCGGTCGCGCGCGGGAGCGCCTATGACCTCTTTCTCACGCGCGCGCTCAAGCACGCCAAGCTGGTGCGCGAAGCGAGCGGCCCGGAGGCACTGGCCCTATTCCGCAAGGAGCGGCTCGAAGCCGCCGCCGGGGTGAAGCAGCCGATCGTGGCCTTCGCCAAGGAGCATCCCGACACGCGCGTGATTCCGGGCCGCTTCATGGTGATCGAGCAGGCCATGGGCACCCCCAAGGGCCGCGACGCCGGTCTGCGTTATCTGCGTGAATTCATCGAGGAGATGAAGGCCTCCGGTTTCGTCGCCAAGGCGCTGAGCGCGAGCGGCCAAGCAGACGCGGCCGTCGCACCACCGTCGCCGGTCAGGTGAGCCCGGCGCATCACCGCTGCCCTTGATTGCAATCCAGCGTTTGCCGCGCTCGCAGCGGGATACCGCATTTTGCTCCAAAGCGGGAGCCAGGGGGGCTTGCACTGAAGCCGGCTTTCGATTATTCTGTTTGTTTTTTCGCAGCTCAGCCCGTTGAGCTGAGACTGCGTGGTGACGGCGTCACATAGACGCCGCCAAGGTGTGTCATGAACGCGAATCTGTTGAGTACCGCCAACGGTTCACCGATTCAAAGTATGGCCGAGCGGCCGCAACTCGTCTGGGGCGCGCCCACCGCGGCCGAACGCGGGCCGGTGATCGCGACCTTGAGCAATCCCGATCATCGCAACGCGGTTGGGAGCCACGCGGGCGGCTATTCGGTCTACCGCGCGCTCGCCATCGCGGCACGAACGCTTGCCCACGATCACATCGCCGACCTGACCGATACCGCGCCGGTCGAACGTATCGGGCCGCACCCGCAATGGTGCGATGCCGGGAAGATCGTGTCGCTCGATCCGTGGGGTCACCTGGTGGGTGAGGTATTCCGCGAGCACCTTAAGCGCGGTTACGACGTGCGGCCGACCATCGCTGTCACCCGCGCGCACATCGACATGCCGGAGATCCGCGCCGCCATCGCGGCGCGCCGCATTCGCGCCGACGGCGACATCGTCTCGGGCCACGGTAGCGTACGCGTGATGAAAGCGGCGATCGACCCGGTTTGGTACCTGCCCGGCATCGCCGAGCGCTTCGCGCTCGACGAGACCGACTTGCGTCGCGGCCTGCACGAGCAGACCGGCGGCATGTATCCGGAGCTGGTCTCGCACCCCGATCTCAAGGTATTTCTGCCGCCGATCGGCGGCGCCACGATTTACTGCTTCGGCGATCCGGCGAAGCTCGGCGACGGTTTGACGCCGCTCGCCTGCCGCGTGCACGACGAGTGCAACGGCTCCGACGTGTTCGGGTCGGACATCTGCACCTGCCGGCCTTATCTCGCGCACGGCATCGAGATCGCCATCCAGATGGCGCAGGCGGGTGGGGTCGGCCTGGTGGTCTACAATCGCAAGGAAGGCCGCGCGCTCGGCGAGGTGACCAAGTTCCTGGTCTACAATGCGCGCAAGCGCCAGAAGGGCGGCGACCGGCCGGCCGGCTACTTCGAGCGCACCGAATGCGTCGCCGGCGTGCGCGACATGCGCTTTCAAGAGCTGATGCCGGACGTGCTGCATTGGCTCGGCATCACTCGCATCCATCGCTTCGCCTCGATGAGCGACATGAAGTGCGACGCGCTCCTTCGCCAAGGCATCACCATCGACGAACGCGTTCCGCTGCCCGACGACATGATTCCTCCGGACGCGCGGGTGGAGATCGAAGCCAAGCTCGCCGCCGGATATTTTGCCGGCGAGCGTTCGCGCGGCGATTACGCCGGCACGGTCGGGCGCGGCCTCAACGAGTGAGGCCACCGTCCCCTCACCCGTGATAGCTCGCCTCGGCGAGATCAATCGTAGCGAGCGCGTGTGAGCATTGCCACGACGTGGGGCCTCGAAAGTGAGCGGCGGAGAGTGCTGAGCGCAGTTGCCAAGCTCAACACCGCCGCCGCGGTGCGCGAGCGTTGCGGCATGGTCCGTGATTGGGTGGCCGAAGGCCGCTCGTCGCATTTTGCCCTCGACGAGACCCGCCTCGCTGCAGTCGCCGCTTACGTGGCCGATGTTACCCGCGAGTCCTATCCCGGTCTGAACATTCCCGGTCACAGCCGCTGGCAGCATTTTTCAGCCGGCGGGGTCGACCGTTGGACCGCGCTCGCGGAGCGCATCGATGAGGATGCGGTTGAGCGCGCGCGTATCGCCGCCGACTTGGCGACGGTGAGCGTTCTCCTCGATGCCGGCGCCGGCGAGCGCTGGCGCTACCGCGAACGCGCAAGCGGGCTCTCGTTCGCGCGCTCCGAAGGGCTTGCCGTCGCGAGTTTCGATATGTTTCGCGCGGGAGCGTTTTCCTCCGACCGCGATCGGCCATGGCGGGTCGACGCGGCTGCACTGGCAAGGATCAACGCCGCCACGCTCGCGCGCCATTTTCAAGTGGACGCGGAAAATCCTCTGGTCGGGATGGAGCAACGCAGCGCCCTATTGCGCCGGCTGGGCAAAGCGCTCGACGAGCGCGCGGATCTGTTTGGCCCCGCGCCCGCGCGCCCCGGCAACCTGGTCGACCATTTTCTCGCGACCGCCGGCGAGCGGCGCGTATCGGCGGCGCGGCTTTTGACGACGCTGCTCGATGGCCTGTCCTCCATCTGGCCGTCAGCCCTGATGCTCGAGAGCCGTCCGATCGGCGATGCCGGCCGGCATCCCGCCGTGCGCACCGGCGACGTCACCGACGGTATCGTGCCGTTCCACAAGCTCTCGCAATGGCTCGCCTTTTCGCTGTTCGCGCCGCTCGAGGCGGCGGCGCTCACGATCGAACGGCCGGATGAGCTCACGGCGCTCGCGGAATACCGCAACGGCGGTTTGCTCATCGACCTCGGCGTGATCCGGCCGCACGCGGCCATCGATCCGCAGCTACGGCACGAGGTCGGTTCGGAGCTCATCGTCGAATGGCGCGCGCTGACCGTCGCGCTGGTGGATCCGCTGGTGGATTTGGTGCGAGCACGATTGGGGCTGGACGCGAGCTTCGCCATGCCGCAGCTGCTGCAGGGCGGCACCTGGAGCGCGGGACGCAAGATCGCACGCGCGTTGCGCCCGCCCGATGGTCCCCCGCCCATTACGGTTGCCGCCGACGGCACCGTCTTCTGACAGCGCTAATCGAGCCGCGCGCCGGACCTGCGGATGACCTCACCCCATTTGGCGGAGTCCGTCTGGATCAGTTCGGCGAATTCTTCCGGCGTGCCTCCCGCCGGCTCGTCGCCGATGACGGCGAAGCGGTCACGGAATGTCGGCGACTGGATCGCCTTGTTGATGGCCGCGTTGAGCCTATCAATGATCGGCCGCGGCACGCCGGCCGGCGCGATGACGCCGCTCCAGGTGGGGGCGGCGTAGCCGGGAACACCAGCTTCCGCCACGGTGGGCAAGTCCGGAAATCCTGGCGAGCGCCGCGTGCCGCTGACCGCGAGCGCGCGCACAGCCCCCGATCGCGCGTGCGGCGCGATCGAATTGAGGCTCTCGAACATCAGGTGCACGCGGCCGGCGATCAGGTCGTTGATCGCCGCGGCGCCGCCGCGATAGGGAACGTGGACGATATCGGTGCCGCTCATGAACTTGAACAGCTCGCCGCCGACGTGTCCCGGCGAGCCGTTGCTGGACGAGGCGTTGAGAAGCTTGCCGGGATTTTCTTTCGCGAAGGCGATGAGCTCCGCCACCGACTTGAACGGCAGCGTGGGCGAGACCGCCAGAAGGAGGTGTCCGCGCGTGGCCAGCGCGACCGGCTGCAGGTCCCGCTCGATGTCGTAAGGTAGCTTCGCCACCATGTGGCGGGTGATGGCGAGCGCGCCGATCGGCCCCATGCAGATGGTGTAGCCGTCCGGTTCGGCCTTGGCGGTCAGGTCGAGACCGATGGTCAACGCGCCGCCCGGACGGTTGTCGACCACGATCTGCTGTCCCAGCTCCTTTGCGAGCTCGGCGCCGAGGATGCGCGCGACCGTATCGGTCGCGCTGCCGGCAGCCTGCGGGACGATGAGCCGGATCGGCCGGTCCGGGTATTGCGCCGCCGCGCCAGTCGCAAACGCGCAGGCGAGCAGCGAAAGGGCAAAGCGAAGCGTGCGCAGGTTGCGCCGTTCGCGTGCCGCCATGGGGTTACGGCGCGGCATTTCGAACAGTTTAATACGGTCCGGCGGAGGAACAACGGGCTTGCGCCCTTCAGCACAACTCGTGACAGTGGTAGCGTCTCGTTGAGCCTCGATGCGCGCGCGGACGGGTCCGCAGGCCGACCAACGACTCCACGCCGCGATCGAACGGAGGAAATTTCC
>VAZM01000172.1 GCA_005883135.1 Alphaproteobacteria bacterium
TCGCTATGCGCGCATATGATTTTCGGAAACGACACCTCCTCCGTGTTCCTTGCGACCGAGGTTACGAACGAAGGTGTAGAAGGCGGGCGTGAAGAGGAGGCCGAAAAAGGTCACGCCCAACATCCCGAACAGCACCGCTGTGCCCAGCGATTGCCGCATTTCCGCGCCTGCTCCGGTCGCAACGGCGAGTGGGGCAACGCCAAGAATGAATGAGAGGGATGTCATCAGGATCGGGCGAAGGCGCGTATGGGCGGCGTGCACCGCGGCTTCGGCGGAGGCGACACCTTCCTTTTCCTTCTGGCGCGCGAACTCGACGATGAGAATGGCGTTCTTGGCGGCTAGACCGACGAGAACGACGAATCCGATCTGCGCCAGGATGTCGATGGGCATGCCCCGCGCGAGCAGGCCTGTGACCGAGGCGAGCAGACACATCGGCAAGATCAGGACGATTGCCAAGGGCAGCTTCCAGCTTTCGTATTGCGCGACGAGGACGAGGAAAACGAAGAGAGCGGCTGTGCCAAAGACGACAAGAGTCGGCGTGCCGCGTTGCTGTTGCTGGAAGGCGAGGTCGGTCCACTCAAAAGCAATGCCCTTGGGAAGAACCTGGCGGGCAAGCTCCTCCATGCGATGCAATGCCGTACCAGTGGCGATACCTGGCGCCGCTGCCCCCTGCACCTCGGCGGCAGGAAAAAGATTGTAGCGCGGCACGCGGTATGGGATCGTTTTGCTCGCGAGCTGCGCTACTGTCCCAATCGGCACCATTTCACCGGATGCGTTGCGGGCCTTTAGGCGGGTAATGTCCTGCGGGGTACGCCTGAATTTTTCATCTCCCTGGACGCGTACCTGATAGGTGCGGCCAAGATAGTTGAAGTCGTTCACGTATTGTGAGCCGAGATACACCTGCAGCGTCGAAAATACGTCGGTCGGCGTGAGGCCCACTTTCTCCGCTTTCAACCGGTCTATATCGGCGTAGAGCGAAGGAGAGCCCACATTGAATAGTGTGAACACGCTGGCGAAGGTCGGATCCTTGTTGGCCGCGGCCACGAGCGCGCGTGCGGCCTCGAACAGCGCTTCGGAGCCGAGCCCGGCACGGTCTTCCAGCATCATCTTGAAGCCGCCCGCGCTGCCGAGGCCCTGCACTGGCGGCGGCGGAATAGTCAGGACATTGGCGTCCTTGATGACCGAGAGGCGCTTGCGCAGGTCGGCGATCACCGTGTTCGCGGTCACGCCCCGAAGCTCGTGATTGTAAAGTGACGGCAAGCCGGAGAAGATCGTTGCTGCATTCGACGCGGCCGTGAAGGTCGTCGCATCGAAGCCCGCGAAGGGCGCCACATGCTCGATACCCTTCGTCTCGAGAATGACGTCGATGCCGCGCCGGACGACCTTCTCGGTCCGGTCCAAGGCCGAACCGGCCGGAAGCTGAACGAGGTTGATGAGGTAGCCCTGGTCCTGCTCGGGGATGAAGCCGGTCGGCGTCTTTGAGAACTCGACGGCGGCAACGCCGATCAGCCCCGCATAGACCACGGCACGATGATGGTTCCGCGCACGAGTCGACGCGTCAAGTTTCCGTAGCCGGAAGAGAGCCGGTCGAAGCCTCGATTGAAGCGATTGAAAGCTCGGTATAGCAGCCGTCGTGTCAAGCCGGCGCGTGAGAGATCATGCTCGTAATGCGCCTTGAAGAGCACGGCGCATAGGGCAGGGCTGAGCGTCAGCGAGACGAAGCAGGAGATCACTGTCGAGGCCGAGATCGTCACCGCGAACTGACGGAAGAACATTCCGGAGATGCCGGAGATGAAGGCGGAAGGCACGAAGACGGCGCAAAGCGTGAGGGCGATCGAGATCAGCGCCCCACCCACTTCGTCCATCGTCCGATGGGCTGCCTGCAAGGGCGACACGCCGTCGCGGATATTACGCTCCACGTTTTCGACGACGACGATCGCGTCGTCGACGACGATGCCGACCGCGAGCACGAGGCCGAACAGGGAGAGGTTGTTGAGCGATATGCCGAAGGCCGCAAGGATCGTGAACGTCCCGACGAGGGAGACCGGAATCGCAATGACCGGGATGATCGTCGCTCGCCAGCTCTGCAGGAAGAGGAATACGACGCCCACCACCAGAAGGATTGCCACGACAATGGTTACGATGACCTCGTGGACCGACTTCGCGATGAAGATGGTCGGATCGTAGATGATGGCCGAGTCGACGCCGGGCGGAAAGTCCTTCTTCAGCTCCTGCATGGCCGCCACGACTTCACGATCGACAGTGAGCGAGTTGGCGCCGGGCTCGGCAAAGATGAGCAGGGCCGTCGCATTGCTGCGATCCATGTAGGCCGTGTTGCCGTAATCCGCGGCGCCGATCTCGACCCGACCGATGTCGCGGACGCGGGTCACCCGTCCTCGGTTGTCGGATTTGACGATGATGTTGGCGAACTGCTCGGGCGTGGACAACCGGCCGAGCGCTTCGACGTTGATCTGATAAGCTTCGTCACTCGGGGTGGGCGGCTGGTTCAAGATACCGGCCGAGACTTGAAGATTTTGTGCGCGCAGCGCCGCGAGCACGTCGCTGGCGGTGAGATCGTAGGCCGCTGCCTTCTCCGGGTCGAGCCAGATGCGCATCGCATATTCGCGACCGCCATGGAACTGCACGTCGCCGACGCCCGGCAGGCGCGCCAACACGTCCTTGATGTGCAGGGTCGCGTAGTTCGACAGGTAGAGCGTGTCGCGCGACTCGTCCGGCGAGTAGAGGTGAATGGCCAATAGGATGCTGGGTATGGCTTTGCGAACCTGCACGCCCAGGCGCTGGACGTCCTCTGGCAGGCGCGTTAGTACGTCCTGTACCCGGTTTTGCGTCAGCATTTGCGCGATGTTGAGGTCGGTGCCGATCGCGAACGTGACGGTTATGGTGAGATTGCCATCCCCGGTCGATTGGCTGTTCATGTAGAGCATCTTCTCGACGCCGTTGATCTCCTGTTCGAGCGGCGTGGCGACGGTGCGGGCGACGGTCTCAGCGGATGCGCCGGGATAGGACGTCGTGACCTTTACCGTCGGCGGAACGATTTCCGGATATTGAGCGACCGGAAGAATCGCGAGCGCGCCCAAACCAAGGGACATCACAAAGACGCTGAGCACGGTGGCGAAGCGAGGGCGATCGATGAAGAAATGTGTCAGCCGCATGTCGGGGACTCGGACCTAGCCTTGGCCTCCGGCCGCGGCGTAATGGATCGTGCCGGCCTCTGGGGCGACTTTTGCCCCCGGTGCCGCGTGCGGAATGCCCTCGATGATGACCTGATCATTCGGCGTCAGGCCGGACCGGATCACGCGCAGGCCGCCGCGAAGATCGCCGATCTCCACTTGCTTGGGCACAACTGTGCCGTCTGGCGCGACGGTCATGACGAGGTGTTGTGACTGGTCAGGGATCACGGCCGTGTCCGGCACGAGGAGAGCCGGCACCGGAGTGCCGACGACTAGCTTGACCCGGGCGAACACGCCCGGAGTCAGCAAGCCGTCGGAATTCGGGACGGTGGCTCGGGCGTGGATCGTACCGCTCGACCGGTTGAGCGCATTGTCCACGAAATCAAGAGTGCCTTGCCGGGCGAACTCTGTTTCGTCACTGAGCGCGATCTCAACCTTGTCGGCAGGGCCTCCTTTGAGCCGCGCACGGTCGCGGGAAAAGGTCAGGAAATCGGACTCGCTCATATCAAAGTCCAGATAGATCGGATCGAGCGAGAGGAGCGTCGTGAGCAATGTCGTTGGGCTGGTCGCGGTACGGCTGCCGGCGATCAGGTTGCCGACGGAGACGAGATGCGTGCCGATGCGGCCGGTGAAGGGTGCCGTGATACGGCAATGCTCGAGATCGAACTCGGCGTCACGAATCTGAGCATTCGCATCGTCCACGGCGGCCTGCCCAGTTCGCTGGTCGGCCGTGCGCTGATCGACGGTCTGTTCCGTTCCGAACCCTTTAGCCGCTAGTACCTCAGCACGATGGAGTTCGCGCCCAGCTAGCACGAGCCGTGCGTTCGCTGTCTCCAGCTGGGCTTTGGCCTGTGCCAGCCTGATTTCGTAGGGGCGCGGGTCGATGGTGAAGAGGAGATCGCCTTGATGGACGATGTCCCCATCCTTGAAGTGTATTCCGGTAAGCGTGCCGCCGACCTGGGCGCGCAGCTCCACTTGCTCGACCGCGGAAAATTGACCAAGAAAGCCCAGTCTGGAATCAACCTCGCGCTCGAGCGGCTTGCTTACGACGACTTGCGGAAGGGCCGCAGGAGCAGCAGAGGCGGCGGCATCGCTTTGGCGATACGAATAGGCTAGCCATGCAGTCGCGACGACGGCAATGGCTATCCCGACAGCGACCCACAGCTTGGCCTGTGAGCGTCGGCCGGCGCGCGATGCA
>VAZM01000173.1 GCA_005883135.1 Alphaproteobacteria bacterium
GGTGGTGGCGCAGAAGATCGTGTCCAAGGCGGAGGGGCGCTACGTCGATCTTGCCAAGGTCCGTCCCTCCGCGCACGCCGCTGCTCTCGCCGCCGAGGTGGGCAAGGATTCGCGTCTGGTCGAAGTCATCCTTGCGGAATCCCGGCGCGTTGTGCGAACGAAGCCGGGCGTGCTGATCGTCGAGCACCGGCTCGGCTTCATCATGGCGAATGCCGGCGTCGATCACTCCAACATCGACCCGGATGTCGGCGCCGAGCCCGTGCTGTTGCTGCCGAGCGATCCGGACGCGTCCGCAGCGGGACTGCACAAGCGGCTCACCGCGCAATTTCGCAAGCGGCTCGGTGTCATCATTACCGACAGCTGGGGGCGAGCCTGGCGACGCGGCACCGTCGGCGTCGCGCTCGGCGTCGCGGGGTTACCCGCGCTCATAGACATGCGCGGTCGCCCGGACCTGTTCGGGCGCGAGTTGCGCGTCACGCAAGCCGGCTTCGCCGACGAGATCGCCAGCGCCGCATCGCTCCTCATGGGGCAAGCGGACGAGGCAAGGCCGATGGTGCTCCTGCGCGGCCTCGCCTGGGCGGACGCACCCGCGCCGGGCGCCACGCTGGTGCGCCCGCCAGAAGAGGATTTGTTCCGATGAGCGCCGCCGACAACCTTTGCAAACGCCGCGTCGTTGCGCTTTGCGGCGGGATCGGCGGCGCCAAGCTTGCTCTCGGGCTCAGCCGTCTGTTGGGCGGCGATCTCATGGTGGTGGTCAATACCGGCGATGATTTCGATCATCTCGGGCTCGCCATCTCGCCCGATCTCGACACGGTGATGTACACGCTGGCCGGCCTCGACGATCCGCAACGCGGCTGGGGCCGGCGCGACGAAACATGGACGTTCATGGCTGCGCTCGCGGCGCTCGGCGGCGAGACGTGGTTTGCGCTCGGCGACGGCGACCTCGCCACCCATGTCGAGCGCACGCGACGGCGCGCGGCGGGCGAAACCTTGTCCGCCGTCACCGCCGATTTTTGCCGTCGCTTGGGAATTGCCGCGCGCGTCCTGCCCATGAGCGACGACGGCGTGCGCACCCGCCTGCGCACCGACGCGGGCTGGCTCGACTTTCAGGACTACTTCGTGCGGCGGCGTTGCGCGCCGCGGGTCCTGGAGGTGACCTACGACGGCGCCGCCAGCGCGCGCCCGCATGCCGACGTCCTTGCCGCGCTCGCCGATCCTCGCCTGCGCGCGGTGGTGATCTGCCCGTCCAATCCGTTTCTGAGCATCGAGCCGATCCTCGCGGTGGCTGGGCTGCGCGAGGCGATCGCCCACGCCGCCGCTCCAGTGACGGCGGTGTCGCCCATCATCGGCGCGCGCGCGGTCAAAGGGCCGACCGCCAAGATGATGTCCGAGCTCGGCGTCGAGGTGAGCGCGACGGCGGTGGCGCGGCGCTACCGGGACCTGCTCGATGGCTACGTGCTCGATCGCGCCGATGCCGGCGAGGCTGCCGAGCTTGGCATTCCGGTCACGGCGGCGCATACGCTGATGGCAAGCCTCACCGACCGCGAGGAATTGGCGCGGCAGGTGCTCGCCAGCGCCGACGCCTTGACAAAGGCCACCGCATGAATTCGCGCCGCGACGTCTACGCCGTCGTGCCGATCAAAGACACGAACGATGCCAAGCGGCGCCTTGCCGGCGTCCTCGGCGCGCCGCGGCGGCGAGAGTTGGCGCTGGCGATGTTCGAGGACGTGCTGGCAACGCTCTCCCGGGTTCGCCAGCTCGCCGGCATTGTCGTGGTCACGGCCGATCCGGCGGCGGCCGCGATCGCACGGCGATACGGCGCGCGCGTGTCGAGGCAAGGCGCGCACGATGGCCACAGCGGCGCGGTGGCGGCCGCGGCGCGACGACTCGCGAGCCAAGGCATGCTGACCGTCCCGGGCGACATTCCGCTCGTAGAGGTCGACGATATCCGCAAGCTCGTCGAGGCCCATCGCGATGCGAGTTATCGCGGCGCACGCGCCTTCATCATCGTGCCGGCCCGCGACGAGCGCGGCTCCAATGCCGTTCTGTGCTCGCCGGCGACCGTCGTGCCGCTGCGCTTCGGCACCGACAGCTTCTTCCCCCATCTCACGGCGGCCAAGCGCCACGGCATCGAACCCACCGTGCTCAAGCTGCCGCGCATTGCGCTCGACATCGACACGCCCGACGATTTGGCGGCCTTCCTCGCCACGCCCTCGCAAACACGCGCGCGGGCGCTGGTCGAGACATGGCGCTTGCACGAGAGCGGCGAAGGTTACAACGAAGCTCGTTCCGGTTAATGCGGACGGACCGCGGGATCAGTTGGCGCCCCGAGTGCCCGACTCATTGGGCAGCCGGAACGCCGCCTCCATCTCGCGCCGCGCCTTCACGGCGATATCGTTTCCATCGTAGGCGACGTCGCTCCAGCGCAAGCATTGGCCCTCGTCGACGTCGCGTTTGAGCTTGACCTCATGGGCGAGCCCCAGCGGCAGGAATTCCTCCTCGAGCGAGCGCGCGGCCGGAACCTGCTTGCCCCAGACGGAAAACCCGCCTTCGCCGTCGAGCACCTCGCCTGCCTTGAGCGCGCGTTTGGCTGTCGCGGCGACGTCGGAGCGAAAGCCGGTCGGTGCACCGGTTGGCTCCTTGCGCAGCGCAGCGCTGGCGACCGACACCCCGAGCTCGAGTCCGATCATGTGAATGGGACGGTAGAGCGCGGCGTAGCGCCCGCTCCTATCCGGCAGCATCGCATATTCCTTGAAGCAGCGCCGGGCATAGTCGCTTTCTCCCTCGAACACGACATAGGTGCCAAGCGCGAGATGATGCGGCACGTCGCGCCCGTCGCGGTAAACCGACGAGGTCACTTCGGTCACGCCGGCTTTCTCCAGCGTGCCGCCGGCCGCCTTCGGCTTGCACACCTCGGCCAGTTCGAAGCGCGATGCCGGGGGAAAGCCCAATCCCCCGCTCTGCGGCACGAGGCCGGTCGCGTTGCAGACCGCCGTCATCTCGATACCCGACTTGGTTCCGTCGACGAAGCTGTTGAACATTTTCGGATTGATCGAGGTGCGGTCCGCAATCGAGAGATACTTGTCGAGAATGTCCCACACGGTGTCGGGTGTGGAGCGGTGATAGTGCGGCTCGTAGCGCGTGCCCTTGCCGGCGGCGACGACCTTGAAGCCGCAGGCGCGCGCCCAATCGACGTGCTCGCAAATGAGCGCCGGCTGGTCGCCCCAAGCGAGGCTGTAGACCACGCCCGCGCTCTTGGCCTTGCGCGCGAGCAGCGGGCCGGCAAGCGCATCGGCCTCGACATTGACCATCACGATGTGCTTGCCGTGCCTGATCGCAGCGAGCGCGTGGCCTATGCCGGCGGCAGGAATGCCGGTCGCCTCGACGACGACTTCGATCTCGGGGCAGGCGATCAGCGCCTGCGCATCCTCCGTCACGTGCGTGGTGCGGCGCGCGCGCGCGTTCTCCAGTGAAGGCGCGGACATGGCCTCATCGTTCCACCCGGCGGTGCGAAGCTGCTGCCGCGCGCGGGAGACGTCGAGATCGGCCACGGCGAGGAGATGCATGCCGTCGGTCAAGCGCACCTGGGATGCGAACATCGTGCCGAACTTGCCCGCGCCGATCAGGCCGACGGTGACCGGGCGGCCCGCAGCCTGCCGTTCGAGCAGCATCGCGTGGAGGTTCAAGGAGGCGCTCCGAGCGTCGAAGGAGTGGATGATTACGGCAGACCAAGCACGAGCTGTCCAGCGGGGGCGGACACCAGGGCGGGCGTCGTTGGTTCACTGGCACAGCGCGCGCGTGACGAACGTTTCGGTGCGGCATTCGAGCTCGTTCGGCGTCCGGCCGCGGAGCAGGACTTGCGCCGGACACTTCTGCTCGGACTGAGTATCGAGACTCTTGCCGGCGGCAAATCCCTTGCCGCGGCAGGCCATTGCCGCCGCGGTTTGGCAATCGGGCCCGCCGCTCGCCGCTAGCGGGCAGCGCTCGTGCACCAGCATGATGCGCATGTTCGGCACTGCGATCACCGCGCCGGTTGCCTCCTTGGCGGCCTCGCGGGTCTGGTCCGTCAGTTGGTCGAAAGTCTGCTGCGCATCCTTCAAATCGAGTCTGAACCTCGTGGTGCTGTCGCCGAGCCAGCCGCCGATGGCGTCGACCAGGCCGGGCCGACGCTGAGGATCCGGCACCGAGGCCGGCGGCGGATTGGCAGCGCCTTCGCCCCCCTTCTGAGTTGGAATGTCGGCGGGCGGTCGCGATTCTTGCGCGAGCGCGGAGGCGACCAGCAGCGTCGCGCACGCGGCAAACATCGCGCGTGCAAACGACGCAAAGCCGCGAGCCTCGATTTGCCCCGAACGGCCGGTCATCCCAATCCCATGACAGCACAGCCGCAGCGACGCTGGGCGTCGGTCGTGGCAAAATTGAGGAGGCGGGGAACTCAGAAGAGATTCAATCAAAGCGCGTAGCGAACTATCGCATATAAGACGATCACAAGGGCAGCAATTACACCGGCAATCAATCCCAAGCGCCGCTCAATGAAATGGCGAATGGGTTCACCGAACCGGACGAAGGCCCAAGCCAGAACGAAGAACCGAGCACCGCGGGCAACCAGACACGAAGCGATAAACAGCCAAATATTGACGCCCACCACGCCGGAAAGGATCGTCACAACCTTGATCGGAGGCAAATGAGCGAGTCCAGAGGTCACGAGCATGAGGAGGACCGCGTCTTTGCTCGCCGAAGATCGCAGCTGCTCAAATGCTTCGAGCTTTCCGTAGAACGCCAATATGGGCTTGGCTATCTCGCTATAGGCGAAGTGTCCCAGGTAATAACCCGCAATTCCGCCCGCCGTCGAAGCCAACGTCGCGATCAACGCATAGCGGTATGCTCTCTTCGGGACCGCCAGCGCCATTGGCACGAAAAGTACGTCCGCCGGCACCAGGAATATGGAGCTTTCGATGAAAGCGATGACAGCCAACCAAAACTCGGCAGCGGGGCTGGCGGCCTTTTGCAAGGTCCAGTCGTAAAGCTTGCGCAACATACGAGGACCATACCGAAATCGTGGCATGTGCGATCAGCGGCGCTTGCGGATGCGGCTGCGATCGAGCGCGACGACTTTGCGCCGCGGCGACGCGTCGAGCCGCTCCTTGGGAAGTTTCTCGGCAATTCCCAAGAGCCGCTCGCGCCGCTCCATCTCAGTCCACACGTCCTTGGGATGGACGCCGGAGGCAACCCAGAGCACCACAAGATTGTACAGCAGGTCGGCGCTCTCGCGCACCACGGCGTCGGAATGGCCGTGCATGGCGTCGATCACTACTTCGACCGCTTCCTCCGCCAGCTTCTTGGCCATCTTGCTGCGGCCCGCGCGCAAGAGCCGCGCCGTCCGCGAGGATGCCGGATCGGCGGTGCGGGCGGCCAGCACGGCTTGGTAGAGGCGGTCGAGCGAATCACCCATGTCCGCTCAGAATACCGCCAACCGCTCGCGAGTGGGTTAACGAATATGGCCGCTAGTGCCCGGTTTT
>VAZM01000660.1:0-2939 GCA_005883135.1 Alphaproteobacteria bacterium
GCCAAGGTGATTGCGTTCTTGGAGGCGCTCACTACCAATTGAGCGGCTACGTCACGTTCCCGATCCGTGAAAAGGGTTGCAGCCCGCATAACAGTGTGCGTGCCGCATCGGTGATCTTGTCGTCATGTGGCAGGCGCGAGTCGTAGACAACCGGACCGAGCGTAGATAAAATCTCACATCCAACCGAACGGACATTCCACTGACATCAGTCAGGAGGATGAAAAGTGCAGACGCGACGAGAAGCAGTGATACTGATGACTGCTACTCCGCTGCTATTGTCCGACGCGGTCGCCCAGCCAGACAGGCTGGACGCTCTTTTCGATCTCCACGGCCTTTCAGTTCCATCGCGTGTCCGCCAGCGTTATGCGATCTTGGCTTATTACATTCAACTGCTCAACCTCCAGAGACCGATTCGTTCGAGATCTGAAGATATTGACGCTGCAATAAAAACTTATCAATTAGTCGGCGAGAGCATTGCCAGGAGCGATGCAAGATTTGAAGGAGAAGTGCCAGCATCGTTCGTCCAGAGCCTACGGCAGGAATTCTCCAAATCAGTCGAAGAACTTTGGACCTTCTTGAGACAGGTTGGGATAGACCAAAATTTGATCGCTGCTAAAGTTATTGAAGAATGTCTCGCTTCAAATATGTTGTTCTATGGAGCAGAGACCCGGGTAACGACCGTTGCTGATATGCTGTGGTGCTGCTTTCCGTTCTGTTTTAGACGGCCCGCTTAACCCTCAACGGAACTTTGAAAGGCAAGGTCACGTCGCTCTATGGCGGTCGCACGGGGCGCGCCGCGACAGCGGCGGCGAGCTCATCGAGGGGTGACACGCACAGGCGAGGCCGTGATCGAGCGAAGCCTTGGTCATCGCGCAGTTTCCTCCGATGCCGGATGGTGGCCGCAAGACTAGGGCGTGTACTCATAAATTCGTCATGTCCGCTCCGCCCCGAAAGCGACCGAAACACTGCGTTGCCGCGAAATGACGCGAAGGGCCAGATTCAGACATTCTTCTGATTCACAGGGCCACTCAAAGAAACTAGCCTACCTGCGGCCTTTGATGCCAGCCTCAAGAAACTCCAGCAGACTCCGCCACGCATCGACGCCGGCCTCGGCGTCAGCCTTGGGCGTACCACCCATACTGAGCAGCCGATCGGCCATTCCCTCAACCTGCAGCCTGAGCGTGCGCGTTGTTCGCGGTCCGCCCGGTACAAGAATGAGATGCCCCGCGCCCTCGTATTTCAAATGCCGGAACGGATAGGGGTGATGATGCGTCTCAAGACGGCGCATTGCGATGTCGGCGAGCGCCGACGATGGCCACATCTGATCGTCAGCGCCCGAGACAAGCAGAATCGGTCCCCGCGTCTTCTCCACGGCGATCGTTGCCCGCTCGACTGCGCGCGTGTCGCGGAGATGGCTGAGATACACTGGCGCGAAAGCCACCGGACGCCCGGGCTCGACGGCGGGCGATGTCCTGCAGGTATGGCAGCGGTTTTCCACGGAACGTCCACGCCGCGCGCGGCCGGGTGTCCCCGGGCTCGGCCAGGCCGAGTGCCCAGAATGTGACTCCACTCGGCACCCACGCGACGACGGCGTTGATCTCGGTGAAAGTGGCACCGAGCAGCAATGCCAGCTCGCCGCCCCGGGACTCTCCCCACACCGCCAGGAAATGATTGCGCAGCCATGGCTGCGCGCGCATCCATCGGATCGCATTCTCGAAGTATTCAAGCGGGATGTTGACGAGGCCGCGCGGGAGTCCCTCCATGGCAAAATAGCCCAGATTGAGCGCGGCATATCCGTGCGAAGCGAGGATGGCGCCGCGGTATTCGTCAATTCCGCCACCGCCGCCATTGAGTACGATCACGGCCGGATGCGGACCATCGCCCGGCGGAAGGAACAGCGTACCGACGATGCCCTCCGTGCGGACTGGGTGTCGAGTCACGCCGGGGCCTGCCACGCGGCGCTCAAATGTGAATTCGGCGCGCGTTCCGTCAGGGCTCGTAGCTTCAAGCTGAACGAACCAGGGCTGCATGATGAAGTCGCCGGCAGGTGGTGTTGACACCTCGCCAGGCAATCGCTCAGCGGACCAGATAAGTCCCATCGCGGATACGCCATCGTAAGTCCCGGATACGGGAGCTTGACGCGCGACATAGACGCAGCCTTCGTCGTCGCTCATGAAGGTTGCAGTCGCTCGCCAGCGCGTACTCGGAAACGTCTGGAGCGCCATGATCGTTACGGGCTGTCGCGGGGCAAAACCGCGGAGCTCGATGGCAACCGCCGCATCGATCAGCGCGACCGGTTGATCGATGACGATCACAGGGGATGCCAATGCACTGTGCACGAGCGGACCGCATGTCGCTGCGGCAAGAGCGGCGGTCCCGGCTGCGAAGGATCGTCTGCTAAATCGAACTCCCTTCCACCCGGCATCGATCATCTCATGCCTGCAAGCAACATCTACAAGAGTAATTCAGCAAGCCTTTTATCGCCAGCACCGACGGCAGCTCTAGGTCATTATCGACCGATCCAGCCGGTTTCGTCTGCCGGTTGATGTCCGCTTCGCTCCAAAAGCGACCTTAGAAGTAAATGGCGACGGACTGAAGATGCGTTGAGGCCGGCCCTCGGATCTGACCGGCAAGATACATGCTTTGGTTGATACCAACGGCCTGCTGGTGCGCGTCGCGCTGACGACCTAGTACAAACGGCGCCCGCGGTTACTTCTTCTTCGCGTCAGCGTATGGGTAGATCAGATTTCCCGTTTTGGCGTCCGCGGGCCAGATGATCGGCCGCACTTTGCCATCGCGAACCTGATCGAGCCTGTTCGGCTGCACGATGTCTGCTTTTGGGGCGAACCGGACACGCCGGGATGGCGGGAACGACGCGAATGACCCAAAGCGGACATAGGGGGCCTGAAATCCCGCAGCGCAGCGGTGGAAGCGTGGTA
>VAZM01000660.1:2977-3854 GCA_005883135.1 Alphaproteobacteria bacterium
AATGACCCCCAAGCGGAGGGTCACATGGCAAGTTTCATTGAACGACGAAAATTCTTAGCCACGGTCGGCGGTGCGGCGGCATGGCCCCTCGCGGCCCGCGCGGGCGCAGCCGTGCTGCCGCTCGTCCCAAGCTACGCAGGGGCGGAATCCTATCCGACGCGCCCGGTACGTTTTGTCGTCGGCTTTGCGCCCGGCGGCGGTGGCGATCTCGCCACGCGGTTGATGGCTCAATGGCTCTCCGAGCGGCTCGGGCAACAGTTCGTCGTCGAGAACCGGGTCGGCGCTTCCAGCAATCTCGCCACCGAGCAGGTGGTGCGCGCACCGGCCGACGGATACACGCTCATCCAGCTTAACGTCGCGAACGCCATCAACGCCTCGCTTTACAGCAAGCTGAGCTTCGACGTGCTGCGCGACCTCGCCCCGGTGGCGTCGTTCATGCGCGTGCCCAACGTGATGGAGGTCAGTCCGACGCTGCCGGTCAAGACGGTTCCCGAATTCATCGCCTACGCCAAGGCCAATCCGGGAAAGGATTCACATGTCCGGCGAATTGTTCAAGACGATGGCTGCAATCGACATTGTGCACGTCCCCTATCGCGGTCTCGCGGCGGGCGGCTACGCCGACCTCATGACCGGCGTGGTGCATGTGACCTTCGACAACCTGCCGCCCTCGCTCGAACTGATACGCGCCGGCAAGCTGCGCGCGCTCGCGGTAACGTCCATGACGCGCTCGCAGGCCTTGCCGGAGCTTCCGACCGTGGCGGATTTTTTGCCAGGCTATGAGGCGAGCGCGTGGTACGGCATCGCCGCGCCCGCCGGCACCCCCGCCGCCATCGTTGCGAGGCTCAATCAGGAACTCAACGCCGCCTTTGCCGACCCG
>VAZM01000174.1 GCA_005883135.1 Alphaproteobacteria bacterium
CAAAGCGGCGCGCGTAATAGGCCGCCTGCGCGCGGCGCAGTCCGGGGATACCGCGCGACGACGAATAGCGGTCGGTGCGCGCCTTGCCGATCGTCTCCTTGAGCTTGTCGAGGACGTGGGCGGGCGCCGGCAGGTCGGGATTGCCCATGCCCAGATCGATGATATCGGCCCCGGCATTGCGCGCCGCCGCTTTGGCGCGGTTGACCTGCTCGAAGACATAAGGCGGCAGGCGCCGAATGCGGTGAAATTCGTCCATGGCCCGGGGTCCTTTGGCCTGCGCGGTCATGCTGCCCGAGCAGGAGCGCGCAAGCCTTCTATCACGGCTTGTCGGCGGCGGCAGCGGCCTTGGCGGCTTCCGCAGCCCGGGTGCGGGCCGCCACCAAATCGCTCTCGAGCTTTGTCTGCTCCGCGTCGCTGAGCACCGACGTCGGACGGGCCGGCGGCATGTCGTGAACCGCAGGATAGGCCGACGCCGTTGTCGGGCGTTGCGGCGTGCCTTCGGGCAAGCCGCCGAGCGCGGTCGGCAAATGATCGGAGATCGTGCTGCCGCCCGAGCAGCCCGCCAGAAGCCCGGCGCCGGCAATCAGCGCCGCCGCAAGGGCGCGCCGCGACAAGGGCCAGTGTGAGCGCACGCGGGACATCATGCCGTTCATTGCGGCCGGATTGCAGCGCCACACGCCGACCGGCCTCCCCCCTCCCAGGCGAAATTGCTGCCAATTCAAAGAATTGCGTGCAAGCTTTAGGCCCGCAATATGACCAAACCAAGGTTAGCGCACGCGCTTTCGCGCCTCCGGGCGCTGGCGCGCAGGGCGCGCCGCGAGCCGGCTGCGCCTTGCGGCGGTTATGGGGTAAACTCCATCTGAGCCCCGGAAAGGCGGCATTTGGCCAGCGCCCAACCGTGCATTGAGGCGGTTACCGTGAGAGCCCCGTCCGAACCGATCAAAAGCGGCTCCGCCGACGTGGAGGAGTTCGCCCGCAACATCGCCCGCATGATGGAGGAGGGCGGCAAGGCCTTGGCCGCCTATCTCAAGCCGCGCGAAGAAGGCCGCCGCGACGACCAATACGCCGAGATCGTCGACGTAGTGAAAACCATCGGCCAGGTCACGGATTATTGGCTGCGCGATCCGCAGCGCGCGCTCGAGTTGCAATCGAGCCTGGGCAAGGCCTATCTCGATCTGTGGGCCAATGCGGTCAAGCGCATGGCCGGCGAGCAGGTGCAACCGGTCGCCGCGCCGGATCCGAAAGACAAGCGCTTCGCCGATCCCGAGTGGTCGAGCAACCAGTTTTTCGATTTTCTCAAGCAAGCCTATCTGCTGACGGTGCAATGGGCGAACCGGCTGGTGCGCGACGCCGAAGCGCTCGATCCGCATACCCGGCAGAAGGCGGAGTTCTACATACGCCAGATCGCCAATGCGATCGCGCCGTCGAATTTCGTGCTCACCAACCCGGAGATCTTGCGCGAGACGGTCGCCTCCAACGCGAGCAACCTGGTGCGGGGCATGCACATGCTTGCCGAGGACATCGCCGCCGGACGGGGCGACCTCAAAATTCGGCAATCCAGGTCGGAAATGTTCGAGGTCGGCCGCAACTTGGCGCTCACGCCCGGCAAGGTCATCTTCGAAAACGAGCTGATGCAGCTCATCCAGTACGCGCCCTCGACGCAAACCGTGCTCAAGCGGCCGCTGCTGATCGTGCCCCCCTGGATCAACAAGTTCTACATCCTCGATCTGACGCCGGAAAAATCCTTCATCAGGTGGTGCGTGAATCAGGGCCTCACGGTATTCGTGATTTCCTGGGTGAACCCCGACGCAAAGCTCGCCGAGAAAAGCTTCGAAGATTACATGCGCGAGGGACCGCTCGCCGCGCTCGACGTGATCGAAAAAGCCACCGGCGAACGCCAGGTCGACGCGGCCGGCTATTGCGTCGGCGGGACGCTTCTGACCGTGACGCTGGCTTATATGGCAAGCAAGCACGACGAGCGCATCGCCTCGGCCACCCTTTTCGCCGCGCAAGTCGATTTCACTCACGCCGGCGATCTCAAGGTGTTCGTCGATGAGGAGCAAATCGCGGCACGCGAGCGCGAGATGAGCGAGCGCGGCTATCTCGAAGGCAAGAAGATGGCGACGGCCTTCAACCTGTTGCGCTCGAACGATCTGATCTGGCCCTACGTCATCAACAACTATCTCAAAGGCAAAGAGCCGGCGCCATTCGACCTGCTGTACTGGAACTCGGATGCGACGCGAATGCCAGCGGCGAACCACTCCTTTTATCTCCGCAGTTGCTACCTGGAGAACCGGCTGAGCAAGGGCGAGATGGTGATCGGCGGCAACAAGCTCCAGCCCAAAAGCGTGACCGTCCCGATCTACAATTTGGCCACGCGCGAGGATCACATCGCACCCGCGCGGTCGGTGTTACTCGGATCGAAGTTCTTCGGCGGACCGGTGCGTTACGTGCTCGCCGGCTCGGGACACATCGCCGGCGTGGTCAATCCCCCCGACAAGATGAAATATCAATATTGGACCGGACCCAAACCGAGCAGCGGCAACCTCGATAAATGGTTGGCAAAGGCCAAGGAGCACGCGGGGTCCTGGTGGCCGGATTGGCTCGATTGGATCAGGGCACAGGATTCGACCGAGGTCCCGGCGCGCGAGCCCGGCGGCGGAAAGCTCGCGCCGCTGGAGGACGCGCCCGGAAGCTATGTTAAAGTCAGGGATTGACGGCTGGACGCCTGCGTGCGGACGGACGGGCAAACCAGTTCAGAGGAGAGAACTCAATGCGTCTGAAAATGCTGATTTCGGTGGTCGTCGTCGCGGCTTTTACCGCCGGCCCGGCGCTCGCCCAGGAGCTCACCGGCACGCTCAAGAAGATCAAGGACACCGGGGCCATCACCCTCGGTCACCGCGACTCCTCGGTGCCGTTTTCCTATTACGACGACAAACAGCAGGTCGTCGGCTATGCGATGGATCTCTGCGCCCGGATCGTCGACGGGGTGAAGAACGAACTCAAGCTCGCCAAGCTCGAAACCAGGCTCAACCCGGTCACCTCGGCCACCCGTATCCCGCTGATCGCCAACGGCACCGTCGACCTCGAATGCGGCTCGACCACCAATAACCTCGAGCGGCAGAAGCAGGTTTCATTCACCATCACCCATTTCGTCACTGCCAATCGTTTCGTGTCGAAGAAGTCGGCGAACCTGAAGACGGTCGACGATCTCAAGGGCAAGACCATCGTGTCGACCTCGGGCACGACCAATATCAAACAAATTACCGAGATTGGCGCGCAGAAGGGCCTCAACCTCAACATCCTCGCCGCCAAGGATCACGCCGAGGCGTTCCTGATGGTCGAAACCGGCCGTGCCGCCGCTTTCGTCATGGACGACATTCTGCTCTACAGCTTGGTGGCCGGATCGAAGTCACCGCAGAGCTATGAGATCTCCGCCGACGCACTGTCGGTCGAGCCTTATGGCATCATGCTCCGCCGCGAGGATGCCCCGTTCAAGAAGGTCGTGGATGAGACCATGATCGCCACCTATCGCAGCGGCGCGATCAACGCGATCTACGACAAGTGGTTCCTCAAGCCGATCCCGCCCAAGGGAATCAACCTCAATGTGCCGATGAGCGACGCCTTCAAGAAGGTGGTCGCCAGCCCGACCGACAGCGGCGACCCGGCGGTGTATTGATCGGGTCGGTTAGTCGATAACAGAGCTCAGCGATCAGGACCACACGTTCCTGATCGCTGATGCCCATGCTTATGGGATAAGGGGGCCGTGTGAACTATAACTGGAACTGGCGCATCTTTTTCCAGACGTCGCCCGACGGGGTTCATACCTATCTCGAGACGCTTCTCCTCGGCACCGGCTGGACGCTCGCGACCGCGCTTAGCGCCTGGTGTCTGGCGCTCGCGATGGGATCGCTCGTCGGCGTCATTCGCACCACCCCAAGCCCCTGGCTGGTCGGACTCGGCAACGCTTATGTGGAATTGTTCCGCAACATCCCGCTGCTGGTGCAGATGTTCCTGTGGTACTTCGTGTTGCCAGAGGTTCTGCCGACACGCATGGGCGATTGGCTCAAGCAGCTTCCGGACGCCTCGTTCTACACTGCCGTGGTCGCGCTCGGCTTCTACACGTCGGCGCGGGTTGCCGAACAGGTGCGGGCGGGCATCTTGAGTCTCGCCCGCGGCCAGGGCTGGGCCGCGCTCGCGCTGGGCTTGACCCCGACACAGACCTACATGTACGTGCTGCTGCCGATGGCGTATCGGGTCATCCTGCCGCCGCTGACGTCCGAATTTCTCAACATCATCAAGAACAGCGCGGTCGCGCTTACCATCGGGTTGATGGAGCTCACGGCGCGCGCGCGTGCCATGCAGGAATTCTCGTTCCAAGTGTTCGAGGCGTTCACCGCCGCAACCGTCATCTACATCGTGATCAACATCTCGGTGACGTTCGGCATGCGCTGGATCGAGCGCCGGGCGTCGGTGCCCGGTTTCATCGGCGCGGCGCCTGCGGTTTCCACGCACTGAGGCGACCGATGTTCGCTGATTTCGATTTCGACGTCATCATCCGCTCGCTGCCCTACCTTTTCTACGACGGCATGACGTTTACGCTCATGCTGACGGCATTGGCGACCTGTGGCGGCGTCATTTTCGGCACGCTACTGGCGATGATGCGGCTATCCGGCTTTGTCCCCGTTTCGCTGCTTGCCGGCGGCTACGTGAACCTGATGCGCTCGGTGCCGCTGGCCGATCCAAGTCGGCGCGTTCGCCTCCTCGCTCGTGACTTTCAACCTGTTCGAGGCCGCGTATTTCGCGGAAATCATGCGCGCCGGAATCCAGTCGATCCCGCGCGGTCAAGTCGGCGCCGCGCAAGCGCTGGGAATGACCTACCTGCAGGTGATGGGCTACATCGTGCTGCCGCAGGCGTTCCGTAACATGCTGCCGGTACTGCTCACGCAAACCATTGTCCTCTTTCAGGACACCTCTCTGGTCTACGTGCTCTCGATCACGGATTTTCTCGGCGCAGCGTCGAAGGTGGCGCAGCGCGACGGGCGATTGGTGGAGATGTACCTGTTCGCCGCTTTGGTCTACTTCTTGATGTCGTTCGCAGCCTCGCTGCTGGTGCGCCGGTTGCAGCGGCGGATCGCGATCATCCGCTGAGGACGTGCCCATGCTCATGATCACGCTCGACAAGGTCAGCAAGTGGTATCCCAACTTTCAGGTGCTGAAGCAGTGCTCGACGGCGGTCGCCAAAGGTGAAGTCGTCGTGGTCTGCGGCCCCTCGGGCTCCGGCAAATCGACGCTCATCAAGTGCGTCAACGGGCTCGAGCCGTTCCAGGAGGGCTCCATCACCGTCGCCGGGATTTCCGTCAATGACCCCAAGACCAATTTGCCGAAGTTGCGCGCGCGGATCGGCATGGTGTTTCAGCATTTCGAGCTGTTCCCGCATCTCACCGTCATGCGCAACCTCGAACTGGCGCAGATCAAGGTGCTCGGCCGCAAACAGGATGAAGCGGCGGCGAAAGGCATGCGCCTGCTCGAGCGCGTCGGTTTGACCGCGCACGCCCGCAAATATCCCGGCGAGCTTTCCGGCGGGCAACAGCAGCGCGTGGCAATCGCGCGCGCGCTGGCGATGGATCCGATCGCCATGCTATTCGACGAGCCCACCTCCGCGCTCGATCCCGAGATGATCAACGAGGTGCTCGACGTCATGGTGGCGCTCGCCAAGGAAGGCATGACGATGATGGTGGTCACGCACGAAATGGGGTTTGCGCGCCGGGTGGCCAACCGCGTGGTCTTCATGGACATGGGCGAGA
>VAZM01000175.1 GCA_005883135.1 Alphaproteobacteria bacterium
GAAGGCGCCCAAGGTGGCGTTGTTGCCGATGTCGTAGATTTCGTACATCCCGTCGCCGCGCCGCAGGATCATGTCGGCGGTAGTGCCGGCAGGCGGCGGCGGGTTCGGCAGCGTTCCGAGGAACCCGTGCCGATTATTCGTGCTGCCGTCGACCCAAGTGCCGACGATCTGGCCCACGTCGTTGATGCCATAGAGGTAGGTGCCGCCCGTCGCTAAGGGATCGTCGATGGTCGTGTAGGCGCCGCCGCTATAGAGGAATCCGTGGATGCCGCCGTTGACGTCGATGAAATATCCCACGATCTGCCCGGCGTTGTTGATGCCGGTCGCGTAGGTGCTGCCGACGCCCAGCGGATCGTCGAGCGTGGTGTAGGTGCCGCCGCTTAAGAGGAAGCCGTGAATCGCGGTGCCGGAGCCACTATAATAGCCGACGATCTGGCCCGCATTGTTGATGCCCTGCGCAAAGGTTCCGCGCGGGTTGCTCGGGCGTCCGCTGGGGGGAACCTCCTGCGGATCGCGGACACTCGTGAAGGTGCCGCCGCTGTCCACGAATGAAGTAACGTAGGGGATGGATAGCGGTACACTACCGCTTTGGTAGGTGTAGCCGACGATCTGCGCTGCGTCGTTGATCCCCTCCAGAAATGTCAAGCCGCCGCCCGGAGCAGTGATGGTCGTATAGCTGTCATTGCTGTAGAGGAATCCCTCGTGTGGATCGATATTCCTGTAGCCTGTGATCTGGGACGAACCATTGATGTGGGTCGCCGAAGTGGTATGCAGCATCACGAAGGACGGAGCATTCAGAGTGGTGAAGCTGCTTGTATGCCGCTGCCGTCGGTGTAATCGCCGACAATCTGGCCCGACGCATTGATCCCATACCCATTGGTGTTAGTGGCGCCGGGAACATCGATGGTGATGAAGCTTATGGGCATCGCAGCGGTTCCAGCGCGGATTTTAAGTATCAACGCGCTACGCCACACCGTCCGATCAGAAACTCAGCCGCGATCAAACTTGGCTACGCTGCGGGCCAGCGGGGCGAGCGGCCTGCGATAGTGGTGGTGCTCGGAAATGTCAACCAGCGCGAGCGCTTCGGGCCCCACGGCTCGGCCTTGTTCTCGCGGCCTGTGCCCGCCAATTAGCGCGAGCAAAGTGTGAAATTATGCCGCTCACGTTGTAGTCCGCGCGCCATCAAAACCGCATGGCCGCGGCCTACGCCGGGCCACTCTCACGCGTGCTGCGGTGCCGTTAATAATGTCTGCTGTGACGTGTCGGCATTGGCGAAGCCGGCATTCGATCCGTCGCCCGCGCCGCTGCTGCCGCCGAAGCCGGCCATCGCTTGCACGAGCTGATCGTTCGACATGTCGGCGAATGCGCCCGATGCAGTCGGCGCATCGGCGGCGAAGCCGCCGAGCTGCCAGTCCAGTCCGACCTGACCCAGGCTGGCGGCGCCGGTCAGTTGATTGTTGGCGATGTCGTAGACCTCGAAGGCGCCGCTGTTGACGTTGCGCAAGATGAGATCGGACGCGCCGGCGGCGTGAATTGGCGCAATGCCGGCATACTGCCAGTCCAAGCCGATGGTGCCGATGAAGGCGGCGCCGGTGAGCTGGTTGTGATTGATGTCGTAGACCTCCAGCCCGCCGGTCGTGGCGTTGCGCAAAAGGAGATCGGTCTCGCCGGCAACGCCGCTGAAGTTGCCGACGCCGGAGAACTGCCAGTCGAGCCCGATGGCGCCGATGAAGGCGGCGTTGGTGATCGCATTGTTGGCGATGTCGTAGACCTCAAGTCCGCCGGTATTGGCGTTGCGCAGCAGCATGTCGCTTTCGCCGAGGCCGCTGAAATTGCCGATGCCGGAGAACTGCCAATTCAAGCCGACCGTCCCGATGGAGGGAACGCTAGTGATTTGATTATTTTTGATGTCGCACACTTCCATTTCGCCGGTGTTCACGTTGCGCAACATCATGTCGGTTTCGCCGAGGCTGCTGAAATTGCCGAAACCCATGAGCTGCCATTCCTGGCCGATGGCGCCCAAGAAAGCGGCGTTGGTGATGAGGTTGTTGCTGATGTCATAAACCTCGAACCCACCGGTATTGCTGTTGCGCAAGATCATGTCGGTGGTGTCGCTGCCAAAGAAGCTGCCGAGGCCGACAAACTTCCAATCGGTCCCAACTTGACCGAGCTGGTAGGCGGCCAGCAACGAGTTGTTGCCGATGTCGTAAATCTCATACTGGCCGTCGGCACCGTGACGCAGGATCATGTCTGCCATGGTGCCAGTGGGTGGCGGCGGGTTCGGCGTGATCGTGAGGAGGAAGCCATGTACGTGGTTGTTCGCGTCGGTGTACTGCCCGACGATCTGGCCCGACGCATTGATGCCGGCTGCAATCGTGCCGTGCGTGGCCAAGGGATCGTCGAGAGTCGTGTAGGTCCCGTTGCTATAAAGAAAGCCGTGCGCCCCGTTGTTGAAATGGCCGACGATCTGGCCCGTATCGTTGATGCCCAATGGAACGGTGCCGGCGGTGGCCAAGGGATCGTCGAGGGTGATGTACTCGGGACTGCCCCTGAGAAGGAAGCCATGGACGCCGCTGGCGTTTTGATAATCGCCGACGATTTGCTCCGCGGCATTGATGCCGCGTGCAAAGGTGGTGCCCTGGGTTCCCGGCTCGACGAGATTGAAGTAGGGAGGGGAGACGCCGCTATTAGGGTCGTACAGGAAGCCGTGGTGGTTGCCGCTGGCGTCCCTGTAAAACCCAACGATCTGGCCTGCATCGTTGATGCCGACTGCAGTCGTATTGGTGGTGGCGAAGGGATCGTTGAGAGTCGTGTAGTTCCCGTTGCTATAGAGGAAACCGTGCCCGCCGCTGGCGTCGCCGTAAACCCCGACGATCTGGCCCAGATCGTTGATGCCCAATGCAAAGGTGCCGCCGGTGGCCGAGGCCGAGGGATCATCGAGGGTGGTGTAGGTCCCGTTGCTATAGAGGAAGCCGTGTGTGTGGTTGCTTGCGTCGGTGTACTGCCCGACGATCTGGCCCGACGCGTTGATGCCAAACGCTTGGGTGTTGTTGTTGGCCGAGGGATCATCGAGGGTGGTGTAGGTGTAGACTGGCATGGGCCCCTCCTAGCATTGCTATAGCCGCTGCCTAACGCCGGGCCGCTCTCACCCGTGCTGCGGCGTCGTTAATAGTGTCTGCTGTAACGCCTCCGCATTGACGACCCCGGCATTCGATCCGTCGGTCGCGCCGCTGCTGTCACCGAAACCGGCCATCGCCTGCACGAGCTGATCGTTCGAAACGTCGGCGAATGCGCCCGACGCAGTCGGCGGATCGGCGGCCGCCGAGCTGCCAGTCCAGTCCGACCTGGCCCAAAGGCGCGGCGCCGGTGAGCGCATTGCCGGCAATGTCGTAGACCTCGAACGCGCCGCTATTGACGTTGCGTAATACCAGATCGGATGCGCCGGCGGCGTGGATCGGGGCGATGCCGGCATACTGCCAGTCCAAACCGATGGTGCCGATGAAGGCCGCGTTGGTGAGCTGGTTGTGGTTGATGTCGTAGACCTCCAGCCCGCCGGTCGTGGCGCTCCGCAAAAGGAGGTCGGTCTCGCCGGCAACGCCGCTGAAATTCCCGACGCCGGAGAACTGCCAGTCGAGTCCGATGGCGCCGATGAAGGCGGCGTTGGTGATGGCATTGTGGGCGATGTCGTAGACCTCAAGTCCACCGGTATTGGCGTTGCGCAGCAGCATGTCGCTTTCGCCGAGGCCGCTGAAATTGCCGATGCCGGAGAACTGCCAGTTCAGGCCCACGGTGCCCATGAAGGCGGCATTGGTGATCTGGTGGTTGGCGATGTCGTAGACCTCGACGCCGCCGGTGGAGGCGTTGCGCAGGATCATGTCGGCTTCGGGAAGGCTGCTGAAATTGCCGAACCCCATGACCTGCCAATCCAGGCCGACCGTGCCGAGGAACGCGGCGCCGGTGATCGCATTGTTGCCGATGTCGTAAAGCTCGAAGCCGCCGGTGGAGGCGCTGCGCAACACCATGTCGCTGGTGACGCTGCCGCCGTAATAAGGTCGGCGGCCGACGAACTGCCAATCGGTGCCGACCGTGCCGAGTTGGTATCCGGCGAGAATCGCGTTGCTGCCGATGTCGTAGATCTCGTACTGGCCGGAGGCGTAAGGCGAACTGTTCGCGCCGCGCAGGATCAAGTCGGCGGTGGTGCCGGGAGGCGGCGGCGGGTTGGGCGAAATCGTGAGCAGGAAGCCGTGAGCGCCGCTGCCGTCGTTGTAGGAACCCACGATCTGGCCTGCGTTATTGATGCCGTATGCAAAGGTACCGTTGGTGGCCGAGGGATCGTCGAGGGTGATGTAGATCCCGCCGCTATAGAGGAAGCCGTGCTGATGATTGCCGGCATCGAAGTAATAGCCGACGATCTGGCCGGCATCGTTGATGCCTTGGGCAATGGTGTCGCGCGGACCCAACGGATCGTCGAGGGTGGTGTAGGTGCCGGCGCCACTCGGATTATAGAGGAAGCCGTGGTTGCCCGTGGCGTCGCTGTAATACCCGACGATGAAACCCGTGGCGTTGATGCCCGATACAATAGTGCCGCGGGTGCCGAGGGGATCCTCGAGCGTGGTGTAGTTGCCGCCGCTGAGGGAGAAACCGTGATTACCGGTATTGTTGAAGTAAGTCCCGACGATCTGGCCCGAGGCGTTGATGCCGGCAGGGTCGGTGTCGGTGCCTAACGAATCGCTGAACGTGGTGTAGGTGCCGTTGGCGTCGCGGAGGAAGCCGCTGTCATGCAAGGTATTGTCGTCATAAAGCCCGACGATCAGACCCGCGGCGTTGATGCCGTGGGCCTCGGTGCCGTTGGTAGCCAAGGGATCGTCGAGGGTCGTGTAGGCGCCGTTGCTATAGAGAAAGCCGTGGAGTTTGTGGTCGGCGGTGGTGTACGACCCGACGATCTGGCCATGGTCGTTGATGCCGAATGCACGCGTGCTGTTGGCGACATTGGGATCGTCGAGGGTGGTGTAAGTATAGATCGGCATGTCGTCGCCCTCCTAAGTCGTGCAGCGTCTCGTCGTCGAGTCACACCTCGCTATCCGACACCGTCGGACCATTCCTGTGCGCCCCGCGGCGCGCACAATCGGTTCGCGCATCATGCGTTATCGCATCGAGGTTGGCGAGCGTTATCGCCATAGCCGCTGATTATCGTTGGGCCTCCTCGCTCTCTCTCGAAAAACTTGTCCCTCGTCCTGAGGAGCGGGCGAAGCCCGCGTCTCGAAGGACGGCCCCACGCCGAACCCACGAACAGACCGGATCCATCTCAAAATGCCTCGCTCCGTTTCCCCGCGCTCACCCCGGCGGACGCTCGCGCGCGCGGACCGCGCGCACGCGTTCGCGCCGTCCATCAGCCGTTCGCCCAACGAGCGCCTGGCGGTACTCGAGCAGAAAGTTTCGCACATGGAGGCCGAGCTCGAGCGCATGTCGGGCAAGGTCGACGAGATGCACGCGATCCTTCTTCAGGCGCGCGGCGTGCGCTGGGCGATCATCGCCGTCTCCGGCCTCGTCGGCTTTCTCGTCGGCATCGCGCACTGGTTCGTCGCCAAGGCGTGAG
>VAZM01000176.1 GCA_005883135.1 Alphaproteobacteria bacterium
GGCCGCAGCAGGTCGCACTGCAAACGGCTGCAAGAAGGACGAGCGCTGAGGGAAGCTTCACCGTCATCATATCCGCAAGGATTGCGACCTCATGGCAGCCAATCCGCAGCCCCTCGCGAAACCCGCCGCAGGCGAGGGCCGCAAGGGCCGGCCTTCGTCGAGCCAGGCTCGCAACCCTTTCACCGTGCTGCGAGCGTCATCACAATAGCTGCGGTTGACAGAAAGGATAGCGAGCCCGACGTTATGGCGCATTTTGATGTCGTGGTCTGCGGCCTCGGCGCCATGGGGACCGCGGCGGCGCATCACCTGGCGCGCAGAGGCAAGCGGGTGCTGGGGATCGAGCGCTATTTTCCCGGTCATGACCGCGGCTCCTCGCATGGCCGCACGCGCATCATTCGGCTCGGGTACTTCGAGCATCCCTCCTACGTGCCGCTGCTGCGGCACGCCTACGGCCTCTGGCGTGAGCTCGAAAGAGCGGCGGGGCGCGAGCTTTTGCATGTGACCGGCATCGCCGAGATCGGTCCGCCCGATGGCGCGTTGGTCAAGGGAACGCTGAGCAGCGCCCGGCTCCACGATTTGCCCCACGAGGTGATCGCGGCACCTGAACTGATGCGCCGCTTGCCGGCTTTCCGGGTGCCGTCGGATTACGTGGCCGTCCTGCAGCCGGGTGGCGGGATGCTCGAGGCGGAAGGCGTGGTCGCGGCGCAGCTTGCGCTTGCGACGGCGGCCGGGGCACACATCCGCAACGGCGAGCAGGTGCGAGCGGTCGAGCCGCGCGCGGGCTACGTGCGCATCGTCACGGACCGCGGCAACGTCGATGCCGGGGCGGCGATCATTACCGTGGGTCCTTGGCTGCCGTCCTTGCTGCCCGCGTTTGGCGTTCCGCTTCGGGTCACCCCCACCGATGCGCAGCTGTTTTCGCCCGGAAGCATCCCGGTGTTCATCATCGAAAGCCGCCATGGCATGCACTACGGCATTCCACCGCGCGGGGACCTCCAGGCCGGGATCAAGATCGCCAAGCATCACCACCGCAACGAAACGGTCGATCCGAACGCTTACGACCGAACGGTGTCGGCGGACGATGAGGCGTTGATCCGCGCGGCCCTCGCCGAGCATATTCCGGGGGCGAACGGTCGACTCGTCGCCGCCAAGACGTGCCTCTACACCATGACTCCGGATGGCGATTTCCTCATCGATTGGCTGCCCGGTGCCTCCAATGTCATCGTCGCTTCGCCCTGCTCCGGTCACGGCTTCAAATTCGCGCCGGTGATCGGGGAGATCCTCGCCGATCTCACGACCACGGGTGCAACGCCCCATGACATCGCGCGGTTTTCGCGCCGCCGCTTTGGCTGAGCGGCAGCCGCGGGTGCCCATTCTCCGGTTGCGCGGCTGCGACTTGCCGGTAACCTTGGGGCGTGCGCCCTCGGGCCGACGCTCTGACGGCAAGAACGAGACCTGTGAGGAAACCCGATGCTCGGACTGATGCAGGATTGGCCGCTCCTTTGCCATCGCATCATCGACCATGCCGGAACCAACCACCCGGAGCGAACGATCGTCACGCGCTCGGTCGAAGGCCCGTTTCACGCCACGACCTACGCGGAGCTTCGCGCCCGTGCGTTGCGCTTGGCGCAACGCCTCGACAAGGCGGGCATCCGGCACGGCGATCGCGTGGCGACGTTGGCGTGGAACACGTGGCGCCATATCGAGGCGTGGTACGGCATCATGGGGATCGGCGCCATCTATCACACCGTCAATCCGCGGCTGTTTTCCGATCAGATCACCTGGATCGTCAATCACGCCGAGGATCGCCTGATACTGGCGGATCTGACGTTCGTTCCGTTATTGGAACAGCTCGCCGCCAAACTGCCGACCCTCGAGCGCTACGTGCTCCTGTGCGACCGTGCGCACATGCCGCAAACATCGCTCAAGAACGCCGTGCCCTACGAGGAGTGGATCGGCGAAGTCGACGGCGATTTTGCCTGGAAAACGTTCGACGAGAACACCGCGGCGGGCATGTGTTACACCTCGGGAACGACCGGCGACCCGAAGGGCGTCTTGTACTCGCATCGTTCCAATGTCCTGCACGGCCTCATGGCCAATGGCGCGGACATGAAGGGCTATTCGTCCCGCGACGTGGTGATGCCGGTCGTGCCCATGTTCCACGCCAACTGCTGGGCGATGATGTTCGCGGCGCCGATGGCGGGCGCCGCTTTGGTCATGCCCGGTGCCAAGCTCGACGGAGCCTCGCTCTTCGAATTGCTCAACCGCTACAAGGTGACCTCGACCGCCGCAGTGCCGACGGTGTGGCTCATGCTGCTGCAGCACCTGGAAGCCACGGGCGGCAAGCTGCCCCACCTCAAGAAAGTCGTCATCGGCGGCTCCGCCTGCCCGCGCGCCATGGCCAAGACCTTCCAAGACGTCTACGGGGTCGAGGTGATCCATGCCTGGGGCATGACCGAGATGAGCCCGCTCGGCACGGCCTGCACGCTCAAACCCGAATATGCGGGTCTCGCCGGGGACGCGCGGCTCGACATTCAGCAGAAACAGGGGCAAACGCCGTTCATGGTGGAGATGAAAATCACCGATGATGCCGGCAGACGCCTTGGTTGGGACGGCAAGACTTCCGGGCGGCTCAAGGTGCGGGGACCGAGCGTGGCGCGCGCCTATTACAAGGAAGAGGGCGACGTCCTCGACGAGGAGGGTTTCTTCGACACCGGCGATGTCTCAACCGTCGACCGCTACGGCTACATGCACGTGACCGACCGCGCCAAGGACGTGATCAAGTCCGGCGGTGAGTGGATTTCTTCGATCGAGCTAGAGAACCTCGCCGTCGGCCATCCCAAAGTGGCGGAGGCGGCGGTCATCGGCGTCAAGCATCCAAAGTGGGACGAGCGGCCGCTGCTGATCGTGGTCCTCAAGAAGGAACAGTCGGCCAGCCGGGACGAAATCTTGAAGTTCATGCAGGGCAAGATTGCCAAGTGGTGGCTGCCCGACGAGGTCATTTTCGTGGACGAGATCCCGCATACCGCGACGGGCAAGATCCAGAAGACCACGCTGCGCGAGCGGTTCAAGGATTTCGTGCTGCCGAGCGCCGCCGCCCAGTGAAGCCATCTCTCGCCTGCCGGCGTCATCGCGCCCGAAGCCCTCGCATTGTCTCGGCCCGATGCGCTAATGTTGGCCCCCCATCACCACGGTCTCCTCCAGGAAGCCATCGCATGACCACCTTCGATGCGACCGTCTGCGCGGCGCAAGTGGGCAGTGTCTGCTCGCCTTGCTGAGTGAGACCGATGGCCCGCCGCTACATCCCGTCCGAGCCGACCTCGCGGCTTGCCATTTGGGCGCGGCGCATGGCCGGATTCGCTTTTTTGGCAACTTTCCTCGCGGTCGTCATCGTGCGCTCGGGCCTCCTCGAAAACCGGCCCGCGCTCGCAACCTTCGGCGGCGCGCTGTCCCTGGCCGTCGTCGCGCTCGTCCTCGCGCTCTCCGCCTTCGTCGTGATCTGGATGGAAGGTCTGGCCGGCTTAGGCGCCGCAGTGACGGCGATGGTGGTGTCGCTCGCGCTCCTCGCCTATCCGGCCTATTTGGGGATCAAAGCCTATCGGCTGCCCTGGATCTACGACATCACCACCGACCCGATCGACCCGCCGCGCTACGAAGCGCTGGCGCGGCTGCGCGTGCGCGACGCCAATCCGACCACTTATGCCGGGCTCTATGCCGCCGACCAGCAGCGCAGCGCTTATCCCGACGTGGGGCCGCTCGGGACCAATGCGACGGCACAGGCCGCCTACGATGCCGCGCTCGCGGTGGTGAACAAGCGCAGATGGCGCGTCGTCGACGCGCGCCCGCCGCAGGCCGGCCGCCGCGAAGGACGCATCGAAGCGGTGGCGCGCACCCCGATCATGGGATTCCGCGACGACGTCGTGATCCGCGTGCGCGCCGAGACCGACGGCGCGCGCATCGACGCGCGCTCCTCTTCGCGCTACGGCGCGTTCGATTTCGGCACCAATGCGGCGCGCGTACGCGGCCTCATGAATGACATCGAAGACGCCATCCGCGCGCAAAAGCCGGAACGGCCGCCGGCCCAGGAGCCGGCGAAAAAATCGGGCCCAGGCAAGAAAGGTCAGCGCAAGCCCAAGAGTTGACGCGCGTCCTGCGGTCGTGGATCGCCGGTCAACGGGCCACGCGATAGCGGCCTTGGATCGAGGGCTCACCATCGGTCGCGACGAGCCCGCGAGCCACCAAATCCTCGAGATGCGCGAGCACCGATAGACCGGCCGCACGCACGAGCCGCGGATCGAGCCCGATATAGATCGCCCGCACGAGCGTGGGGATATCGGCTTCGCCCTTGGCCAAGCGGCGTAGGATCGCAACCTCGCGGCCTTGCCGGTGCTCGATGTAGTGCTGCACGAACTGCGGGGCCTCGCGCACCATCCCGCCGTGGCCCGGCAGGTAGATCGGCTCGGATCGACGCGCGAGCTTTTGCAGCGAGGCCATGTAGTCGCTCATTGCGCCGTCCGGCGGCGCGACCACCGGCGTCGACCAGGCCATGACGTGATCGCCGGAGAACAAGAGATCGGCCTCCCTGAGCGCAAACGCCATATGGTTGGCGGTGTGGCCGGGCGTCGCCACCGCCTCGATGGTCCAACCCGCCCCGGTGACGACATCGCCATCGGCAAGCGTGCGGTCGGGGCGGAACTCGGTATCGTTGCTTGCATCCATGCGCGGAGCCTCGCCGACGTGGAGCGCTCGCGCGGGACGGTGCGGGCCTTCGGCCAGCACCAAGGCCCCGGTCGCCGCCTTGATCGGCGCCACTGCGGGGGAGTGGTCGCGATGGGTGTGGGTGACGAAAATATGCGTGACCGTTTCCCCCCGCACGGCGTCGAGGAGCGCAGCAACGTGGGTCTCGTCGAGCGGACCGGGATCGACGATGGCGACTTGCCCTCGACCGACGATATAGGAGACGGTCCCCTTGAACGTGAATGGCCCGGGGTTGTTGGCGAGCAGCCGCCGCACGCCCGGCACGACCTCCTCCACCGTTTCGGGGGGAAGCTCGAAGCTGCGATCGAACGGGATGTCGGCGCTCATGCGAAAAACTCACGGCCGCGCGTGCGGCGGCCGAGATTGCACGCCGACGCCCGCTCGGCGGATCGTCAGCCGAGCTTGCGGCCGATGATGTCCTCGCAGCGCACGTCGCCCGCCTCTTCGCCGAGGTAGAGCGCCCCCGACATGGCGACCCGCATGCGGTTCGACGGCGCCCCCGCCGTTCCCCAACGGTCGGGGATCGGCATCATTTTCTGCCAGTAGTCCGGGCCCTGCGGAACGTGGGTGGCATCATCGAGCTGATCGAGCTCGGTCGTGTATTCCGCGACGAAGCCGTTGGGCTCGATGAAATACGAGAAAACGTTGCTGCCTGGGCCGTGCCGTCCGATGCCCCATGCGATTTCGAATCCGTTCCGCTTGACGCGGCCAGTGCCGCGCATCAGCCCGTCCATGTTCGGCAACTCGTAAGCCACGTGATTGAGCGAGGGTCCATTATTGCGGAAGATCGCCACGCTGTGATGATCAGCGCTGCACCGCAAGAACTCCATCATATGCGTGCTGTCGGAGACCTTGAAGCCGAGCACGTCGACGAAGAAGGGGATTTGATCGTCCGTGCGCGCGCTGTTGAGGACAACGTGGCTGATCTTGGTCGGCCGCGAGCGATCGAGGACGACGCTCGGATGCTGCACGAGATCCGCGGATATGCTCATCGGCAGCCCGTCGGGAGTGCGAAAGCGAAAGCCGTAGCCGCCGCCGGCGCTGCGATCGAGCGACCCCGGGTCACCCGCGACGTCCACTCCATAGCTCCGCGC
>VAZM01000177.1:0-17365 GCA_005883135.1 Alphaproteobacteria bacterium
ACGCCCTTGCCGTAGAGACGTTGGATCAGGCTCGGGTCGTTGGGGGCGTAAGTCTGGAAGCTGCGGCCGTCGGTGAACGTGCCGTGGATTTCCGGCCCCTGGATCAAAACGTCGCGCACGCGACCCTGATCGACTTCATTCAACAGCTGCGAGAAGGAGATGTCCTGCGACGTCGTGCGCTGACCCGGGTTCTGGAACAGGGTGAACAGCGCGAGCAGCAAGAGAACGATGATCACCCAAAGGGCGAAGTTGCGCAGATTGGCATTCATCCCCGTGTCCTTCACCGCCGGGTGGAGTTCCGCGAACGTTCCATACCGTGGGTTATAGGCCGATTCACGGCCATCCCGGTAGAAATCGCCATCCGGACACAACTTATGTGTCGGGGGGAGCCCTGCTAAGGGAAGCCGGTCGATTCGTCCTAGCCATTCTGCCGCGGCTTGCGCCGGCCCGAGCTGCCCGTTTGCCTGCCCTCGCCGCGGGCGCGGTCGTCCGGCGCGGCGGGGCGAGCTCGAGCACGAGCTTTGACGGGGTCAGAGTCACCAGCGCGCCTCCCAGCGTGCGGCGAAAACGAAGCGTTTTGGTTGCGTGCGCATGGGCGAGCGCCGCGTAGAGGCTTTCGAGCTTGCCGAGCCGAATGCCCGCTTGCCCGCCGGCGCGTGCGATCGCGCGGCCGAGCAGGCGCAGTGCCACTTCGGCGGGCAGGCGGACGAACTCTTCGGCATCGAGGACGATCTGATCGGCCGACTGCCCGGACAGCCTTTGCATCGCGTCCTCGACAGCCGCTTCGATTGCGGCGTCCGCGCGCCGCAGCCGGACCGCGAGCCGAGCGAGACTGCGCGCGCTCAGCCCTTCGCGTGCGAGCGCGGGCATCAGCGCACGCAGGCGCACGCGGGCGAAGCGGGGATCGCGGTTCGATGCATCGTCGGCGAATTGGACCTTGGCGCGCGCGAGCGTCGCGATGAGCCGCGCCTTCGGAATCTCGAGCAGCGGCCGGATGAGTACGATCCCCGGCCCGTCCCCGGGCAGAGCCGATTCGCGCGCGATCGCGCCGAGTCCGCCGAGGCCGCTGCCGCGGCTCATGCGCATCAGCACGGTCTCGGCCTGATCATCGAGCGTATGCGCGGTGACAATCGCGCCGGCTCGCGCCGATTTGGCGGCTCGGGCGAGCAGCCGATAGCGCGCCTCGCGCGCCGCCTCCTGCAATCCGCTTGCGGGCTTCTTGCCGGTCCAGCGCAGCGTGCGATGGGCAACGCCCAGCCGGCGGGCGAGTGCCTTGACAGCGCGCGCTTCGCTCGCCGAGGCGCGCCGCAGGCCGTGGTCGACCGTGACCGCGAGCAGCTTTGGCGCAACCTTCAGCCGGCCGTGCCAGCCCGCAATGAGCAGCAGCAGCGCGGTGGAATCGGGCCCGCCGGAGACGGCGAGGACGAGCGTGGGGAAACGCAGGAGTGAAGCAAACAACGCCTTCGCCTCGGCGGCGGAGACCGGCGCCACAGCCTCAGCAGTGGACACGCTTTTGTTCTCGCTCGACCCCCTGCTTCACCCCCGCCGACGCGCGGGGGAATTTGCGCAAGACTTCGCCGAGCGATGCGCAGGCCGCCTCCTTCTCGCCGAGCGCGGCGAGCGACTGTCCCAGGCGCAGAAGCGCATCGGGCGCCTTGGCGGTGGATTCATGTTTGGTCGAGACGTTGAGGAAGGCCTCCGCGGCATCGCGAAAGCGCTGCCGCTGGAACATACTTTCACCCAGCCAGTAGGTCGCATCGCCGACGAGCCGATCATCGGGATATCTGCTCAGGAAGCTGCGAAAGGTGTCTTCGGCGAGGGCGTAGTCCTTGCGCAGCATATAGCCATAGGCGAGGTCGTATACGTCGCGCGGGGTCTGCGAAGGTGGAAGCGTCGCAAGCGCCCCGTTGCCGGCAGCGGCATTGCGTTGCCCGGCCACGGCGCCGTTGGGCGGCGGGATGGTTGCAAGATCGATCGGCGCGCCGGCGCCGCGTCCGCCGGGAGCGCCGAGCGGCTGATCGCTCGCATCCGCGCTCATGCTCGGCGCTGGGCCGGGGGCGTTCGTCGCCCCCAGCGTATGCGGCGCACCGGGCGCGTTCGGGTTCTGCAGCGGATCGAAAGCGTCGCCGCGCCGGCCGGGTGGTGCGGGGGGCGGCGCGGCCGGATTTTGCGGGCGCGACTGCGCCGCCGATCGCGGCGTGCCCTCCTCCTGCATGCGGCGGATTTGGCTTTCGAGCTGCTGGTTGCGAAATTGCAGCTGCTCGATCGTTCCGGTCAGCTGCCGAATTTGGCTTTCCAGCCGCTCGATGCGCAGCACGGCGTCGGGGCCGGAGACTTGCGCCGTGCCATCCGCGCCCGCGGATGGCGTGCTGCGCTCGCCGCCCAGCCGTTCGCTTCCGTTGAAAATTCCGAATAAGCCGAACGGGCGTTCGCTCTCCTGCGCCCGGGCCGGATGCAGGGCGGAGGACGCCGCGCTCATCGCTATCAAGGCGAGAGCGGATGCCGTCGTCACACGAAGCGCAAAGCCTGCCATGTCGTTGTGCGCGTTTGAGCCCATCACGAGCCCCGGACATCATAGGAATGCCTGCGTCCAAATTGTGACTGACAATCCGTTAACAAATTCCGCAACTGCTTGGAGCAGCGCGGACCGCCGCCGGTGAGGGGCTACTCCGCCGGCTTGCGCGCCGGCGCAGAGACCTTGCGCGCTATGCGCCATTCCTCGAACCGCTGCACGACGGCGAAGAACGCCGGCACGAACAGCACCGCCAGGCAGGTCGATGCGAGCATGCCGGTGAACACAGTGATGCCGATCGATACCCGCGCGCTGGCGCCGGCGCCGCTGGCGAGCACGAGCGGCACGACGCCGAGAATGAAGGCGAATGACGTCATCACGATCGCGCGGAAGCGCGCAGCCTCGGTCGCGGCATCGAGGATCGGCTTGCCGGCGGCGCGCAGTTCGCGCGCGAACTCCACAATGAGGATCGCGTTCTTCGCCGAGAGCGCCATCAGCAGAACGAGCCCGATCTGAACGTAGAGATTGTTGTTGAGCCCGCTCTGGACGAGGGCCGAGAGCGCCACGACCGGCCCGATGAATGACAGCGGCACCGCAAGAATGACCGAGATCGGGGCGTACCAGCTTTCGTACTGACCGGCCAGCATGAGGTAGACGAGCAGCAGCGCCAGTGCGAACACGATGTACATCTGATTGCCGACCAGCTTCTCCTGATAGGACATCGAGCTCCATTCGAAGCCGGTGCCCGGGGGAAGCGTGCGCCGGGCAATTTCTTCCATCAGCGTAAGCGCCTGACCGGACGAGACCCCCTGCGCCGGCAGGCCAATGATCGTCGCCGTCGGATAGAGATTGAACAAGCTGATGAGCGAGGGACCCACCATCGGCGTGATCGTTACCAGCGTGCCAAGCGGGACCATTTTCCCGTCCTTGTTGCGCACGAACATGTTCTCGATGTCCTGCAGCCGCAGGCGGGATTGCGAATCGGCCTGCACGTAAACCTGGAACACCCGGCCGAATTGATTGAACTGGTTCACGTACATCGATCCGAGATAGCCGGCCAGCGCGGCGAATACCTGGTCGACCGAGACCTGCAGCGCCTCGGTTTTCGCGCGATCGACCTCGAGCCGATATTGCGGAACGCTCGAGCGGAACGACGCCAGCACCAGCTGCAGCGCGGACTGCGTCTTGGCATTGGCGACGATGGCGTTGGTGACGCTCTGCAGCTTGGCCATGTCGAAGCTTCCGTCGCGCAGCTCGACCTGCATGGTGAAGCCGGCGTCGTTGCCGACGCCCTGGATCGGCGGCGGTGGCATGACCAGAATGTCCGCCTCCTCGATCGCGCCGAGCGCAGCGTTGAGCTTGGTGAAGAGCGACATGAGATCTTCGCCTTCCCCGCGCTCGCTCCAGTCCTTGAGGATGATGTAGGCCACGCCGGCGCTCGACAGCGTCGCGCTGTTATCGAGCGCCGACACGCCGGCGATGTTGACGACGCGGGCAACGCCGGGCGTGTTGCGGGCGACCTCGAACACCTTGTCCAAGGTCTTCTGCGTCCGCTCGAGCGAGGCGCCATCGGGCAACTGCACGAGCGCAATCAGGTAACCCTGGTCCTCGATCGGCAGAAAACCGGTCGGCAGTCGCGAGAACCCGTAGCCGGTGGCAGCGATGAGGGCGAGCGCCAGCGCCGCCATCAGGGCGCTGCGGGAGACCATGTGCGCGATCAGCCTTGCGTACCACTGCTCGACCCGCTCATAGCCCGCATTGAAAGCGCGGAAGAACACGTTGCGCCGCTCCGGCGGGACCGCCGGGCGCAGCCACATCGCGCTTTGCGTCGGCTTCAAGGTCACGGCATTGATGGCGCTGAGCAGCGCGGTTGCCGCGATCACCAGCGCGAACTGCGCGTACATGCGGCCGGTCAGGCCGGGCAGGAACGCGGCCGGCAGGAACACCGACATCAACACCAGCGTGATGCCGATGATGGGACCGAACAGCTGGCGCATGGCGGCGCTCGCCGCCTCGCGGCCCGTCATGCCCTTCTCGATGTTGTGGACGGCCCCTTCCACGACCACGATGGCGTCGTCCACCACGATGCCGATCGCCAGCACGATTGCGAACAGGGTCGAGAAGTTGATCGTGAAGCCAAGCGCCGCCATGGCCGCAAAGGCGCCGATGATGGTGACGGGCACCGTGGTCGCCGGGATCAGCATCGCGCGCCAGTCCTGCAGGAACACCAGGATGACGACGAGCACCAACAATGCGGCTTCGTAGAGCGTCTTGTAGACCTCGTGAATCGACTGTTCGACGAACTTCGTGGTGTCGAAGGGAATTTCGGAGATCAGGCCCTGCGGGAACTCGCGCTTGAGCACGGCGAGTTTCTCTATCGCCAGTCCCGCCGCCGGCTGGCCGTCGAGCGTGAAGACCTGGCCGTAGGTCTGCGCCCCGAGCTCGACCCGGCCCACGTCGCTGAGCCGCGTGATCTCGCCAGCGCGGCCGGTCTTGACGATCACCCGCGCGAATTGGGTCGGGTCGCTGAGCCTGCCGGTGACGTTAAGGGTATATTGGAACGTTTGGCCGCTCGGCGCCGGTGGCGCGCCGATCTGACCCGCTGTTACTTGCGTGCTCTGCTGCCGCAACGCCTCGATCACGTCCTGGGGCATCAGCCCGCGCGCCTGCATCTTGTTCGGATCGAGCCAGATGCGCATCGAATATTGCCCGGCGCCGAACACGACGACGTTGCCCACGCCGGGCAGCCGCGCGATCTCGTCCTTGAGCTTGATGGTCGCGTAGTTGGCGAGATAGAGGCTGTCATAGCGCCCGTCGGGCGACGTCAACGTGACGATCTGCAGGATCGCCGTCGAATTCTTCTGCACGATGACGCCTTGCGCCTGCACTGCCTGCGGGAGCGAGGAGAGCGCGCTCGATACTCGGTTCTGCACCAGCACCTGCGCAATGTCGAGGTCGGCGCCGATCTTGAAGGTCACCGTCAACGAATAGCTGCCGTCCGCGCCGCTGTAGGACTGCATGTAGATCATGTCCTGGACGCCGTTCACCTGCTGCTCGATGGGCAAGGCGACGGTATCGATGAGGGTGCGGGCGCTTGCTCCGGGATAGCGCGTGGTGACTTGCACCGTCGGCGGGACCACGTCGGGATACTGCGCCACCGGCAGTCCAAACACGGCGACGCCGCCGATGACAATCATCAAAATGGCAAGCACGTTCGCAAGAACGGGCCGCGCGATGAAAAAATCAGAGATCATGCGCCGCCGCTATTTCGCGCCAGCGCCAGCGCCCGGCGTCGCGGCCGCGGTCTCGAGCTTCGGGTCGACCTTCTGACCTGGGATGGCGCGCAGAATACCGGCAACGACGACGCGATCCTCCGGCTTGAGCCCGCTCTCGATCACGCGCAGGTCGCCCACTTTGGGACCGATCGTGACTTTGCGCTGCTCGACCGTATTGTCCTTGTCGAGCACGAGCAGGTAACGCCCTCCCTGGTCGGCACCGAGCGCGGCGTCGGGCACTAATAGCGAGTCGTGCTCGTCGGCGGCGCCGACGCGCACGCGCACGAAATAGCCCGGCACCAGCACCTGTTCGTGATTCGGCAGGATCGCGCGCACCGCGAGCGTCCCGGTCGCCCGGTCGATCAACGGAGCAACGTAGTTCAGCGTGCCCCGATACGGATATCCTTCATCGGTCTGCAGGCCGACTTCGATCGGATACTGCTTGAGTTCCTCGCCGCTGATGCCGAGGCGCCGCATATCCGCGCGAATGTTGAGCACCTCCTGCTCGTTGACGTGGAAATTGACGTAGATCGGCGCGGTTTGCACGATGGTGGCGAGTTGGGTCGGGCCATTGGCCCCGACCATCTCGCCGAGCGACACCAGCCGCGCGGTGACGATGCCGTCGAAGGGCGCCTTGACCTCCGTATAGCCGAAATCGAGCGCGGCCTGGGCGGTATCGACCTCGGCCTCCTTGAGCCGGGCGCGCGCCGAATCGCGGTTGGCCGTTGCATTGTCGAGCGCCTGCTTCGACGCGACTTGGCGGCTCGCGAGGTCGGCCTGGCGTTCATATTCGGCTTCCGTCTGCTTCAACGTCGCTTGCGCGGCGGCCTGGGCGGCCTGCGCCCGCTCGAGCTTGAGCTTGTACGGCTCGGGCTCGATGACGAAGAGCGTCGTTCCTTCCTTTACCTCCTCGCCCTCCTTGTAGTTGATCTTCTGCAGGAACCCTTGCACGCGCGCGACCAGATTGGTGGTGTTTATCGCCGACGTGTAGCCGGTGGCCTCGAGGTAGCGGGTGACCTTCTGCTGCACCGGAATGGCGACGGTGACCTTCGGCGGCGGCGGCGCTACGTAGTGGTTCTCCTGCCCGCAGGCGCAGAGCGCCGCGGCGAGCGCGCTTGCGACGGCGCAGGTGGCAAGCTGCGCACGCGCCGGCCGATCGATCCTCATCGCACGACCCTCAATTGCGATGTTGCCGGCTTGTTGTGAAGGACACCGGCTTCATACGCGCGCCGCCGCAACTCGCAGGCGGCCGTTGGCCGCCGAAGTTACGATCCCGCGTTTGAAAGGGGAAGCCTGGAGCATGGCAAAACACAGCCGGCGCCCGTAGGCGCCGGCTGTCCCCTTCCCCCGTGTTCCTCGGGCTTTAGGAGCTGGTATTGAGCACCGTGACCGCGCGGCGATTCTGCGACCAGCAAGAAATGTCGTTGCACACCGCGACCGGGCGCTCCTTGCCATAGGAGATCGTGCGCATGCGCTGCGGCTGAACCCCGCGCGAAGCGAGATAATCGCGCACCGTCTGCGCGCGCCGGGCACCGAGCGCGATGTTGTACTCGCGCGTGCCGCGCTCGTCGGCATGGCCTTCGATGGTGAAGGTGTATTGATTGTAGACCTGCAGCCATTGCGCCTGCTTCTCCAGCGTGGCGATCGACTGCGAGGTGAGTTCGGACGAATCGGACTCGAAGAACACCCGATCGCCGACGTTGACCACGAAATCCTGTTGGCTGCCGGGCGGCGCGCTGCCGCCGGCCTGCGGATCGTTCGGTCTGTTCGCGCAAGCGGACGCGGCAAGAGCCAGGGCCAAGAACCCCGCTAGCTTTGCCGCGCGGATGACGCGCAAGACGACATTCGTCATTCCGCTGCCTCCATGGTTGCGTCGTTAGCGCACATGCAGCAGGTCTAGCAGGCGCGTGGTTAAGCGAAGGTTCTTGTCGACCTTGATCGGGTGTTGCCCGGATCGCTCAACGGCAAGGAAAAAGCGGAAACCCCCTCCGGTGGTTAATGCCCGGTGAATGCGGCGCCTTCTAGACCTCCGCGAGTTCCATTCGCGCCGCTCCTTCGCTATGGCCTTATTGCAACAGCGGCGACCACGCGGGATCGGACGCGTAGCTCGGCGTTTTCAAAATCTGTTCGTTGCGGCCGGTCACGTCGACCGTGTAGAGCATCGGCCCGGCATTGCCGCCCGGATCACGGAAGAACATGATCACGCGACCGCTCCAAGGTGTGGCCTAGCCAGGTGGCGGGAAACGGCATCGCGCGCGCTTGTGAGGCGAGCCTCACTGGTGAAGGCGATGTAGTCGCCGCGCGGCGACCACACCGGCGTCGAATAGGCCCCGTCGCCGAAGCTGATGCGTTGCGCTGGCCCGCCCGTGGCCGCCATGACGTAGATCTGCTGCTTGCCCCCGCGATCCGACTCGAAACTGATTTGCGTCCCGTCGGGCGAATAGGAGGGCGCCGTGTCGATGACCTGCGTGTCGGTCAAACGCGTGGTCGCTTTCGAGCGCAGGTCCATCACGAACAGGTTGGAACTGCCGCCGCGTTGCAGACTGAAGATGACGCGCTGGCCGTCGGGCGAAAAACGCGGACTGAACGTCATGCCGGGAAAGTTGCTCACGATCTCCCGCTGCCCGGTCTCGATGTTCATGAGATAGACCTTGGGATCGCCCTCCCGGTAGGACATGTAGGTGATGGTGTCGGCCGACGAGGAGAACCGCGGAGTGAGCACGAGGTCGTCTCCGCGGGTGAGATAGCGGACATTGGCGCCATCCTGATCCATCAGCGCCAGCCGCTTGATCCGCCGCTCCTTCGGCCCGGATTCGTCGACGAAGACGATGCGGGTGTCGAAATAGCCCTTGTCGCCGGTGATCCGCTCGTAGATGGCGTCGGAAATGATGTGGGCGATGCGCCGCCAATTGTCGGCGGTGGTGTTGTACTGCTCGCCGCGCAGCTGCTGCCCGGCGAACACGTCCCACAGCCTGAACTCGGCCTTCAGCCGACCCTCGGTCTGGGTGATGCGGCCGGTGACCAGTGCCTGGGCATTGATCTGCCGCCAATCGGCAAAGCGGGGGAGCGTGTCGATGGTGGAGACCTTCTCGATATACGCGGCCTGATCGATCGGGGCGAACAAGCCGGAGCGGCGCAGGTTCGAGGCGATGATCTCGCTCACGTTGCGCCCAGTCGCCGGTTCGTGCAGTCCGATCCCGACGAAATCCGGGATCGCAATTGGCACCGGCTGAACGTTGCCTTCGGTGATGTTGAGCTTGAGCACGGCCGCCGCCGGCCGCGGCGAAAGGCTCGCGAGCGCGCCCGCCGCTCCTCCCAGCATGATCACTCGCCGGCGGCTCAGGACGCTCGCCGTCGAATCGGCATTGCTCGTCGCACGGACGCCTTGCGTACCGGCGGCGCCAGCTAGCCCCGGATCATGTCGCGGGGGTCGAAGGTAATCTCGACGTCTTTCCATTGCTCGTAGTGCTCGGGCTTGAGCATGTCGTAGGGCTGCCCCCGAAAGAGTGCGCGAATGGCGCTGTCGCGTGCGGCCATGAAGAGCGGGCTCGCCCCGCTGGTCAGCACGATCGGCGGCGCCGCCAGCCTGCCGTCCCGATTGAGCTTGACCCTGATCAGCACCACCAGCTCCTGCGGATCCTTGGCTCCCGCGGGTACGGTCCACAATTGCGCGAGCAGCGCGCGCAAAGCTTCCAGCTCGGTCAGCGACAACTGCGCCGCGGCACCATTCGACAAGCCGAGCGAGGGCGCGTTGTTGAGCGTCTCGCCGGCGGCCGCGAGCCGGGTCGCCTCGCGCTTATCGAGCAGCGCCGCGACCTGTTTGGGATCGAATTTGGGCGCCGGCGGGGCAGGCTTCTTCGGCGGCGTCGGCGGCTTGGCGTCGGCCTTTTTCGGCTCCGGCTTTTTCACTTCCTCCTTCGCCAGCGCGTCGGCGATCGGGTCGGGCGGCGTCTCGGCTTGCTTTTTGGCCGATTCGGATTCGGTGGGCTTGGAGTCCGGCGCCGGCGGCGGCTCGCGCGCGGCTTTGACTTCCTTCTTTTCCACCACCTTGGCGGTCGGATCCTCGACCGGCTTCGCCTCCGCGACCTTTTCGACCAGGGGCTTTGCCGTCTCGGTTTTGGGCGCGTCCTTGCTGCCGGCGGCGATGTTGGAGAATTCGGATACCGTGACCAGGTCGACCGGCAGACCCTCGGTCGACGACACCGGGAGCGGGTTCGCGGCAAGCGACCACACGCTCCACAGCAATACGGCTGCGTGCCCGATGGCCGATATGGTGTAGGCCGTCCTCATTCCCTCTCCTACGCAATCAACGCGCGGAGGCCTGCTGCTCGCTCTCAGTCACCAAGGCCACGCGGTGGAAGCCGGCGGCCGATATGCTGCCCATCACCTTCATCACGGTGCCGTACTCGAGTTGCCGGTCGCCGCGCACGAAGATGCGCTCATCCGCCCCGCGGCGGGCCTCGGTTATCGCCTTGAGCTTGGCAACAAGCTCCTCCGCGGCAATCTCGGTATTTTGCAGGTAGATCTGGCCGTTCGCCTTGACCGAGACCGTCAGCGGCTCTTTGTCCTGATCGAGGCTCTTGGCCTGGGTCTGCGGCAGCTCGAGCGGCACTCCCACCGTGAGCAGCGGCGCCGACACCATGAAAATAATGAGCAGAACCAACATGACGTCGACCATCGGCGTCACGTTGATCTCCGCCATGACCGGGCGACGGCGATGCCGCCTGCCGGCGACTGCGGCAGTCTCGCCGTTCATTCCCATTTGCGCCCCCTATCCCCGTTCGTCGATCTGCCGCGAGAGAATGGCGGCAAATTCGTCGGCAAACCCCTGCAGGCGCTGCGCCTGTTTATTCACGTCGGAAACGAACTTGTTATAGAAAATGGTCGCCGGTATGGCGGCGATGAGGCCGACTGCGGTCGCAAACAGGGCCTCGGCGATGCCGGGGGCGACCACCGCAAGCGAGGTCGACTGCTGGCCGGCAATCGCGCGAAAACTCGTCATGATGCCCCAAACCGTGCCGAATAAGCCGACAAAGGGGCCGGCCGATCCTATTGTGGCCAAGACGAGAAGATGACGCTCCAGGCGGGCGATCTCGCGCTGGATGGTCACCTCCATGACCTTCTCGATGCGCATTTGCAGGCCGGCAAAGGAGCGCGGCTGGCCCTCGAGACTGCGCTTCCACTCGCGCATTGCCGCTACGAACAGCGCCGCCATCGAATGGGTCGGCCGCGAGGCGAGCGCCCGATAGAGCTCCTCCAAGGATTGGCCGGACCAGAACGCCTGCTCGAAACCGTCCATGGCGCGCCGGGTGCGCGAGTAAAGAATGAGCTTCTCGATCGCGATCGCCCAGACCATGATCGACGCCACCAGCAGCCCGACCATCACCAGTTTGACCACCAGATCCGCGTTCTGAAACAGATCCCAGATGGAAAGCGGCGCGCCGGACGGCATGGCATCTCCTTCCCGGGTCTCAAGGCTCCCGGCTGTCCCGCCAAAGGTGACCAAACTAGGGCGCAAGGCGCGCTTTTGCGAATTTAGCTGCCGCCTCCTGCATTAACGCCCGGTTACCGAATGAGGGCGCGGCCGATGCGCTCCCAGTCGGCCCGCATGGCGGTGCGCAGCCCCTTGGGAATGGGACGCGCCCGCCCCTCGCAAACGCAGGCGACCCGCACGTGCGCCTCGACCAGAAGTTCATCCCCTCGCAGGATGCGCTGGTTGAGTGTGATCGAGGCGCCCTTGACCTCCTCCGGCGCAGTCATCACCGCCAGCACGTCGTCCATGCGCGCCGGCTTGAGGAACTCGAGGCGCATCGAGCGCACGACAAAGGCAAAGCCTGGCGCCTCCGCGCTCGCCTCTTCGAACAACCCGCGATGATGTGCGCCGAGCAGGCGCAGATGATTGGTGCGGCCGCGCTCCATGAAGCGCAGGTAGTTGGCGTGATAGACGATGCCGGAAAAGTCGGTGTCCTCGTAGTAGACGCGAACGGACATCACATGGCGGCCATCCCGCAGTTCGCCGTCGAGCGCGTTCATCGCCACGGCACGCGGGCGCGCATCGCCGCCTCCCACTGCTTGCCGTCAAACGGTTTCGTCGAGACCGCGCCGAGATCGATATCGTCGAGGCAGCGCACATTGACGTCGATTTTGTCCGGATCGGAGCGCGGCACGTAGAACGGATGGATGCCGCAATGTTTGCAGAATGTGTGCTTTGCGGTCTTGGTGTTGAACTCGTACGTCGTCAGGTCGTCCCTACCGCTGAGGAGCTCGAATTGCTCCGGCGGCACGATCAGATGCAAGAATCCTTTTTTGCTGCATATCGAGCAGTTGCAATCGGTCACACGCGTGAGATCCGCCGTGACGCGGAACCGCACGCGGCCGCAGTGACATCCCCCCTCCATCGTCTTACGCATGGTGGTCTGCGACGCCATCGTGCCTCCGCCTCGTTCTAGCTCTCCGGTCCCTCGCCGAACATCCCGAATTGCGCGGGATCGCGCGGCGGCTCTGCGAGCCCGAGATGACGGAAGGCATGCGACGTCAGCAGCCGACCGCGCGGCGTGCGTTGCAGGAATCCGCGCTGGATCAGGAACGGCTCGATGATTTCCTCGATCGCGTCGCGCGGCTCCGACAGCGCCGCCGCGATGGTCTCGATTCCGACCGGACCGCCGCCGTAGTTCTCCGCGATCATCGTGAGGTAGCGCCGGTCCATGGCGTCGAGACCCGCGGCGTCGACCTCGAGCTCCGCCGGCCACCAGCGCAAAGTCGCGCACCCGGCGCAACAGCCGCCCAGCGATGCGAGGCGTGCCCCGCGCGCGGCGCGCGATCTCGTTCGCCCCGTCCGCGGTCATACCGATGCCGAGGACGCGCGCGCCGCGGTTGACGATCGCTTCGAGCTCGCCCACGGAGTAAAAACTGAGCCGCACCGGAATTCCGAAGCGGTCACGCAACGGATTGGTGATGAGACCCGCGCGCGTGGTCGCGCCGATCAGCGTGAACTTCGCCAAGTCGATCTTGACTGAGCGTGCGGCCGGTCCCTCGCCAATGATCAGGTCGAGCTGGAAATCCTCCATGGCGGGATAAAGAATCTCCTCCACCGCCGGGTTGAGCCGGTGAATCTCGTCGATGAACAGCACGTCGCGTTCTTCGAGGTTTGTCAGCAGCGCGGCGAGATCGCCGGCCTTGGCGATCACCGGGCCCGAGGTGGCGCGGAAATTGACCCCGAGCTCGCGCGCCACGATCTGCGCGAGCGTGGTCTTGCCCAGGCCCGGCGGACCGACGAACAGCACATGATCGAGCGGCTCGCGCCGTGCCCGCGCCGCCTCGATGAACACCGACAAGTTCGAGCGCGCCTGCTGCTGGCCGACGAACTCGGCAAGTCGCTGCGGGCGCAGCGAGCCGTCGGCGGCTTCATCGTCATCGCGGCGCTCGGCCGTCACTAGGCGGCGGGGAGTCGGGCTCAACGAAGTATCCTCACAGCGTGCGCTCGCGGCTGTATTTGTTCGGCAGCAATTCGCGGATGCCGGCGACCACCGGGCCGTCGGCGCTGGGGACGATGACGCGGGCGTTACGATCATAATCCCAGATCAGCTCGCGGCAGCTCCCGCACGGCGACACCACCGCGATCTCCTGATCGGGCTCCTCGGGATCGGGATGGCGCACCGCCACAATCGTTTCGATTCCGGTCTCGCCGACATCGGTCACCGCCCGGCCGAGCGCCACCCCCTCCGCGCACACCGCCATGCGGCCCAAATAGGCGTCGAGATTGACGCCGGTATAAATGCGTCCGTCGCGCGTGCGCAACGCGGCGCCGACTTCCTGCCAGTCATAGCGGTAACGCCGTTTGATCGCCTCGCTGGCCGCGGCGATCAGCTCCCGGTCGCGCTCGCTCAGCATCGCGCCCCGCCCCAACTCATCTCGCCAGTTCCTTCAAACCGAGCCGGATCAGCCGCGCGGTGTCGGCATCCTCGCCCGCGCTGCGCGCGGCGGCGGCGATGGCGGCGGCCGCCTGCGGCTGTCCATAGCCGAGGTTGATCAGCGCCGAGACGGCGTCGACGATCGGCTGCGGCGCGCGTCTGTCCTCGACCGCCCCCGAGAGCCTGATCACCGCCGGATCGACTGCGGCGTAGGCCGGCGCCTTGTCCTTCAATTCCGTCACGATGCGCTCGGCGACCTTGGGGCCGACGCCCGGAGCGCGCGCGACCGTCGCCTTGTCGCGCATGGCAATGGCGGAGGCGAGATCGGCCGGCTTGAGGGTCCCGAGCACGGAGAGCGCAACCTTGGCGCCGACGCCCTGCACCGTCTGCAGCAAACGAAACCATTCGCGCTCGACGTCGGTGAGAAAGCCGAACAACCTGATCTGATCCTCGCGCACGTGCGTTTCGATCGAGAGCGTCGCCGGCTGCGCCACGCCGGGCAGTTCCTGCAGCGTGCGGGCGGAGCACTGGACGAGATAACCCACGCCGTTGACGTCGAGAACGATGAAATCCTCGCCGTAGCTGTCGATGATGCCTTTGAGTTTGCCGATCATGAGGGTCCCTCAACCGGCCACCGCCTTGAGCAAGGTGCTGCGGCGATGGTGCGCGTGGCACACCGCAATCGCGAGCGCGTCGGCGGCATCGTCCGACTGCGGATCGGCTTTCGGCAGCAACACCCCAACCATCATGCGGATCTGCATCTTCTCACTGTGACCGGCGCCGACGATGGTTTTTTTTACCAGGTTGGGAGCGTATTCCGCGACCGGAACGCCGGCGATCGCAGGCACCAGCATGGCGATGCCGCGGGCCTGGCCGAGCTTGAGCGTCGCGGAGGCGTCCTTGTTGACGAAGGTCGCTTCCACCGCGGCTTCGTGCGGCGCGTGTTCCTCGACCACGCGCCGCAAGCCGTCATAGATGACGACGAGCCGGGCGGCGAGCCCCGCCTTCTGGTCGGTCGCAAGCGAGCCGCAGGCAAGGAAGCTCAAGCGATTGCCCTCGAGCGCCACCACGCCCCAGCCGGTGCGGCGCAGGCCGGGGTCGATGCCGAGGATGCGAATCAGGCGGCGCATGGCGATCCCGTTGATAGCCCCGCCGACGGCGCGAGCCTAGGCCGCTCACGCCGCTCTCCCCGCTTTGGATTGCAAGAGCCGCGCCGGGCAGGCGCCCTGGCGACCTGCGTGAGGGCGGCAGCACCGCCCGTTCGGCGCGCGCCCCGCTTCCGGCTCAGCGGCGGCGCCGGCGGCTCGCCGAGCTCTACGCGCTGAGCTTCTGCATCAGCGCGTCCGAGACCTCGAAATTGGCGTAGACGTTCTGGACGTCATCGTGCTCGTTGAGCGTCTCGATCAGCTTGAAGAGTTTCTCGCCCTGCTCGTCGTTGACCGTCACCATGTTCTGCGGCTTCCATACCAGCGCAGCTTTGCGCGCTTCGCCGAATTTCGCTTCCAACGCTTTCGCCACCTCGCCCAGCGATTCCTGCGTGGTGTAGATTTCGTGCCCGCCGTCGCTCGAGACGACGTCCTCGGCGCCGGCCTCGATCGCGGCCTCCAGCATGGCGTCGGCGCTCGCCACCTTGGCGTCGTACTCGACCACGCCGACGCGATCGAACATGAAGGAGACCGCGCCGGTCTCAGCCAAATTTCCGCCGGACTTGGTGAAAGTCGCGCGCACTTCGCCGGCGGTACGGTTGCGGTTGTCGGTCAACACCTCGACGATCACGGCCACACCGCCCGGCCCGTAGCCTTCATAGCGAATCTCGTCGTAGTTCTCGGCGTCGCCGCCGCTCGCCTTCTTGATCGCGCGATCGATATTGTCCTTGGGCATGTTCTCCGCCCGGGCGGCGATGATCGCCGCGCGCAGGCGCGGGTTCATGCCCGGATCGGGCAAGCCGAGCTTGGCGGAGACGGTGATTTCCCGCGCCAGCTTTCCGAACAGCTTGGATTTGGCCGCATCCTGCCGCCCCTTGCGGTGCATAATGTTCTTGAATTGGGAATGGCCGGCCATGGCGTGCTCCTCCACGGCCTGCCCCGCGCACCGCAAAAGCGCGATCGGCAAAGCCGCGGACAACCGATTGATCTCGGACGCGCGATTAGCCGCGCTCGCGGTGAAAATAGGATGCGGCTCAGCGGAAATCCAGAACGGGGGTGAGCGTACCGCCGGCCCAGCCGACGGCGCAGACGCGGGGTACTGCGGACCCACCGACCGCGGTGAAACGCGGCGAGAAGCGAGCCTATTCCCAAAATTTCGGCCGGGCCTCTTCCAGGCGCCCCCCCAGACGCACGACGGCGACGCGCCGCGCGAGCCCGTTCGCGTCGTCGGTCTCGACCGCGAAGGCGCATAAGGTGGCCTCGCCTGTCGCCGGCTCGAACCGCGCGCCGGAGATTTTGCGCAGGAATCGCGCGAGCGGCTCCTCCTTCTCCATTCCGATCACCGAGTCGTAATCGCCGGTCATGCCCACGTCGGAGATGTAGGCGGTGCCGCGTGGCAGGATCTGGTGATCGGCGGTCGGCACGTGGGTGTGCGTGCCGACGACGAGGCTTGCGCGTCCGTCGCAAAAATGGCCCATCGCCTGCTTTTCGCTCGTGGCCTCGCCGTGAACGTCGACGATGATGGCGTCGGCCGCCTGCCTGAGGGGACAGGCGGCAAGCTCGCGCTCGACGGCGGCAAACGGGTCATCCAGTGGATCCATGAAAATGCGGCCCATGGCGTTGAGAACGAGCACGCGCGCGCCGTTCTTGGCCTCGATCACCGCCGCACCGCGGCCGGGCGTGCCGGCGGGATAGTTGATCGGGCGCAGCAGCCTCGGCGCGCGTTCGATAAAGACCAGCGCCTCCTTTTGGTCCCAGGAATGGTTGCCGCCCGTGATCACGTCGGCGCCGGCGTCGACGAATTCCTGGTAGATCGCCTCGGTGATGCCAAAGCCGCCGGCGGAGTTCTCGCCGTTGATGGCGACGAAATCGAGCTTCCAGTCGCGCACGAGCCCGGCAAGGCGCTCAAGCAACATAGCGCGTCCGCTGCGCCCTACGATGTCGCCGATGAAGAGGATGCGCATCCGTCACACGGTCCGGCAGTCGATGACCTCGCGCTCGGTTAGCACGAGATCGAGGCGCGCGTCGCGCGACGTCGTGGGCACGCTCGAGATTTCCTGCGCGGCAAAGGCGAGACCGCAGGCGGTGATGCTCTTGCGCGCACGCAAGGCAGCGATGGTCAAGTCATAGTACCCGGCGCCATAGCCGATGCGCTGTCCGCTGCGATCGAAAGCCAAGAGCGGCACCAGCAGGATGTCAGGGAAGACCTCCGCAGCGTCGGCCGCGGGCTCGCGAATGCCCCAAACGCCGGGGATGAGCCTCTGGCCAAAGCCAAAGGCGCGCATGCTGAGCGGCATGCCGCGTCCGCAGACCACCGGCAGCGCGAGCTGGGCGCCGGCGCCTGCGAGCTTGCGCATCAGCGCGATCGGACTGATCTCGCTCCCCAGCGGCATGAAGCCGGAGACGATCGTCCGCGGCGTCAGCGCGACGGGGAACGGCCGCGCTGCAAGCGCCCGCGCCGCGGCGGCACGCGCGCTGGCGGGCAACGCATCGCGGCGCCCGCGCGCCTCGACACGCAGCTCC
>VAZM01000177.1:17418-21998 GCA_005883135.1 Alphaproteobacteria bacterium
TAGAGCGTCGATCCCGGGTTCCCTACGAAAGTAGGTGGGCGCCATATGTCCGAGCCCACGAGCCCGGTCAGGGACAGCTCCCTTAAGGATCGATAAGGCCCCGGGGATATGGCTCCTGACGCGCCTCGCAGCCCCGCGCGACCCAATGTAGTGCCTGTGCCGCGGCGATGCTACTGGGCTCAGTCCGCTTTGGCGCCGGAAAATTTCACCACCTTGGCCCATTTCTCGGTTTCATCGGCAATGAGCTTTCCGAACTGAGCAGGCGTCATTGGCATCGGCTCGCCGCCAAGCGCGGCAAGCCGCGCCTTGAGCTGGGGATCGGCGAGGACCGCGTTGACTGCGGTATTGAGCGTGTCGACCACCTCGGGTGGTGTGCCCTTGGGCGCCACGATCCCATACCAAATCACGGCTTCATACCCGGGCACTGTCTCACCGATGGTCGGCACATCCGGCAGCGCCTCCGCGCGCTTGCCCGCGGTCACGCCGAGCGCGCGCAACGTACCGGCCTTGATGTGGGCCATCGAGCCCGGGAGGTTGTCGAATATCACCTGGACGCGGTTGGTGAGCAGGTCCTGCATTGCCGGCGCCGAGCCGCGATAAGGCACGTGCTGCATATTGATGCCGGTCATCACCTTGAACAATTCCCCCGACATGTGCACCGAGGTCCCGCTGCCCGAGGAGGCCATGTTGATCTTGCCCGGATTGGCCTTGGCGTAGGCAATGAACTCGGCGACGGTCTTTGCCGGCACGTCCGGGTGCACCACCATCACATTGGTCAGCAGCATCGTTCCCGCGACCGGCACGCTATCGCGAACGAAGTCGAACGGAAGCTTCTCGTAGAGGGTCGTATTGATGGCATTGTTGGGAGCGACGAAGCCGATCGTATAGCCGTCGGGTGGCGAGCTCAGCACCGCCGCCATCCCGATGTTTCCGCCGGCGCCGACTTTGTTCTCGATGACGAATTGCTGGCCCAAGCGGTCCGAGAGGTACTGTCCGATGATGCGTGCCACGGTGTCGTTCGGCCCACCGGCCGTGAACGACACGATCCAGTGCACCGGGCGGGTTGGATAGGCTTGCGCGCTGGCGACGGTCGAGGCGATTCCCAGCGCGGCAGCGCCTGCGGCCAGCTGCAGAAAATCGCGCCGGCGAAGTGTCACTGCAGAGAAAGCGGAGCTCATGGCGCGCATGAACGAATCCCTCCCCAGTGTGGCGGTTCAGAAGTCCGCATCACTCTTGCAGCGAGTCCGAAATGCGGACTTCTGAACCAAAGCCACACTAGATCAATAAGTTGCTAGTGTTCTTCGATTCCGAAGTTCGCAAGCGAGGCTGCGGCACAATGATGCGAACTTCGGAATCGGGACACTAGCCCATTGGCACGGCTGCATCGGCGACCGTCTGATTGAGACGTCTCGTGAGGCCCTCGATGCGCTCGGCCGCCGCGTTTAAGGCGGCGACCACCGCTGCCTGGGTCGCCTGGGCCCGGTCTGCGGAGATCACGCTCGCGTCCTGCAGCGTGGCGAGCTCGGGCTCGAGCCGGGACAGCTTCTCCTTCACCTCCGAGAGCTCGTCGGCGACCGCCAGTGCGGCCATGACCGTGAGCCGCGTGTCGCCGATCTCACCGAAGCGCGCGCGCAGCGTTGCAATGCGCGCATCGAGATCCGCGGCGAGATTGGTCACACGCGCCTCTTCGCCGTTCTCGCAGGCCATCCTGAATTGACGGCCGTTAATGGTGACACTGACCTGCGGCATGACACCCTCAGCGCGCGTTGGCTGCGAGCACGGAGCGAATGGTATCGATAGCGGCATCGAGCCGCCGAGCAACCTCGCGATTGGCGCTTTCCAGCGCCCGGTTGCGCGCCGCAGCGGCATCGAGTTCCTCGGCAAGGCGCGAGCGGTCGGCGCCGAGCGCGTGCAGCTGGTCGTCCAGCGTCTGTTCGCCGCGGTCGGCTTCGTGCCGCCGTTCGACGGCGGCAGCCAGCGCATCGAGCGCAAGGGCGAGACGTTTGCTGGCCGCATTGATGGCGCTTGCTTCGGTCATTCTCGGCGACCCTTTGGCTCGGCCGATTACATAGCGGATTCGTCAGCCGTGTGGCCGAAAAAATCTTTTGCGTGCGCAAGCGGTTAGTATGAGAAGCCTACGTTGCGTGCGGCCTTGCCGTCAACGCTCGGCCCGAATTCATCCTCGCCGCTTGTGAATGGCGCGCGCGCCACGCGCCCGCGTTCTTTGACTCCTCTCGCCCGCGTGCTAGAGCCTCGCCCAAGAACCGCTTGGCCTGGCGATGACCAATCCGAATTCGCTCCTTGCTGCAGCGACATCCACTGCGCACACCGTCCGCCGGGACGAGCGCGCAGCGGTGGCACGCGCTCGGCACGACCGCATGGCGAATGCGTTGCGCGCGCTCGCCATGGACGCGGTCGAGCAGGCCAAATCCGGTCATCCCGGTCTGCCAATGGGGGCAGCCGACATCGCAACCGTGCTGTTCACGCGCTTCCTCAAGTTCGACCCGGCGGATCCCGCCTGGCCCGACCGCGACCGCTTCGTGCTGTCGGCCGGACACGGCTCGATGCTGCTCTATGCGCTGCTTCATCTGCTCGGCTATGAGAAGATGACGATCGAAGAGATCAAGCGCTTCCGCCAGCTGGGCTCGATCACCCCGGGTCATCCCGAGAACTTCCTCACGCCGGGCGTGGAGACAACGACCGGTCCGCTGGGACAGGGATTGGGCAATTCCGTCGGCATGGCGATTGCCGAGCGCCACCTCGCGGCCGTGTTCGGCCCCGAATTGGTGGATCACCGCACCTACGTGCTCGCATCGGATGGCGACCTGATGGAAGGCGTGAGTCAGGAGGCGATTGCGCTCGCCGGGCACCTCAAGCTCAACAAACTCATCGTCCTATTCGACGACAACGGCATCTCGATCGATGGGCCGCTGTCGCTCGCCGATTCCGTCGATCAGGTGAAACGCTTCGAGGCTGCCGGCTGGGCGGCGACCCGCGTCGACGGGCAGGATCCAGAGGCGATTGCGCGGGCGCTCACCCAGGCGCAGTCGTCCGAGCGGCCATCGCTGATCGCCTGCCGCACCATCATAGGTTTCGGCGCGCCGACCAAGGCGGGTACCGAGAAAACGCATGGCTCGCCGCTCGGCAGCGAGGAAATCAAAGGAGCGCGGGAACGGCTCGGCTGGCCGGAACCCGCCTTCGTCATTCCCGCCGAGGTGCGCGAGATGTGGCGCAGCGCAGGAGCCGCGGGCGCCGCGGCGCACCAGGCCTGGCGCGAGCGCCTCAACGCCGCGCCGGGGTCCAGTCGTTCCGAATTCGAGCGTCGCGTGCGCGGCGAGTTGCCGAAGGGTGAGCTCACTGCCGCGGTCCGATCGGTCAAGGAAAAGCTTGCGGCGACGCCGAAGGAGGTGGCCACCCGCGCCGCCTCGGAGACGGCGCTCGAAGCGCTCACCGAAGCGCTGCCGGAGATGATCGGCGGCTCCGCCGACCTTACCGGCTCCAACAACACCAAGCCCAAGGGCATGACGGTCCTCTCCGCCGCCGATTATTCCGGCCGGTTCATCCACTATGGCGTGCGCGAGCACGGCATGGCCGCGGCCATGAACGGCATGGCGCTGCACGGCGGGATCATTCCCTATTCCGGCACGTTTCTCGTGTTCTCGGATTATTGCCGCCCGGCGATCCGCCTCGGCGCGCTCGCGGGCCAACGCGTCATGTACGTGATGACCCACGACTCGATCGGGCTGGGCGAAGACGGTCCGACGCACCAGCCGGTCGAACATCTCGCCGCGCTGCGCGCCATTCCGAACGTGCATGTGTTTCGCCCGTGCGACGCGGTCGAAACCGTAGAATGCTGGCAACTCGCGCTCGAGAGGCCGGGTTCGCCGAGTATTCTTGCGCTCACGCGCCAGAACGTGCCGCAGCTGCGCCATGGGTTCGAGCAGACCAACCGTTGCGCCACCGGCGCGTACGAGATCGTGCCTGCGGAGAAAGAGGCCGAGGTGTCGCTGTTCGCCACCGGCTCCGAGGTGTCGATCGCGGTTGAGGCGCGCAAATTGCTGGGCGAGCGCGGCGTCTCGGCGCGCGTGGTGTCGGTGCCCTGCTTCGAGCTGCTGCGCGAGCGTCCCGCGGCCGAGCGGCTGCAGATCCTCGGCAGGGCCAAAGTCAAGGTCGCGGTCGAGGCCGCCGTGCGGCAAGGGTGGGACGAGATCATCGGCGCTGACGGTGTCTTCGTGGGAATGACGGATTTCGGCGCGAGCGCCCCGTACAAGGATCTCTACCGGCATTTCGGCATTACGCCGGATAAGGTCGCCGAGGCGGCGTTGAGCAAACTCGGAAAGGCTTAAACCGCGGGCGGCAAGCCACTATCTAACCGTGACGTGCTGCGGGGGCGCCACGAAGGGGAGTGAAGGAGCCGGGAATGTCAATTCGTGTCGGTATCAACGGGTTCGGCCGCATCGGTCGCAATGTGCTGCGCGCCATTGCCGAAGCGGGACGTAACGACATCGAGGTCGTCGGCATCAACGATCTCGCCCCGGTCGAGACCAACGCCCATTTGTTGCGCTTCGATTCCGTGCACG
>VAZM01000177.1:22016-27115 GCA_005883135.1 Alphaproteobacteria bacterium
CCGTCAGGGACCCGGCAACGCTGCCGTGGCGAGAGCTCGGCGTCGATGTCGCGCTCGAGTGCACCGGCATTTTCACGGCGAGGGAGAAGGCCGCCGCGCACCTTGCCGCCGGCGCAAAGCGCGTGGTCATCTCGGCGCCCGCCGATGGCGCGGACCTCACGGTCGTCTATGGCGTCAATCACGACAAGCTCACGCGAGACCATAAAGTCGTTTCCAACGCCTCGTGCACCACCAATTGCCTGGCGCCGGTTGTGAAGGTGCTCAACGATGCCGTCGGCATCGACAAGGGCTTCATGACGACGGTGCATTCCTACACCAACGACCAGCCCTCGCTCGACCAGGTGCACAAGGACCTCTATCGCGCCCGCGCCGCGGCGATCAACATGATCCCGACCTCGACGGGGGCCGCCAAAGCCGTCGGGCTGGTGCTCCCAGAGCTTGCCGGCAAACTCGACGGCGTGGCAATCCGCGTTCCCACGCCCAACGTCTCGGTTGTCGACTTCAAGTTTGTCGCCAAGCGCGCGACCACCAAGGACGAGATCAACGGCGCGGTGAAGCGCGCCGCCGAGCAGCGGCTCAAGGGTATCCTCGGCTATACCGAGGCGCCGAACGTCTCCAGCGATTTCAATCACGATGCGCACTCGTCCGTTTTCGCCATGGATCAGACCAAGGTGATGGACGGCACGCTGGTGCGCGTGATGTCGTGGTACGACAACGAATGGGGTTTCTCCAACCGGATGGTCGATACCGCGGTTGCGATGGGCAAGCTGATCTGATCCCGCCGACGATCAGCGATCGTTCCGTCGCGGCGGGTTCGGTTCGCACCACCGCACGCGCGGGCTGCTGACATGTTCCGCACGCTCGATCAGGCCGACGTCAGGGGCAAGCGCGTGCTCGTGCGCGTCGATCTCAACGTGCCGGCCGAGAACGGCAAGATCACCGACGCGACTCGCATCGAGCGCGTCGCTCCGACCATCAGGGAGATCGCGGACAAGGGCGGCAAGGTGATCCTGCTCTCCCATTTCGGGCGTCCGAAGCGGCCCGATCCGACCCAATCGCTCAAGCTCGTCGTGCCGGCGCTCGCCGACGTTCTCAAGCGCCCGGTGGCGTTCGTGGAGGATTGCATCGGCGAACGCGCCGCGGCGGCGGTCAACGCCATGAAACCTGGCGACATCCTGTGCCTGGAAAACACCCGCTTCCATCCCGGCGAGGAGCGCAACGATCCGGTTTTTGTCGCGCAACTGGCGGAGCTCGGCGACCTCTTCGTCAACGACGCCTTTTCCGCGGCGCACCGCGCTCATGCGTCGGTCGAGGGCATCGCCCGCAGATTGCCGAGCTATGCCGGCCGCAGCATGCAGCATGAGCTCGAAGCGCTCACAAACGTGTTGCACACGCCGATGCGTCCGCTCGCGGCGATCGTCGGCGGAGCCAAGGTATCGACCAAGCTCGACCTGCTCGGCAACCTGCTCGCCAACGTGGACATCCTCATCATCGGCGGCGGCATGGCCAACACCTTTCTCGCCGCGCGCGGATATTCGGTCGGTAAATCGTTGTGCGAACACGATCTCCTCCCGACCGCGCGCGACATATTGGACAAGGCCGCCGCCAAAGGCCGTGAAGTCGTGCTGCCGGTCGACGCGGTGGTTGCCAAAACCTTCGCGGCGAATGCGCCCTCGCGCGTGGTCGCCGTGGACACCGTCGCGGCGGACGACATGATCCTCGACATCGGCCCGCGCAGCATCGAACATGTCTGCTCCGTGCTCGCCCGCGTGAAGACGCTGGTCTGGAACGGGCCGTTCGGCGCGTTCGAACTCGAGCCTTTCGACATCGGCACGGTGGAGATCGCGGAAGCGGCGGCGGAACTCACAGCTGCGGGAAAGATTGTCACGGTGGCCGGCGGCGGTGACACCGTCGCGGCGCTCAATGCCGCAGGCGCGGCCGATCGCTTCACCTATGTCTCTACTGCCGGAGGCGCTTTTCTCGAATGGCTGGAGGGCAAGACTTTGCCCGGGGTCGAGGTGCTCAAGATCAGGTGATTCACCCTTTGCAACGGCTGAAAGAGCCGGCAAAATTGTCGATGACTGCGCAACACGACAGAGGAGGCCGCGATGAACCTCGCTGAACTCAACAAGGTTGCCGAGGCCATGGTCGCACCGGGCCGCGGCATACTCGCCGCGGACGAGTCCTCAGGCACAATCAAAAAACGCTTCGATGCGATCGGGGTGGAATCCACCGCGGACAATCGGCGCGACTACCGCGAGATGCTGTTTCGCTCGTCCGAGGGGATGTCGAAATGCATCTCCGGCGTCATCCTCTACGACGAGACCATTCGACAGAACGCCAAGGACGGCACTCCGCTCGTCAAGCTGATCGAGAACTCGGGTACGATCCCCGGGATCAAGGTCGACAAAGGAACGAAACCGTTACCGTTCTGCCCCGGCGAAGTCATCACCGAAGGTCTGGACGGTCTGCGCGAGCGGCTCGTCGAGTATCGCGGGCTCGGCGCCAAATTCGCCAAATGGCGCGCCGTCATCGATATCGGCCCCGGCATCCCGAGCTACACCGCGATCATGACCAACGCGAATGCGCTCGGACGCTACGCCGCGCTCTGCCAGGAGGAGGGTATCGTCCCGATTGTCGAGCCGGAAGTTCTCATGGACGGCGATCACGACGCGGACCGCTGCTACGCCATCACCGAGTGGCTGCTCAAGACGGTGTTTGAGCAACTTTATTATCAGAAGGTGGCGCTCGAAGGCATGGTGCTCAAGCCAAACATGATCGTCGCCGGAAAAAAGGCGAAGAAGCGTGCCGGCGTCGAGGAGGTGGCGGAAAAAACCGTGCGACTGCTCAAAGCCTGCGTGCCTCCTGCGGTCCCAGGTATTGCTTTTCTCTCGGGCGGGCAGTCGGACGAGGAGGCGACCGCGCATCTCGATGCGATGAATCGGATGGGCGATCTGCCGTGGCGGCTTACGTTCAGCTACGGCCGCGCACTGCAGGCGGCGCCGCAGAAGGCCTGGTCGGGCAAGAGCGAAAACGTCGCCGCCGCCCAGCGCGCCTTCACCCACCGCGCCATCATGAACAGCCTGGCGACGCGCGGGCAGTGGAAGCAGGATCTCGAGAAGAAGGCTGCCTGACAGAACTCCGCTCTGCGTCGGCGCGCCGGGATGGGGCGCCGATCCTCTGGCCGAGGCGCTCCTTTGCCGAACGCTCCGCGCGTGCAGAGCCTCAGTGCAGCGATCGCCGCGTATGTCCGCTTCGCTTCTTCCAGATCGGGCGAGCCTTTACCGTCTCGTAGGGTGTGAGGCTCTATAACACGCCCCCAAACCGCCCGATTGCAGGGGCATCTGAGATCCATGGCATCCAGAGAAAGCTCGGCCGAATCGAGGCGCCCGGCTGCGCGCCTTTATCTCCTAGCCCCGCCGGATCCTGCCGGACTCAAGGATCGGCTCGCTGCAGCGCTCGCCGCCGCCGACATTGCCGCCGTGCTGCTGCCCTTGCCGCAGCCCGACGAACGCGCGCGGATCGACCACGCCAAGGCGCTCGCAGCGACGGTGCAGGACAAAGGCGCCGCCCTCCTCCTCGACGGGCATGCCGATCTCGCCGCGCGCGCCGGCGCGGATGGCGCCCATCTCGGCGGGGTCGAGGCGCTGACGACGGCGCTGCCGACGCTCAAGCCTGCGCGCATCGCCGGCTGCGGCAGACTTGCGACGCGGCACGAGGCCATGCTGGCCGCCGAGGCCGGCGCCGACTACGTCATGTTCGGTGAGCCCGATACGACCGGACGCCGGCCTTCGTTCGATGCCGTCGTCGAGCGCGTGGCGTGGTGGGCCGAGCTGTTCGAAATCCCCTGCGTCGGATTTGCCGCTTCGCTCGATGAGGTGAAGCCGCTGGTGGCGGCCGGCGCCGACTTTGTTGCGATCGGCGATTGCATCTTTGCCGACGCGCGCGGGGACGCGGCGGCGGTTGCGGAGGCGGCGCGACGGCTTGCGGTTGCGGAGACAGTCGCATGAGACGCGTGCGAGGCGCCGCGGCCGCCCTGCTGACGCTGGCGCTCTCGGCCGGCGCGATCGCGCCTGCTATGGCGCAGTCGCCCGGCGAAGCCACTCCTCCCAAGATGCAGCCCATTGGCAAACCGGGCGCACAACCGGCGGCGCCGCGCAACGCGGCTGCGCCGCAGCCGCTACCGGCGACGGCGGCGCGGCACGAACCCGACATCGCTTATGGCGCCTATCAACGCGGCTATTACGTCACCGCCTTTGCGGAAGCGACCCAGCGCGTCGAGCAACTCAACGACGTGAAGGCGATGACGCTCTTGGGCGAGCTCTATTCCAACGGCTTCGGCATCAAGCGTGACGACAACAAAGCCGCCGAATGGTACAGCATCGCCGCCGAGCGCGGCGATCGAGAGGCGATGTTCGCACTCGCCATGTTACACTTCAGCGGGCGTATCAAACCCGCCAGCCGCGAAGAAGGGGCAAAGCTGCTTGCCACCGCCGCCAAGCTCGGCCAAGCCACGGCGGCCTATGATCTCGGCCTTATTTATATCGAGGGCCAATTATTTCCGCAGGATTTTGCGCGCGCCGCCGCGCTCTTCCGCAGCGCCGCGCAGGTCGGAAGTCCGGAAGCCCAATACGCGCTCGCGACCTTGTACAAGGAAGGCCGCGGCGTACCGAAAGACGTGGTCGAGGCAGCGCGGCTGCTCGCCGCCGCCTCCTCCGCCGACAACACCGATGCCCAGCTCGAATATGCCATCGCGCTCTTCAACGGGACGGGGGTGGCCAAGAACGAACATCTGGCGGCGATCCTGTTGGCGAAAGCGGCGCGCAAGGGCAACCCGGTGGCGCAAAACCGTCTCGCCAATGTTCTCGCCGTGGGGCGCGGCGCGCAGGCCAATCCGGTGCAGGCGATCAAGTGGCACATCATCGCCAAAGCCGGCGGCGTGAGCGACATCCCACTCGACGCATTCGTGCAGCAGCAGCCGCCCGATATCCGCGCCGCTGGTGAAAAGGCGGCCAAACCGTGGGTGGACGCGCTCAAGGAGGCGCTCCAGTCCCGCTCTTGACGCCAACCCTGTCTGCAGGCAGACCCCAGCTTCGAGA
>VAZM01000178.1:0-342 GCA_005883135.1 Alphaproteobacteria bacterium
TACCGGCAGGCTGTGCTGTCGATCATCACTGGAGGGGGCAAATGGGTTGAGATTACCGTCCCCATGGACCCACTCTATCTTAGCGTCTTGGTCTCGGCTGAGAAAAAGTTCTGGCGATGCGTCCAATCCGGCGAACCTCCTCACCTCATCAATGCCGAGCCGCCGCGTCCCCGCGTCGAGGCAGTGCGCATCGTCGATATGAGCTCCTCGAACTCCTGGGCAGAGTTCGCTGCGATTTTCTGTAGCACCCGCAACGCCTTTCTCGAGCATGAGCGAGCGAAGACCGAGCTGAAGGCGCTCATTCCTGAAGACGCTAAAGAGGCGATTGGGCACGGGGTGCGG
>VAZM01000178.1:391-4784 GCA_005883135.1 Alphaproteobacteria bacterium
GCTTTGACCTGTTGGCGATGGAGGGGAACCGTGCAGCGGTCCAGTGAGTCGGTTGCGGCTCTGGCCGCAGCTTTGGCGAAAGCTCAAGCCGAGCTCGTCAACCCCGAAAAATCGCTTACCGGTATGATCAGAAGCGCAGGACCGGGAGAAACGCAGCGCACCTTTCGGTATGCGCCGCTATCAAGCGGGCTCGACATTGTACGCAAGACGCTTGGTCAGCATGAGATCGCCACCATGCAGACCACGGCAATTGATCAGGTATCGGGCTTCGTCAACTTGACGACGGTGCTCGCGCACGCCTCCGGCGAATGGATCGCATCCGACTGGCCGGTCTGCCCCATTGCTGACGTGGCAAGCCCGCAGCGCATGGGCGCTGCGCTGACCTACGCACGCCGGTACGCGCTATTCACGCTTGTCGGCATCGCTGGCGAGGATGACCTCGATGCTCCCGATGTAGCAGCCTGTGGACAGGGAACCCGCGGTGACGTCGAAGCGCGGGCCGCCCGCCCTCCCGCGGTGCCTGGCCAATCCGGAAATGGACGTTTAGGCGGTGCCACAAAGAGGAACTACAGCGTCGTGCTCGATGTGGATCAGTCCGCAGCACTGCGCGACAAGCTTTTGGCGGAAATCGAGAGCCTTACATCCGCCGAGTCTGGCGTGGCGTGGGCTACTCAGGCGTTGCCCGCCAAAAATAGTCTCACCGCGGCCGACGCTAAGCTTGTCGAGATCGCTTTCGAGCAAAAGCTGTCCAGCCGTCCATCAGGCGAAGCCTCCGCGGCGGAAACCGCGGCAAGCCTGAAGCCGAAATCGGACCAGGCAGCACAAGCGTCTACTTCCGAAAGTGACGACCGGCCCGGCATCGACAAGAGCGTCCTCGCGGTTGCTGCACCGCGGCGGTATCGCAACCGCGAGCACCTACGCTATGTGGCACACCAACCATGTCTCGTCTGCGGCCGCAAGCCGTCGGACCCCCATCACCTTCGGCACGTCCAGCCGCGGGCGCTCGGCCGAAAAGCGAGCGATGAATTTGCGGTCCCCTTGTGCCGCTCGCATCATCGAGCCGTCCACCGGGCGAGCAACGAGCAAAAGTGGTGGCACGCGGCTGGCATCGACCCTGTGAAGGTGGCACGCAAGCTCTGGAGGCGTACGCGAGTGAATGAGGGGCAGATTCAGCCCGACCGGATGTTGCAAACTGCGGGTTCATAACTCATCTACAAATCGATTATGCAGGTCGAGCTTAGGGGATGAAGAGCAACGACGAACGCGCCCGCAAATGCAACGGCGCGATAGAAGCGCTAGAGGAGTTGTTTCCAAATTCGAGCGGCAAAGCTTCGATCTATCATCGATACGTTCTCGTTCAGCGGGCATCGGGGGAGTTGGTTTTCGAGCAGGAAGAATTCGACTTCTATCTCGAGCAGGCCATTGCCGAGGCATTCGGTCAGCGAACGCCCCGGAAGCGAATCAGAATCGCGATGAAATCGTGAGTCGATGAACGGCATTCATTTTGCCGAACGGAAAGAGATGCGGCTGCAGACATCCGATTCCTCACAAATCTGTTACTGATGGTGAGTGTTTCAGGGCTTCTTGTTTAAGCGACCTTAACCTCGGCAGAGCTACAAACGGCGGTAGCACGGGGACCCTGTACCTGTAACGGAGGTCTCCTATGTCTAAGCGAGCAGTAGCGAAGTCCACCGCAAACATTCCGGGTGAATTCAAAGACCTGTTCGGTCCGCCGGCGCTTCACAAAGCCGAGGATGAAAAGATCTACAATGCGATTCTTTGTGACTATGTGAAAGATTTCGGTCCTCTAGACACAATCTCGCGTGTCCTCATCCTTGATCTAGCTCATTACACGTACGACATTCAGTGGTTTCGCAGTCTCCTCCCTAAACTCATTCGAGAAATCCACAAACGAGATTTGGAGCGTCGTGCTCAGAAACTCGCGGACGAGGCGGACGGGCGGATTAGGGACGCCTGTATCACTAGAGACTTCGCCGTCAAGAAAACGAATCCCGACGCCGACAACGTCGCCGCTGAAGCAGCCTGTAAGGATAAGATTGAACAGATCCGAAAAGAACTGCGGCAGAAATTAGAGCCTCTAGTAAAGGCGGAAGAGGGAGAAATCGACGAGGCTGCTTTGTTTCAAAATTGGATCCCGTATTGCGCTGCGGTCCAGAATCAACTTGGTCCGCTGGAAGTGAAATTCCGTGCCACTGTGAGGCTACTGGACGGCCACCAGCAGGGGTTAGGTCAGCGTCTCCGCACCATCGCGGAAAAGACCATAGATATCGAACCTGGAACGTCGCCTTCCGCGGAGGAAGCGGACAGCATTTAGGTTCTGCCCTAGAGAACCGACTATACGGCCGCCCCCACATGCCGGCCAACCAGTAGGGCATTCCATGAGTTCGGAACGGAAAATCGAGTCCAATCGAATTAACGCGAAGAAAAGTACAGGCCCTAAAACCACGCGCGGAAAATCTCGAGCGAGCGGCAACGCCTGGCAGCATGGTTGGGCCGTGATCAAGAGGAGTGATCCAAGTCTCTTGGCCGACGTCGAACGCATGGCGACGGGGATCTGCCCCCAGGACGCCTCGCAGGCGCTATACGAGCAGGCCATCATCATCGCCGAGTGCCAAATTTTTCTAATCAAACTGCGCGCCGCTTGCGCCGCTCTCGGCGAAGAAAAGAGGATCATCGGTTTGCCCCGAGAGCCTGCAGAGCAAGGCATACTTGGATCTTTGTGGCCTTCGTCCGATCAGCCACGCCCCGACGCAACGTTGGTTGCGCAGGCAGCCCATGCAATGCGTGACCTGCAGGCCAAGCTTGCGCAGGCGGAGGGCAGGGGTTTAGCCGGCAACGAGCAATTATCCGCTGCCGCCGTAGGGAGCGGAAATGGTGACGAAGCAACGCGCCCGTACCAGCCATCTCTAGCGCGTCACGATGGTATGGATGCGCTCCTGCGCGCCCTACCAGAGCGGGACACATTAGAGCGCTATGAACGACGTGCCCTGTCTCGCCGCAACCAGGCCATTCGGCGGTTCGAGGCGATCAGCGTCGTTAGCGCTTTCCTTCGTGGCCAGACGGAAGGAACTTAGCAAAAATTAAGAACGGAAGGGCTGCTGTTCATAAAGCGTGCCTGCGGCTGGGCAGGATCGTCAGAAGGAAAGTGCTGCCCAGCACTCGCCATCGTTAGCTAGCTATGCCCAAAGCCGTAGTCGTCTGCCCTTGCGACCTTATTGTGCTGCCGCCGCAATTCACCCGCCGCTACGGCGTGACACGCTATTTACCTTCGCCGCCCACTCGACCCTGACATCGGCGATGGGCTTCTCGGTGGCCGAATGCAAGTTGTAGAGCCCCTCGGCGCTGCCGCGCTGCACCTGTTTGACGAGGACGCGGCCGTCGGAGAGACCGATCACACAGAGCTGGCTGATGAGGTCGGAGGTCATCGGGCTGCGCACGTCGTCGTACAAAACGTACCAACGGTTGAAGTACGGGCCGAGACTATCGCCGCGAACCTCGACGGCCGACATCTTCTCGGCGGCCCCGGGCGGTCCGAATACTTCGTCGAGATCGGACTGTGCCACATCGTAAAAATGGACGGTCGAACCCGCGCCGACGTAGCCGACGACCGGCACCTTGGGCGGTGGCGGCTCTTCTCCGACCGAGAACGGCTCGCGTCCGGTCAGCAGCCATTCTGGCGTCACCCCGAACCGCCGCGCGTATTTTTTGGCATCCTCCGGGCCGTAGTCGCGACCGCCCGGGCTTTGCGCGCGCTCATGGGCGCCGTAGGTCGATACCGGAACGTTCATTGCTTTGCCCGCGAGTCGCGCCGATTTGAAGCGCTTCTCGCGCGCGATGCGTAGCCGCTCTCCGCGAGTCGTAGCCATGAATCGTACACTACTCCCCTTCAACTTCCACTGGAAGGTTAAGATAAGTACGAATCGTAGTTATATGCAAGTTGCATCCACTGTGCCGCTGTTCGGAAGGGATGGTGTTGCGCGCCCAGCCTCACTGTTAACGCCGCAGACAGCTTCATCGACCACGAGGAGGTCGTCGCGGAGCTCGCGACGCCTATGCGGCCGCGCTCGAGCGTATGAAAGTCGCCTTGGATGAGTTGTGCAAACTATGGGGAAACGGAAACGGGTAATGGGTTAGGCTGACTGGTTTCGAGTACCTGTGCAACGCTCGACGATATGTCGCCTTCACCAATCGTTAACCATCTCGTGCGCACCGTCACGGGCGGGTCACGTGGCGCACCGCGTGGCCGTCTTGAACACTCCGAAAACGCTGGGGGTCACATGGCGACACTCTCATTCGAGCACGCAGCGCGGTTGACAGGGCAGGGCACGGCAATACTCGCTCGCGCAATCTCTGGCCGGCTCTTCTTAGGCAC
>VAZM01000178.1:4803-5311 GCA_005883135.1 Alphaproteobacteria bacterium
GCACGAAGGAAAATGGCGGTTGCAAAATTGACGGCGCCGAGGTGGGGCCTACCTACCCGTTACCTGCGCCTGTCGAGACGCGGGCAGAGTTGCGCAGCCGGCTAGCCCTGGCCGAGGAGCGCTTGACTGAGTTGAAAGCGATGCTCGAGGACATGCGGCGTGATCGCGATGCTTGGCGCGAACAAGCGCAGACGCGCCTGCTAGCACCACCTGCGACGGCGGCGCCATGGTGGCGATGGGTGCGCAGGGCTGCATGATGAGGTGCCCGCGTTCCAGGCGCGCTCATGTCCTTCCGCCGTGAGGCGAGGGTGAGCGTGCGCCACCTCGTGGCAAGGACATCGCGGCCGCTGCCGCGGCAAACGCGCCGAGCAGGATCAGGACCTCGCGACCTGCCGACAGGAGTTGATGCGCCTCGGCGTGCAGCGTGTTGTGGCCCGATCCCGTGAGCACCGCGATGCGCCAAGCGAGCAGCGAGGAGGCGGCGGCGATTCCGATAGTGATCCCGCAC
>VAZM01000178.1:5333-16612 GCA_005883135.1 Alphaproteobacteria bacterium
CTCCGGCTTCGCCGGTCAGGGAGGCGGGCGCCGCGGCGACGATCGCGCTGTTATTGGGAGAGATGAACAGCCCCTGGCCGATGCCGAAAATCGCGAGCGCGAGCATCACCAGTGGCAGGCTCGTCGGCGCGCCGTCGAGCACGACGAAGAGGAGCGCCAGCGCGGCGACGCAGACGAGCATGCCAGCGACCGTCAGCAGACGGGGACCGAGACGGTCGCTAAGCGCGCCGCCGAGCGGCGCCACCGCCCCGAGCAGGACCGGGACGATGGTAAGCCGCAGTCCCGCGGCAAACGCCGAGTCCTGATAGGCGCGGACGAAGACGAAGGGCAGCAAAAAGAAGAGTCCGAACAGCGCCGCATAGGCCAGAAGGCCGGCGATATTGCCGGTCGCAAACGCGCCTTGGCGGAACAGCGTCAGATCGATGAGCGGGGCTGGCGCGCGTTGCTCGCAGCGAACGAACAGCGTCAGGAGGATTACCGCCAAGAGCGCGCAGCCGATAAACATCGGCGAGCTCGCCCCCCAGGCATAGCCCTCGTTGAGCACGGCAATGAGGGCGGTGAGCGCGGGCGCGATCAGGAATGCACCCGTCCAGTCGAAGCGGCTGTCGGCGGGCAAGTTCTTGGTGGACGGAAGCACGAACCATCCCAGTACAGTACCGGCAAGGCCGACCGGCACGTTGATCCAGAACACCCATCGCCAATCGAGCGCGTCCAGCACAAGGCCGCCGATCGCCGGCCCGGCGCTCAACCCGACCGCTTGCGCCGCCGACTGGATGCCCAGCGCGCGGCCGCGGCGTTCCGGACCGGCGGCCGCCACCACGATCGCGACGCTGTTTGCTGACAGCAGCGCCGCGCCGATCGCCTGTACGACGCGAAAGGCGATGAGCACCGGCAAGTTTGGAGCAAGGCCGCACAGCCCCGAGCCGAGCACGAAGAGGAGAAAGCCGCCGGTGTACAGAAGCTTGCGTCCCACCATGTCGGCAAGCCGGCCGAAGATCGGCAGGAACGCGGCCATCGCCAGCAGATAGGCCACCGCGACCCAGCTCACGGTGCTAAGCCTTGCGCCGAAGTCGAGCTCGAGCCGGGGCAACAGCATCTGCGCGATGCTGGAATCGACCTGGCCCATGAAGGCGCCGACGCACACCGTGCCGACCACGAACCAGCGATAGGATTTCAGGCGCGCCACCGCTTGGGCCGGCGGCGGCTCGCGGCCGTGGCGAACGGCTGCGCGTAGGGCGGCAATCGAAGACGGGCCGGGCGCGTCATCCATAGTGGTGTCTCGGAGGCATGGGACGGGCGGGTCTTGCCTCAGCTTGAACTTACCGCGTAACGGCAAGAACACTACAGAGGCAGCAATTGGGACAAGCAATAAGAGTAGTTGCTGCTCTACTTCACGCGATCGGTTTCGTCCGACGCATGGTCGGGTCCACCTGCGTGTGTTGTTCCCGAGGCGGCAGCTAACTCCTTCACCCGCACACGTATCGGTTCGAACGGCCCGAATTTGTGTTGCTCCGTGCTGAAACCGTCGGCGTAGGGCCCGTATCCGGTATCGACCGGCTTCTGCAGTGGGATCGGGAAGTCTTTGGCGAGGTCGCGCTTCTGTGGGCGGCTTTGGCTGACGATGTAAGCCGCCACATCGTAGGCATCCTCGTCGGTGAGCATGGGACTAGTGAACGTAGTACCGAACGGCATATTGTGCATCGCATAAGCGGCGGCGGTCAGGACGCGGTTCATCCCCGCGCCATCGTTGTAGCTGTCAGGCCCCCAGAGCGGTGGGATCTGATAACCAGCTCATGAGCGGCACGTTGGCCCACACCATCAGTTCCACACGCCGCAAACATTGGCGTAGACGGCGGCGCCGCGGCTGGGATCGGCTGCGCGCGTCGGCTCCTTGAGGCGCAGGGTGCCCGCTCCGATCAGTGACGCGCCCGTGGGGATGCCGGTGGAGAGCCATCGCATGTAGGCGGTGAACGCCTTCATCTCGGGACTCTCAAGCGGCAATGGGCGTCCGTTCATGCTTCGCTGCATGCATCCGTTGATGCGATCCTCGAGCGTGGCAACACCGCCCTCGCGGCCGCGATATTGCGGAAATTGTCCCCAGATGCCGGTCAGCGGCATTGCATAAGGTTGCGTGCCAGCCTGCAAATGACAATTCTGGCAAGCGAGATTATTGCCGCTGAAGCGCTTCTGCGGATCCGCGACTGTTGGACCGATCTCATTCGCCGTGTTTGTCATCAGCGCATGGCCATACTTGACGAGCTTGCCGAACGGATCATCTCCGACTGCGGCAAGATCGGGGGGCGACCATTGGGTAAGATCGACCGTGGCGAGGTCACGCGCCAGCGGATGGCCGGCCTTGATCAAAGCGGCGGCCACCAGCATCGCGGCAAAAAGGCTATAGCTGCTGCGCTTCATCGCTGCACCTGCAAGGAGAAGGTGCGGGACAATAGCGGCTCGATTCCAGTGCGGTCAATTTCCCTACAGCAACTTCCATCCGAGAACGAGACGGCACACTGCCGAGATCCAGCACAGGGTGGCGAAGATTAGCGCAAGAATCGGAAAGCGAGTTGGAAACAAACAGAACGCAGCCATGAAGACAGCCGTCTCGAATCCCTCGGCGATCCCGGCCAGATAGTAAATCGACTTCTGGCCCTGGCGGGTGGTTTTCATGCCGCGCTTCTCGGCGAGGATGGAAAAGGCCAGAAAAGCGCTGCCGTTGGCGACGAAGCTCGCGAGCAGAAATGCGGCAGGAAGCGCGTTCGTCTCCGGGCGCCAAACGGCGAAGCCCAACGGCATTGCCGCGTAAACTAGAAAGTCGAGCGCGATATCAAGAAAAGCGCCCCGATCCGTGTGCCGCGTTGCACGTGCAATTGTGCCATCGAGCCCGTCAGCAACCCGGTTTGCGATCAGCAAAGCCAACGCGAGGTAAAACTGTCCAGCCGAGGCGGCGAGTGCAGCCACGAGCCCTATTAAACAGCCCCCGATGCTAACGGCGTCTGCGCTGATCCCGGCTGCCGCCAGCCGTTGTCCCACGTGCGCGAGGGGCGGATCGATCAGTCGCCGAATGCTGGCATCGATCACGGAGTAGGCTTACCTCCGACTCCCGCGATTGGTTCCATTCCGCTCTTCTTGATCGCCTCGGACGCGCGCGCGGAGGCGAGAAATTCGATCAATCGTTTGGAGGCTTCAATCTCTCCCGAGCCGGCCACGACGGCGGCTGAAAAGGTTTGCACGAACTGGATCTCCGGCGCGAGGTTGCCAGCGAAGTCGACACCCGGGGCGTGAACAATTTCACTCACCGGCATGACCGCAAGATCCGCGCCTCCTGCGGCGACCATACCGGTTGCATCCTTGCCGCGGGCCGTGGCCTTGGCGTTGATCTTTTCCGCGAGGCCGAGCCGCGGGAAAAGCTCGGTCATAAGCCAGATGCCGCTGGTGCTTCCGGGAACCGCCACGGTTTTGGCCTTGAGCAGGACTTGTTTGAACGCCTCGACGGTGCTCACGTCGGGCTTGGGACTGCCGGAGCGCACCGCCACGCCAAGGGGTACTCGCGCAAGATCCACGTCCGTCCCTGCGGCGATCCTGTTGGCGGCGATCAGCTCGCTGAGCCCCTCCCGAGAGAGGATCACGACATCGGCAGGCACGCCGCGGGCGAGCTGCGCGGCAATCGTTTGCGGCCCGGTGCCTTGCGACGCACCCGATCCCGTCGTGACCTTGATGCCGCTCGTGCGCTCGAATTCCGGCAACAGCTGTTTGTACGCGCTGCTGAATCCGCCGGATATCAGGACGTTCAGCTGCGCCGCGGCTGCGGCCGGCCACAACGGCAGCGTGGCAAAGATTAAGAATGAGAACGTCTTCATGATTGGCTCCTCGCGGGGCCGCTCCCCGTGCTCGCGACGGAACTATAGCAGATCAAGCCCTGCAGGATGGCTGCACAGCCGACCTTAATCTTACCAGGCCGTTCGGGTTTTTTTCGTCAGATCGGAATCTGCCGCCGGCCCGCTGCCGTCGAGAGCGGCTATAATGGTGTGGGCAACGCAACGGAGGAAACTCATGCCTCTGATGTTTGGGTTCGGCGCGCTGGAGAAACTGCCGTGGGAGCGTATCAATGACAGGATCGAGCGCCGCGTTCTTGCGGGCAAGCAAGGAATGATCGTGTGGTGGAAAGTCAAGGCGGGCGCGCACGCTGGTGCGCATCAACATCCGCACGAGCAGATCGTTTGGATGCTCAAAGGCAAGATGGACTTCCGCATCGGCGACGAGCGGCGTTCGATGATCGCGGGCGATGTCGCAGTTATTCCCGGCGACGTCGAGCACGAGGGTTTTTTCTCCGAAGACACCGAGGTCGTGGACATCTTCGCGCCACCGCGCGAAGATTTTCTCGCTGGAGGGACGCCGTCGTATATGCGCGCGCCGTGATCAGCTTCCCCACGTAAAACGGCCGAGATGACGCGGATGCGCCGGACCATGTCCGGTTCGCACCGAAGGCACACGAGTAGGCAGACCTGTCGCTAACTCTGCGTTGTGCCAACAACGCGGTGAACAAAGGCCTGGGGATCCCACGCCGAATGTCGTCTCGCATCGCAACGAGACGAAAACTTATCCCCGGCATGGCTGCGGCGACCTGCAACATTGACGACGCTATCCTTCCCTCTCAATCTCCGTTCGCGTTTTGGAGGAAATCACAATGAAAATTGCCCGACAGGTCGTCCTTGGGGCTGCTTTCGCGCTCGGCGTCTTTGGCCAGGCATCGGCCCAGGATTGGCCGACCCACAGCGTCACCGTCGTCGTGCCGGTGCCGGCCGGCGTCGCCAGCGACATCATCGCCCGCGTGGTGTTCGAGCAGGTTGGCAAGCAGGTCGGGCAGACTTTCGTGATCGAGAATCGGCCGGGGGCCGGTGGCACGATCGGCGCCAACATGGTCGCCAAGGCCGCGCCGGACGGCCATACCATTCTGGTCTATGGCTCGATTGCGGCGGCCAACGCACTCTATGCGCGATTGCCGTACGACACGGTTGCTGATTTCACGCCGGTGGTTCCGTTTGGCGAGACCCCGCTTGTCGTGGTGACGGCGGTCGGGCGTTACAACACGCTGGCCGAATTGATCGCTGCTGCGAAGGCGAAGCCCGGTGAGTTGAACTATTCGACCGTCGGCATCGGGTCCGCGGCCCACTTCGGAGCCGTTCGGCTCGCGGTCAGTGCCGGACTCACGGCGCAGCATATTCCGTTCAAGGGCCCCGAGTGGCTGGCCGACACGATCGCGGGGCGCGTCGACTTCAGCGTTCCGCCGGTAACCACCGTCATCGGTCCCATCCGTGATGGCAAGCTTACGGCGCTCGCGGTCGGCGCAGCGAAGCGGTCCGCCGCGTTGCCAGATGTGCCGACGCTGATCGAAGCCGGACTCAAGGCCGATGCGATCTATCCGTTCTATACCGGAGCATACCTGCCAGCGAAGACGCCACGCGCCATCGTCGACAAGCTGCACGACGAGGTGGTAAACGCACTGGCATTGCCGTCGGTGCAGGAGCGGTTGGCGAAGATCGGTGTCGAGAAGCTGCCGATGAGCGTTGCGGAATTCGACCAGTTCTTCAAGGACGACGTCGCCACCAATCTCGAGCTGGTGAAGACGGCCAACATTCCGAGGCAATAGGCATCACGCCGGCGATCGATTGATCGGCACGGCGAGGAACGGCGCGAGGTCTCCTTCGGGCAACCTCAGCAATTGAAGTGATCTCCGCTGCACAACCGCTCTTCCAACAAAGCGGAAGTCCATCCGGACAATTCCTAGGCTGCCCAGCCGCCCTAATCTAGGTAATCCTGTCGTTTTGGACCCTTCGGCCCGCGTTGCATTTCGACAACACCTTTTTGGAAAATGGTTACCCCCCGCTTTCTTGCCTTGCATGAAACGATGGCCGGCGGACAATCGATCTTTGTCGTGTGCCGGCTGTGCGGCGTGCCTGGGGGTAGCCGAACGGGGGAGGCGAGCGATGGGGAGCGGGCGGAAGTTTGCGCTGGTGCTGTTGTGCGCAATGGTCACTGGTGCCGGGTGGTGCGCTGCGAGGCTCGGCGGTTTTGAGTGGTCCGGAATCGAGAATAGCGCAACCGCGATCTGGGACCGCGTGGCCGCACGCGCCGCAATGATTTCGAGCACTGACGTCGGGCCGGTCGCAATAGCTTCCGTGACCCGTGCGACGACCTCCCGGCGCGAGCTACCCGAACTTGCCGATCGAGGCTCCCGCGCAACTGGCTTCGGTCTGGCGAGCGTTTCCACCGCCGACGCATCCAAGGCCGCTTTGCCCGACTCTGATTCGACGCCGCCGACCGAAACCGACGAGCGGCTGGTGTCTCTGTTCAGGCCCGAGGCGCCGCTGGAGGAGCCCCCGCAGCCGGCCGTGCGCTCGATTGAAATTGTCGACGAATGCCTGGTGATCGACACCTGCATCGACGAGTACCTCTGGGCGCTGTACGAACGCACGCCCAAGGTCGATACCAACAAAGTGACGAAGCAAATCAAGATGACGGTCAAGACGAAGAAGGGCAAGACGCGGACCGTCACCAAAACCACCGTCGACTATGTCGTCGCCGACTTCACGTGGAAGGATCCGATCGCGGCGGGAAGAGCCGGCATCTCGGTCAAGGAGTATGTGATCGGTGGCATGGCTCGCAGCTTCAAGCTCAAGCTGTTTCGGGCGCTTCGCATGATGGACGATGCCGGCTTCATGCCAGGCATAACCAGTGCATTCCGCGATGATTACCGGCAATCGATCGCAAGCGGCAATAAGGCGGCGAGCGACAGCTCATTTCATGGCGGCAGCCGCCGCGGCGGCTATGGCCACGGGATGGCCATCGACGTCGTCAGCGTCAAGGGACAGACCCGGCTGCAGCGATTCGCCGTCAGCGAAGAGCTGTGGAAGTGGATCGATGCGCACGAGACGGAGCTTAGGGTCGGTCGGCCGTATCTCGATCGCGACCCTCCGCATCTCGCGCCGATCGATGGCAGGGAATTTGCCGCCAAGCGCGGCCGAACGATTGCGCGAAAGACAGGGCCAGAGAAAGCCCCGCATCAGGAGTCAACCGCGAGGACAGGGCGGCTGAGCCAAGTTCGTCCCGCTCCCGTGATGACCCAGTGGGCAATGCCATAAGCGGTCTGTGCTCACTGACTCTGCCAGAACCGACCCGTTCGGATGCCGACGCGGGCTAGACAATGGCGGGCTTAATCCCTGAGGGAACTCGACGGTGCAGAGCACGTTAGTCATTCAGATTGACCTCGGGTGCGAGCGAAGAATCAATCTGAACCGGCGGCCAACGGTGTCGAGACACTCGGATCGGGCAGACCATTGTCCACTGGTCGCGGCGAGCGCACTGATGGCCTTTTAAATTCACCGGGTTGTCGCTTCGATGGCTCTTTCAGCTATCGCGGCCGTGAACCCCTCAGCTGAGGTAGAAGAAAGCTCGGCAAAATGACTGTTTCGGAATTGATTGAGGAATTGAGCGCGATGCCGGCCAATGCGACCGTCATGTTCTGGAGTCGGATGGACGATCCGCAACACCGCAGCATTGAAAGCGTCGAGCTTTCGACAGCAAAATCAGATCCGTCAGCCGAGATCGTCGTGCTTTCCTAATTTGCACCCCCAAATCAACGCCCCAAGGGCCTGGCGCTGGAGGTCCGACCGTGCCGAAGCAGACATTGGAGCGCAGCGGCGAAAAGCTCGCCGAGAGCGCTGAAAAGATCAAACGCAGCACGCACGGCGTCGAGGACAGCGCGGCACGCACGACCGAGCTCGCGGCCGACCGCACGGTATTTGCCGCCGAGCGCACCTACGCTGCTTGGGTGCGCACCGGCCTCATGGCCTTGGCGAGCGGTATTGGAGCGAAGGCGCTGCTTTCGGGAGTTATTCCGCAGTGGTTGATCATTGCCACTGGCACTGTCCTCGTCTTGTTCAGCGCGTTCTGTTTTGGTGCAGCAGTATGGCGCCATCTCGAGCCTGGCGTGCCTCCCCCGCGAGTCGATGTATCACGCATCCCGGCATGGGTTTTGGTCGCCGTGAATGGATTTCTTGCACTCGTGGCACTTGCTGCGCTTGTGGGTATATGGCTCGGCTGGACCCCTGCCGGACCGTAATGGACCCCAGCATCATCGCGGCTGTGATTAGGCAGCGCCGGCGGAGGTTGAACTCATGCCGCGGCGCCGATGCGGTCACGCAGGCCGGTGACGCCCGCCTTCTCGGCGCAATGCTCGCAACAGAAGAAAGTCCCTTCCTTCTCGAGCCCGTGGCCCATGATGCGGATGCCGCAATTGTCGCATTTCGGCGCCAGCGCATGGATCGCGCATTCGAAGCTGTCGAACGTATGGGTGGTACCGTCCATGCTCACCTGGAACGCCTTGTCGTAGTCGTTTCCGCAGGTTTCACATCTGGCCATGAGGGACCTCGCACCTGTTGCCTGGGATTTGAGGCTATAACCCGTCCCGCATGCCGCCGGTTCCGGCGGAAATCCCATCGGAAAGCTGCCGAATACCGCGAATTTTGGGGGGAATTGGGTGGGGGAAAACCCGCCGCGAGCGTGAACCTTTTGCGGCGCCGCCGCGACTAACGGCAAAGAACCCCCGGGCGCGCGCGCGGCGCCACGGGGGCGGCTGGGTGGGTGGTCAAATGTCGGTCTCCAAGTTTGCAGCTGGCTCGCTCGCGCTCGCCATCGGCGCCGCCGTGGTGACCGCGCTCGCCGCCAATCCCGAGGGAAAGCCGGAGGCCGCCCCCACGCCCCGCCCGGAAGCGAACGCCGCGCTGGTCGCGCCGGCCGCAACGAAGAGCGATCGCCTCACTGTGCGACCGAAACCCGCGGCTCGTCCGGTCATCTCGGCGTGCCCGCAGGAGCCCTGGCCCTACGGCTGCCAGTGGCGCTCGCCGACCCGCAAGGTCATGCGCGGTTCGCGCCCGAGCTGAGGCGCTAACCCCCGCCGCTTTGGCAAACGCACCTCGCCAGCGCGCGACCCTTGCCGCCATGCCGGCGAAGATGTTCGCGGTCATGCTCGTCGCCTGCGCCATGGCGGCGCTTTCCGGATGCGACTTCGCCGATAAGTTCGCGAGCTTCATGCCGAAGGGGTTTCGCCAACCCACCCCCGAGTCGCCGCCGCCGGAGCCGGAGCCCGACGTTAAGGAATTGATCCGCGCCAACGCCGACACGCTGTTCACGGCGCGTCCCGGCACGCTCGCGGTCGCGCGACCCAAGCGCATCACCGGGCGGGGTTTCAGCGCGTGCGTCAAAGCGGTCGTCGCCGGGCCGATGAACTCCCAGCCACAACCAATCACGCTCGTCGTGATCATCGAGCACGGTAAGCTCACCGACCGCCGCCGCGCGACGCCGCAAGACGGCTGCGAGGGCGAGAGCTACGAGAGGGTTGAGGTGCCGCGCAAAGGCTGAGATCGCGGTTCAGATTAGTACCGGAAATGCAGCGAACTGGTTTACCCGATTTGCGCGCCTAATCGCCGATCTCGGGTAAACCGAGATCGGCGGGCGGTCCTCAGCATGAGGTCTCGGCTTGTGGAGATCACGCGTGCTGCGGCGTCGTCAACAACGGCTGCTCTGACGCGTTCACGTTGGCGAAGCCGGCATTCGATCCATCGGCGGTGCCGCCGCTGCCGCCGAAGCCCGCCATCGCCTGCACGAGCTGAGAGGTTGAAGCGTTAGAGCTGCCCATGGCGGCGCCCGGAGCACTGGCGGCGAAACCGCCGAGCTGCCAGTCGAGTCCGGCCGCGCCCAGGCTCGCCGATCCGGTGAGCTGATTGTTGGCGATGTTGTAGACCTGAAACGCGCCGGTGTTGACGTTGCGCAGCACCAAGTCGGATGTGCCGGGACCCTGGATCGGGGCAACGCCCGCGTACTGCCAGTCGAGCCCGACATTGCCCAGAAAGAACGAGCCGGTGATCTGGTTATTGGCGATGTCGTAGAGCTGGAGCCCGCCGGTGTTGACGTTGCGCAACAGCATGTCGCCTTCGTTGCGGCTGCTGAAGTCGCCGAAGCCCGAGACCTGCCAATCCAGTCCGACCGAACCCAGAAACGCGGCGCCGGTGATCTGATTGTTGTTGATATTATAGATTTCCAGTCCGCCGCTGCTGCTGTCGCGCAGCACCAGATCGCTTTGCGTGCCGTGATTGCTCACGCCAGCCATCTGCCAGTTCAAGCCCACCGCGCCCATGAAGGCGGAGCCGGTGATCTGGTTGTTGCTGATGTCGTAGACTTGCATGTCTCCGGTGCTGCTATTGCGCAGGATCATGTCGTTTTCGCCACGGCTACTGAAATTGCCGAAGCCCATGACCTGCCAGTTCAGGCCGACGTTGCCGAGTGAGGCGGACCCGTAGACGTTATTGTTGCTGATGTCATAGACCTGAAAGCCGCCGGTCGTGGAATTGCGCAGCAGCATGTCCCTCGTGTCGCCGTCGTAGAAGCCGCCAAGCGTGACGAAGCCCCAATCGGTCCCGACCTGACCCAGGGAATAGCTGGCCAGGATCGCGTTATTGCCGATGTCGTAGATTTGATAGAGGCCTGCCACAGAGGATGCGTTCGCGCCGCGCAGGATCATGTCGGCGCTGGTGCCGGCGGGCGGTGAGGGGTTCGGCGCCGGAACGGCAAAGAAGCCGTGGCCGCTGTAGCTCCCCACGAGGACGCCGCTATTGTTGATGCCGGATACCAGCAGAGGGTCGTCCAGGGTGATGTAAGCACCCGCGCTGTAGAGGAAGCTGTGTTGGATGGAGCCATTGGAGTAATGCCCGACGATCTGTCCGAGATCGTTGATGCCGGTCGCAACGGTGTCGGTGCCTGACGGATCATCGAGCGTGGTGTAAGTGCTGCCGTCGTAGAGGAAGCCGTGGGAGTGGCCGCTGGCGTCGTTGTAAGCCCCGACGATCTGGCCCGCGGTGTTGATGCCAAATGCTTGGGTGCCGTTGGTCGCCAGCGGATCGTCGACGGTAGAGTAGGTGCCGTTGTAGAGGAAGCCGTGGTTCACGCCTCCGACGCTATAATACCCGACGATTTGGCCCGCGTCGTTGATGCCGTATGCGAAGGTGTGGCCCGTCCCTGCGGGAACGTCGAGGGGCGTATAGTTGCCACCGCTGTAAAGGAACCCGAAAGTCCCAGGGGGGCCGGTGACGCTGAAAAGACCGGTGTAATACCCGACGACTTGGCCCACATCGTTGATGCCTTGCGCGAAGGTGCCGCCGCCGATACCGCCGCGCGGCCCAGCCAGGTCATCGTCGAGTGTGGTATAGGTGCCATCCTGAGGG
>VAZM01000659.1:0-937 GCA_005883135.1 Alphaproteobacteria bacterium
AAATACACGCCGGAAAGATGTTGCGAGCTGCCGATGCCGACCGAGCCGTAGTTGAGCTGTTTCGGGCGCGCCTTCGCATAGGCGACGAATTCGCTCAACGAGGTCACCGGCAGCTTGGAGCTCACGACGACCAGAATGGGGAAATGGGCGAACAGCGAAATGGGCTCCAAATCCTTGTCCGGGTCGTAACCGAGATCGCGGTAAAGCGTTCGGTTGGCGGCCATCGGACCCGTCGAGCCCATCACCAACGTGTAGCCGTCGGGCGTCGCCTTGGTCCCCGCGCTGGTGCCGATATTGCCGGTTGTCGACGATGAACGGCTTCCCGATCGACTTGGCCATGCGGTCGAGCAGGATGCGCATGACCACGTCGCTGGCGCTGCCGCCCGCGAACGGGACGATCACTTGGATCGGCCGCGTCGGATAGGCTTGCGCCAATGCCGTCACCGGTGCGGCGAATAGTCCGACGGCTGCCACCACATGCAAGAATCGCAAACGTCTCATGGGCGTCCTTTCGGCAAGTGCTCCGATGCGTTCAAGCGTAATTGGCGGGCTTGTTCAAGGCGATTCTTCGTCGCGGCGCTTCGCCTGCCTCAGCAATCTTCTCGCCGGGGCCAAGCCCGTATACGATGAGAGGGATGGCGGGTTGAGCAGGGCATAATGGCGAAACTAAACGTCGACGGCGACAGTCAAAGCCTCCGTGGCTTCTTGCGGCTGGTGGAGACGGAATATCCGGACGAATTGCTGCGCGTTCGAGAGCCGATCGACCTGCGTTTCGACGCCGCCGCTTTGGTATTCGAGCTCGATCATGCCGGCAAGAGCCCGGTCGTCGTGTTCGAGAACGTGCGCGGCAACGGCATGCAGCTCGTCACCAACGTGGCCGGCAATCGCAAGCTGTTGGCCGCCTGTCTCGGCGTAGACCCTGCCGACCTGCCCACCG
>VAZM01000659.1:982-2151 GCA_005883135.1 Alphaproteobacteria bacterium
TCGTCGACCGCGGGGCATGGGAAGATCTGGTGCTGGAAGGCGACGACGTCGACCTCACCAAACTGCCGATCCCGCTGCAGTTCAAGGTCGATGCCGCGCCCTACATTACCGCCGGTCAGATTGTCGCGCGCGATCCGGTGAGCGGCGTCGATACGACCGGCTTTCACCGCCTTATGCTCAAGGGCAAGAACCGCCTCGGCGTGTCGTTGCATTCGCGCCGCCGTCTTTATGAATTCCACCGCCGCGCCGAGGAGCGAGGGCAAGGGCTGCCTGCCGCCATCACGCTCGGCACCCATCCGCTGCACTACATGGGCTCGATGGTCTACGCCTATCCGCCGCACGTGCGAAAGTTCGAGATCATCGGCGGTCTGTTCGGAGAGCCATACCGGCTCGCGCGCTGCGGCGTTGCCGATCTCGAGGTGCCCGCCGCTGCCGAGATCATCATCGAGGGCGAAATCCTGCCCAACGTGCACGAGCCCGAGGGTCCGTTCAGCGAATTCACCGGTTATGCCTCTTACCGCAGCACGCAAAACGTCTTCGTCGCCCATCGCATTCGCATGCGCCGCGACGCCATGTTCCACAGCGTCACCTCCGGCATGTCGCGGGATCACATCTTGGTGTCCTGCATCACCCGCGAAGGTGAGATCCTCAACGCGTTGCGACGCAATTTGCCGAACGTGCGGGGGGTGCACGTGCCGCACACGACGTGCGGCGCGTTCATGGCGTTCATTTCCATGAAGAAGATCGCCGAAGGCGAGCCGCAGCAGGCGATGATGGCCGCGCTCGGCACCGAGCAATACACGAAATACGTCATTGTCGTCGACGATGACGTCGATATCTTCAACATCAACGACGTGATGTGGGCGCTCGCGACCCGGGTGCGGGCGGAGAAGGATATCGTGTTCATCCCCGGAGCGAAGGGCGCGATTCTCGACCCCACGTCGGACCCGGAGCATTTCACGCTGACCAAGATGGGCATCGATGCTACGCGTCCGGCCGGACGCGAGTTCGCCGAGCGTCTGGCGATTCCGGACGATCAGCGCGCGCGGGCGCGCTCAATACTGGCCGCGGCCGGCGTGAAGCTCTAATTCACGAAGGGGACGGCATGCCGAAAAAAGAAATCCTCGACAGGATACGCAAGTACGTCCACCCGTTCCGCATCAGCAAAG
>VAZM01000279.1:0-1872 GCA_005883135.1 Alphaproteobacteria bacterium
AACGATGTCGAGCAGGGTCAGCTTGTCGATCGGCTTGCCGACGAGCGTCCCGTCCTTGCCGAGGCGCTCGGTGAGCTTTCTGCCGATCATGCCGGCCGCGCCGGTGATGAGGATATTCACGTCGTCTCTGCTCCCTGAAGCGGTCGGGTGGCATCAAGTGCGGCATCAAGTCATGGCACCGTTTGGCGGGCGCGTTCCGATCCACACGCCTCTAACGCTCCGCCTTCAACTCGCGCACGGCGTTCAACTCGCTCAAGCTTGTCCGCTGTCGTCCTTGCGCGTCGAAGTTCTCCGGCGCGAGCCAGCGCTCGAAGGCAGCCTGGCGCGCCGGCCATTCGCTATCGAGCATTGAGTAATAGGCGGTGTCGCGGCTGCGCTCCTTGCTGATCATGTGGAAGCGCAGGATGCCCTCGAACGTGAATCCATAGCGCAGGGCGGCCCGACACGAGGCTGCGTTGAGCGCATGGCACTTCCATTCGTAGCGCCGATAGCCGAGCGTCTCGAAGGCGTAGCGCGCGAGCAGATACTGCGCCTCGGTTCCAAGCGGCGTGCGCTGCAACGCAGGCGAATAGAGGATGTTGCCGACCTCGATCACGCGCATGGCCGGGCGAATCTCCATCAGCGTCGCGATGCCGAGAGCTTGGCCGGATGGATCGATAATCGCGTAGGAATAGGGATCCTCGAGCTTCACGCGGCCGGCAAGCCATGCGGAGAAAGCGGCGAAGTCGGCGAGCGGGCCATAGGACATGTAGGTCCAGATGTGATCCTGGCCCTGAACGGCCTTCCACAAGGAGGCATCGTGAGGTTGCGCCAGCCGTTCGAGGCGGCCATAGCGGCCCTCGAGCGTCACCGGGGAGGGACGCTGCGCCGGCGTCGCGTCGACCGGCAATCCGACCAGCTGCGCGGTGATGGGATGCGGCTCGGATGCAGTCGTCATCGCTTCTTCGCATCCTCGCGGAAGAAGGCGTTGAGCTCGGGGTTGCTCATGGTGCCGGCCAAGCTGTCGAATTTGCCGGTTGCAGCGATGTCGCGCGCCGCCCGGGCAACGGCGGTCCAGGCGACCCGTGCGAGCGTGCCGCCGAGGCTGATGCGGCGCACGCCGAGCGCGGCGAGGTCGTTCACCGTGAGCTCGGTTGCGGTGGACATCAGAAAGTTCACCGGCTTCGGCGCAACCGCTTTGACCACTGCCGCGATCTGCTCGCGCGTCCTGATGCCTGGCGCATAGAGGCAATCGGCGCCCGCCGCGGCGAACGCCTTGAGGCGGCGCACCGTTTCCTCGAGATCGGGCCGGCCGCGGATGAATCCCTCGCTCCGCGCGGTAAACACCACCTCGCCGCCGGCCGCATCGATTGCGGCGCGCACGCGCGCCAGCGCCAACTCGAAATCGTACAGCGGCACCGCGGGGTCGGAGGTCGAGTCCTCGATCGAAAGTCCGGAGACGCCCGTTTCGACGCACAGCTTCACGCTCTCCGCCACACCTTCGGGCGCGTCGGCAAAGCCGCCTTCGAAATCAGCGTTGAGGGGAACGTCGGTTGCCGCCGCGATCTCGCGGAAATGGGCGAGCATCATGGCGCGGGGCACGGCGCCATCGGCAAGGCCTTGGGCGAAGGCAAACCCCGCGCTGGTCGTGGCGAGCGCCTTAAATCCCAGCCCTTGCAGATAGCGCGCCGATCCCACGTCCCAGGGATTAGGGATGACGAAGCATCCTTGCGCGTGGAGCTTGCGGAACGTTGCGCGTTTTTCGGCGGAGCTGGGCATGAGCGTGGCGCTTTCTCGGAGTTGGTGAGGGCGATCGTGTACGGAGTTCGCGATGTGCCTTATGGTCGGGAGCTCGATTTTGAGACCCTAACTGATTGCTTTATGTCGCCGTCG
>VAZM01000279.1:1906-2415 GCA_005883135.1 Alphaproteobacteria bacterium
GCGCCGTACCATGGTTCGGCGGATAAATGCGTTTACGATTGATCATCTCTTTTATCACTTTCGCCTCGTGTCCGGTCGAGAACACGCGGCGGTCCCATCCGACAGTGTAGAGCGCACCCCAACCACCCAGATCGAGCACGGTCACGTACCAGTCGATGCGCAAGGGAAGCATGGGCTCGCCGAACAGGTCGGCGACCACATTGTGGCCGGCGTAACGGCCCATGGGCCGCGCGAACTGACACGACATAACCGTGGCGTGCACGCCATCGACGAGGCTCGATGCCACGTCGCCCGCAGCGAAGACGTTCGCCAGCCCGGCAACTCGCATGAAGGCATCCACAGCGAGGCGACCCAGGGTGTCGCGCGTGCCGGGCAGTGCTGCCGTCAATGGGTTTGCCCGCATGCCCCCGCACCACACCACCGTTTGCGCGGGGATGATCTCGCCCGAGGCAAGCGTGACGGTGCCAGCGTCAATGGCGCTCACCTTCGCGCCAAGGCGCGTCTCGATA
>VAZM01000279.1:2434-7204 GCA_005883135.1 Alphaproteobacteria bacterium
AGGATTGGGATCGACGAGGATGACGCGTCCAGCGCCATTCGCTAGCGCGCGGCGAAGCTTCTCCGGCATCTCCGTTGCTACTTCAATGCCGGTAAAACCCGCACCGACGACCACGACGGTCGAGCGCCCCGGCGATGCCGGGCGCGTGCCCAGCGACGCAATATGGGCGTTGAGCCTAACTCCGGCCGCGTAGGTATCGACGTCAAGGCCGTGCGCCGCGAGACCGGCAACCGGCGGGCGCACCAATTGGCTGCCCAGGGTCAGCACGAGCCTATCGTAGGCCAAGGATTCCCGCCCGCGTGGCCCGGTGACGGCGACCTGCTGCTTGGCGACGTCGATCGCCTCGACCTCGGCGGTGAGATGTTTGACGCCGATCGGGTCGAGTACCTCAGCGAGCGGGACGGCGACGTTGCCGAGGTCCGGCTCGTAGTTCCGCACGCGGATACCGTGTTAGGGATTGGGGTCGACGACCAGGATTTCGACCTGTCCGCGCGGAATGCCGAGTTCGGCAAGCTTGCGCGCCGCACCCACCGCGGCCCACAGACCGGCGAATCCAGAACCGAGCACAAGAATGCGTGCCATGCTCAACGATAGCATGGCGTCCTGACCCGCACTACTCGGCCGCGCAGTTCACGCGAGCTGCGGAGTCCCGGAAAAGTTCGGACAACTTCTTGAGTGCAATCGAACAAGTAGAATCGCAACGCGCATGCCGATAGGATGCAGCGCCTCGGGCCTTGGAGGATCGGAATGTCGGTTGCGAAAGGTTTGAAAGTCGTCGGTTACTTCGATTGTCCGGGAGGTGGCCAGGTTGTCGTGCGGGACGGAGTTGCCTACATCGGCCACGTAACGCCGCCCAACGGGACGACGGTCATCGATGTGAGTGATCCGAGTAAGCCGCGCAAACTGGCAGAGATCAAGGTCCCGGACGGCACGCTGTCGCACAAAGTGCGGGTTGATAGCGGAATAATGCTGGTCAACCGGGAGGTCTTTCCGATCGGCCGGCAGGATCCGAATTTTCGCGGCGGACTTGAAATCTTCGACATCAGCAAACCGGCGAACCCGCGTCATATTGGAACGTGGGCGACCCGCGGCATGCATCGATTCACGTTCGACGGCCGCTATGTCTACGGCTCGCCGGAAATGGACGGCTATCTGGGCAATATCGTTTCGATCATCGATTTCAACAATCCCGAGCGTCCGGAAGAAGTCGGGCGCTGGTGGATGCCCGGTCAATGGACGGCGGGCGGCGAGAAACCGACCTGGGAAGGCACGGCACATCGCTGCCATCATCCGATGCGCGTCGGCAATCGGCTATACGTGAGTTACTGGCATGGCGGGTTTGTCATCCTCGCCATCGACGACATGTCGAAGCCGAAATACGTTTCCGGGCTGGATTGGAGCCCGCCCTTTCCCTGGCCGACTCATACCGCGCTGCCGGTGCCGTTCCTGTTGCGCGGCCGGCGCGTGATGCTGGTCGCCGACGAAGATGTCGTGCGCTTGGCGGGACCGACCTCGCCTTCGTTTCTTTGGCTCGTCGATATCACCGACGAGACGCGGCCGGTTCCGTTCGCGAGCTTCCAGGTGGACGAAGAGGACGGAATGCCGAAGGGCGATTACACCGGGTTGCATCAGTTCTGTGAAGAGATCCGCAGCACCGAGATCCCGATCGCATGGTTTGCGCGCGGGTTGAAGGTCGTCGACATCGCAAATCCGCACGCTCCCAAGGAAGTCGCGTCGTTCATGCCGCCCGTGCCGGAGGGCGCCAAACGGGTGCAAAGCAACGACGTCTGTTACGACGCGCAGGGATTGATCTATCTGATCGACCGCACGCGCGGCTTGCATATTCTCGAACGAACCAAGACTGCCTGACACCGATGGTGGCGTGATGGATATTGTCGTTCGCAATGCCGCACTGCGCGGTCTTAAAGGCACGACGGATATCGCGATCAAGGACGGGGTGATCGCATCCGTGCAGCCGAAACTGTCTCAGAAGGGACGGCAGGAAATCGACGCGGCTGGAAGCCTGGTCCTGCCCGGCCTGTTCAATCTTCACTTTCATGCGGATAAATGCCTCTTGGGCGAGGTCATGCGCCCGAATGTGTCCGGGACGCTGCCGGAAGCGATCGAAATTACCAAAGACTTCAAGCGCAAGTACGATCCCGCCGAGGTCGCAGCGCGTGCGATTCGGTCGCTCGAGGCCGGAGTCAAGAACGGCACGTCGTTCTTCCGGCTCTTTTCCGACGTCGGCACCATCGGTGGACTGCGGGCGGCACGTGGATTGCTGCTCGCGCGCGAAAAGTTCGGCCGTTACTGCGACATCCAGGTCGTCGCCTTCCCTCAGGAAGGGATCGCCCGCGACCCCGGAGCAGCGGAACTGCTGGACGAGGCCATCAAAGAAGGTTGCGATATTGTCGGCGGCCTTCCCTGGTACGAGTACACGGACGTCGACGCGCGCGATCACATCGACATCTGTTTCGAGATCGCCAAGCGATACGACCGGGACATCCATATGCTCGTCGACGATACCGACGACGCCAATTCCCGCAGCCTGGAATACCTGGCATTGAAAACCATGCGTGAACAATGGCACGGCCGGGTGACGGCGAGCCACTGTGGCGCGATGGCCGGTTACAACGATGTTTATGCCGCCAAGATCGTCGATATGGTGGCAACGGCCGGGATCACCATTTCGTGCAATGCGCATATCAATCTTGTCTGTTCGGCACGGCTTGATCGTGAGCCGAGACGGCGCGGGATCGTCCGAGTCAAGGAGCTGTTGACGCGCGGCGTCAATGTCGTCACGTCGCAAGACGACGTGAACGATCCGTACTATCCGTTCGGAAAGCCGGATCCGTTGGAGTGCGCATCCATGATCGCGCACGTCGCGCAGCTCACGCTGCCGCACGAGCTGGAACAGGTCATGGATATGGTGACGGTTAATTCGGCGAGGGCTGCACGAGTGAAGAGCTACGGCATCGCCACCGGAAACAAGGCCGATCTGGTGGTTGTCGGCGCGCCCTCCGTGCATGAGGCGCTCCGAACGCAGCCGCTGCGACGGCATGTCATCAAGAACGGCAGGGAGGTCGCGCGGGCCGTGGTGACGCAGGAACTTGTGGGTTGAATGCCGGCCGACGCTGCATCAGCAGCCTTCGCCGATTTTCTAGATAGGCGGGTTTATACATGAGTGCTGTCCGAGATTCCCAATACGACCTGGTGGTTCATGGCGGGACGCTGATCATCCCCGGCGTGGGCCGTGTGCGTTCCGATGTCGGTATCTCCGGCGACAAGATCGTCGCGCTTGCCGGCGATCTCTCGGCAGGCGGCAAGGACGTGTACGATGCAAGCGGCAAGGTGGTGTTGCCCGGCATCTTCGATCCGCACGCCCATATCGGCAACGAACGGTCTTACGACGAAGAGGCGGAAACTGAAACCCGCGCCGCCGTGCTAGGCGGCGTCACGACGATCGGGATTTTCCTCCGCAGCCTGGAAGAGTCGTACATGAAGCACCTTCCGGGATTCCGCCGGGCGATGGACGAGCTAAGCTACGTCGACTCGGTTTTCCACCCGCAAATTTTCACCGACGAGCAGATCAGCGAAATTCCGCGATATGCGGCCGAATACGGCATCCGATCGTTCAAATTCTATATGTCGGGCATGCCGGGGATTGTGAAATCGGTACCCGACGACGTGTTGCTGACGGGTTTCCGTATGGTTGCTTCGCTCGGCGCGGATGCTATCGCGTGTGTCCATTGCGAAACCGGCGCCTTGATCGACCAGGCGCGCAAGGAATTGCAGAAGAAGAAGGACGGAACGCTCGCCGATTGGGAGTTCGCACATCCGGCCGATGCCGAGGCGCTTGCGATTCAGACTGCGCTTTATCTGTCGAAAGTTGCCGGCGCACACCTTTATGTGGTGCATCTTTCCAGCAAGCAGGGCCTGGAAGTGGTGCGCAACGCGCGGCGGCAGGGCCTGCGGTTCACGGTCGAAACCACGTCGCCCTATCTCGGCATTGCCAGCGACGATCCGAACGGTTTCCTGGTGAAAATGGTACCGCCGGTCCGCACCAAGGACCATCACGATGCGCTCTGGCAGGGTGTGACGGAGGGCTCGATCAACACGATCGGTACCGATAACACCTCGCGCGCCCGCGCGACGAAGAAGCCCGAGGCGGGCTTACATGGATCCCGGTCGGGCTACCCAGTGCTTGGAACCCATCTGCCGGCGCTGCTGCATTATGGGCGTCTGCGCGGCGTGCCGCTCGAGCTTCTCGTCGATCGGGCGACCCGTGCGCCTGCCAAGGTTTATGGGATCTATCCGAAGAAGGGCACCATCGCGATCGGCACCGATGCCGACCTCGCCATTGTCGATCTCGATCTTGAGCGCGTGGTGAGTCCCGAAGAATTGCAGGGCATGTCGGATTTCTCGCCGTTCGAGGGCAAGAAACTGCGTGGCTGGCCGGTAGCGACAATCAAAGCCGGTAAAATTGTTGCGCGCGACGGAAAAATCGTCGGGAAACCGACCGGCCGGTACATTCCGCGCGCCGCCTCCAATATCCCGCCCGATGTCGAATGGTTGTCGCGCGTCCAATAACCCTGCGCGGGGGGCGGAGTTTAAAAAGTCCAGAAAATTTGAGAGCGTGAGCTCGTGCCATGGCGCAAGTGGAAATGCAATGCGCGCTTCGATAGGATGCATCGGGCGCCGCGTCCATGCCAGCCGGAAAGAGTTGAGCGGCGCGGGCCATTGTGCTCGAGGGAGGGCTCGCCATGCCGT
>VAZM01000269.1 GCA_005883135.1 Alphaproteobacteria bacterium
GGCGCCGACGCTGAAAGAAGAAGGCATCGACGTGGAGCTGTTCAATTGGCGAGGCGTGTTCGCTCCGCCTGCCGTCAGCGACGCGCAGCGCAAGGCGATGATCGCGCTGATGGAGAAGATGACCGCAAGCCCGCAATGGGCCGAGGCGTGCAAGACGCGGGACTGGACGCCAATCGCGCTGTTCGGCGACGACTACAAAGCTTTCCTCGACGCCGAGACGGCACGGATCGAAGGCATCCTCAAAGAGCTCGGGCTCGCATGACAATGACCGGCGGCTCTGCGGAAGATCCGAACGCGCGCTCGCGGCCTGCCATCGGGGAAGCGATCATCGGCGCCGGCGTGCTCGCACTGGCGATCGTCACGTTCTGGCAGAGCTTGTCGATTCCGGTCTCGCCGATCTACGCGAAAGTAGGCCCGACCGTCGTCCCGCTGATGACGGCGGCCGCGCTGGGCCTGCTTGGCATTCTCCTCCTCATCGATGCCTGGCAAGGCGGATGGCAGACCGAAGAGGAGAAAGCCGTTACGCCGGATCGAGCGGCGCTGCTGTGGGTCGTCGCCGGGCTCGTGCTCAATGTCGCCTTGATCGGCTCGGCGGGATTCACCATCGCCTCGACCATTCTCTTCGTCTGCGTCGCGCGCGGGTTCGGTTCGAATAACACTTTGCGCGACGCGCTGATCGGCGCGGCTTTCGCGCTCATCGCCTATTTCGGTTTCGTCACGACGCTCGGCATCAATATCGGTTCGGGTTTCGTCGAGAGCGCGATCGAGGGCCTGATCGGCCTGGAGGGCGGCTGATATGGATGCCTTCTCGGAGCTTCTCAACGGCTTTGCGGTCGCGCTCACTCCGATGAATCTCCTGTGGTGTCTCGTGGGCACCACGCTGGGAACCGCGATCGGCGTCCTTCCCGGACTCGGCCCGGCGCTGACCATCGCCTTGCTGCTGCCGATCACCTTCAAAGTCGAATCGACCGCCGCATTCATTCTGTTCGCCGGCATCTACTACGGCGCGATGTATGGCGGCTCGACCACCTCGATCCTGCTCAACACCCCGGGCGAGAGCGCTACCATCGTCACCGCGCTCGAGGGGAACAAAATGGCGCGCAACGGCCGCGCCGGCGCGGCGCTCGCGACGGCCGCCATCGGCTCGTTCGTGGCGGGCACGATCGGCACCCTCGGCATCACCTTTCTTGCGCCCGTGGTGGTGGACTGGGCGCTCAGGTTCGGACCGGCGGACTATTTCTCGCTGATGGTGTTCGCTTTCGTGACGGTGTCGGCCGTGCTCGGCTCCTCTGCGGTGCGGGGGCTCGCGACGCTGTTCTTCGGCATCTGGCTGGGTTTGATCGGCGTCGACCTGCAGACCGGTCAGGCGCGCTTCACCTTCGGGCTTGCGGAATTACTCGACGGCATCAACGTCATTGTCGTCGCGGTCGGTCTGTTCGCAGTCGGCGAGACGCTCTACGTCGCCTCGCGCTACCGGCTGGGCAAGGACGAGATCGTTCCACTCTCGGGCTCGCTCTGGATGACCGCCGAGGAATGGAGGCGATCGTGGAAACCATGGCTGCGCGGCGCCGCCATCGGCTTTCCGATCGGGGCGATGCCGGCGGGCGGCGCCGAAATCCCGACCTTTCTGAGCTACTATGTCGAGAGGAAGCTCTCGGCGAAGCCGCAGGAGTTCGGCAAGGGCGCGATCGAAGGCGTTGCCGGCCCGGAAGCCGCCAACAATGCGTCGGCTGCCGGCGTGCTGGTGCCAATGCTCACGCTCGGCCTGCCCACGTCGGCGACCGCCGCAATCATGCTGTCCGCGTTCCAGAGCTACGGCATAAATCCCGGTCCGTTGCTGCTGCAGTCGCAGCCGCAGCTGGTCTGGGGCCTGATCGCCTCGCTGTTCATCGGCAACGTCATGCTGCTCGTGCTCAACCTGCCGCTGATCGCGATCTGGGTGAAACTCCTGCAAATTCCGGCGCCGCTCCTCTATGCCGGCATCCTCGTGTTCGCTACCATCGGCACGTATGGGATCACCCAGTCTCCGGTCGATCTCATCCTGCTCTATCTCATCGGCGGCGCGGGCTACCTGATGCGCCGGTACGACTTCCCAGTCGCTCCCGTCATCATCGGCATGATTCTCGGGCCGCTCGCGGAACAGAATTTCCGCCAGGCCATGACGATATCGGCGGGCGATTGGACAGTGTTCTTCACGCGGCCGCTGTCCGCCACGATCCTCGCGCTCGCGGCGCTCGCTTTGTTCGGGCCAAAGCTCTATCAGCTCGCCGTGCGCCCCAAACCGGACCACGTCCCAGGCGACGCATAGAGCGACGGACTTTGCTTGGGGCGGCGATGCGGGATCAGGCCGTTTCAACGACTTCGTAATGGCGTACGCGCTCGTCAAATTCAACGAGCGTGGCAGCGGCGACCGGCTCGACGACCGCCTTGTCGACTTCCGTCCCGGCGAAACCGCGTATCGCGTCCATGGATTGCCATTGCGTCAGCACCAGAAACTCGACTCCGCCATCGACATCGCGGCGGCTGAGTTGCGCGCCCATAAATCCCGGAACTTGGCGCAGCTCGGATATGACTCTCTCGCGGAAATGTCGCGGGTACGCGTCTGCCTGCGATCGTCTTGCACGTCCACGCCACTCGCGAATGATCATGCGGGCACCTCTCGTTCAACACGGATAGCCGCGACAAAACCTACCGTGGACCATATCGCTCGGCGGCGGGGCTTCGACAAAAGTACGATCGCCGTTTAGCGCCGCGGCGCGGGCAACAATCTTGGACCGCCCTTTCTCTCCGCGGTCTCGGGCATCAGCAGCCAGGTGAGGATCAGTCCGGCGCCGCCGACGCAGGCAAGCCCCAGAAACGCGGCACTGCTGCCGAGCCGGTCGCTCATCCATCCGGCCAGTGTCGTGCTGAGCGAAGCCCCGACCCCGGTCGCGCTGCCGACAATCCCTTGCGCCAAGTTGAATCGTCCGGTGCCGCGCGTGACATCGGCGATCGTGAGGGGAACCAGCACGCCGAACACCGCGGCGCACACGCCGTCGAGCACCTGCACCGCCACGAGCAGGCGAGGGTCGCTCACCACGACGAACAACAGCGCGCGGATCGGCAAAGCCGCAAAGCCGATCAGCAATATCGGCCGCCGTCCCAGACGTTGCGCCAAACGTCCCACCGCCGGCGAAAATAGGGCGACCACGATCTGCGGCACCACGATGCAGGCCGCGACCAGCGTCGTTGCCCAGGCGCTCGAGCGCATGGTGATGATGCTCGCCATCAGCGGAAGCATGGCCGTGTTTGCAAGCTGGAAAAAGGTCACGCAGGCGGCAAAGATCAGCAGCGGCCGATTGGTCAATAGGGTCATTAATCCTGCCGTCCTGGTGCGCCCCTGCGCCAGGCCGCCGTGGGCGCGAACGGGATCGATCTCGTTCGGCGGGATGTGTACGAGCGTGATCAGTGTGGGAACGATCAGCGCGGCGGTGACTAGAAATACCGCCTGATTCGACCAGAAATATCCGACCGCGCCCATTCCCGCCGCCGCGAGAGCGGTGCCGATCGAGGCGAAGCGCGCATTGCGGCCGAAGCGCTCGCCGCTGGCGGCGTGACCGACGAGCCCGAGGCTGATCGCGGCAAGCGCAGGACTCACCACCGAACTGCCGGCGGCTTGCAGAATTTGCGCGCCGAAGACCGCGGGAAACATCGGCCACAGTGCGATGATCAGCGCGCTCGCGCTGATGGCGATCATCGCGACCGCGGCGACGGCGCGCTCGGAGCGCGCGGCGTCGACGATAGCCCCGCCTGGCATTTGCAAGACGAGCCCGGCAAGCCCGCGCGCGGTGAGAACGAGGCCGATATCGACCTGGGTCCATCCCTGCGCGGTAAGGTAGACGGAGACGAAGGGCCCGAATCCGGTCTGCACGTCGGCGACGCAGAACGCAAACCAGTCGAGGCCACGCTGACTGCGCCCCGAGGCGCTGATGGGCGGCTCCGGGGGCACTGTCCGCGGGGGCGCCGGCGGCGCTTGATCGCCTCCGATCCGTCGCTCGCCTTGGCGGAAACGGCGGGGTGCGGGTGCGCCTGACAGGGTTACCGCTCCGGGGCTGCAGCCTCGCTCGACGGCGCCGCTCGTCCTGGGCTCGCCGAGCTGACCACCACCACCGGCTCCCCACGTTTGTATTCCGGGGCGAGGCGCACCTGGTTACGGGTCAGATCCACCGTGATCGTGCCGGGTTTACCGGCGGGGGCGAAATTCAAGGCGCGCCAATCGACCGCGATTTTGCGCGTCCCAATGCCGAGAAAGCCGCCGAAGTCGATGATCGCCGCACGCACCTGCCCGTCGCGGCTGACGATGATGTCAACGATCCGACCCATGTCCTCATCCGCATTGCTGCGCACGCTCTTGCCGAGGATGGTGGATACCTCCTGGTCGTCGAGCACCATTGCCGGCGTACCGGGAGAGGGATTGGGAGGGGCGGCGGCCGGCGGCGCGGCTGTCGCGGGCGGATTCTCCGGCGCAGATTGCCCGCTCGGCGACGGTGACGAGTCCGGCGTTTGCGCGACCTGGCGAGTCTGAGCCCACCGCCAGGCGTCCTGGGCGCGGCTGGAATTGCCGCCGTAAATACCCGCTCCCGTGATCGGAGCGATCGCGATAATGGCGATGATCGCCAGACCCGTGCGCATTGCTGCACCGCCCCATGCACGCTAACCCGGAACATCAACGCGAATGCCCCGTCCGGGTTCCTCGCGCGCCATGGCGCAAACACGTATTTCTGCGCCGAGGCTTCGGCAGCTGGATCGGCCTGAACATCGACCAATCGAGGCCGCCGAGGCGGACAGTCTTTGTGGTGCGTCCGGGTGCGGACACTGCCAAGGCTCAGGCAAACCATGTTACGCTCGGCCGCAAAAGAAGGCCGAACGCGCGAGGGAGAGGGATTCATGCCGGCATACGCAAACATAGGCGCTGTCATCGCGGTTTTGCTCGCGATCGGGGCGGGGCAGGCTTGCGCCCAAGTCAAACTTGGCGCCGTGCTGTCGGTCACCGGTCCGGCTTCCTTCCTCGGCGATCCGGAAAAGAAAACGCTCGAGATGTACGTCGATGACATCAACGCCAAGGGCGGCGTGAACGGCCAAAAGCTGCAACTCGTCGTCTACGATGACGGCGCCGACGCCAATGCAGCGCGCACTTTCGCGACCCGCCTCGTCGAGGAGGACAAAGTCGTGGCGATGGTCGGCGGCACCACCACCGGCGCAACGCTGGCCATGATGCCGGTATTCGAGGAGGCGCAGATCCCGCTGATCTCGCTTGCCGGTGCCGTCCAGATCATCGAGCCCGTGCGCAAATGGGTGTTCAAGACGCCGCACACGGACAGGATGGCCTGTCAGAAGATATTCGCGGACCTGAAGCAGCGCAATTTAACGACCATCGCGTTGATTTCGGGGACGGACGCCTTCGGCAAATCCATGCGTGACCAATGCGTGGCGGTTGCGCCGCAGGCCGGCATCAGCATCGCGCACGAGGAATCCTACGGGCCGCGCGACAGCGACATGACACCGCAACTCACCAACATCAAGGGCAAAGCGGGCGTGCAGGCGGTGGTCAATCCGGGCTTCGGCCAAGGCCCGGCAATCGTCACCCGCAATTACCGGCAGCTGGGAATTGCGCTGCCGCTTTATCAGAGCCACGGGGTGGCTTCGAAGCAGTTCATCGAGCTCGCCGGTCCCGCCGCCGACGGCGTGCGGCTGCCGGCCGCGGCGCTGCTCGTGGCAGAGAAGCTTGCCGATAATGACGCGCAGAAGCCGGTTGTCGTTGCCTACACCCAGACTTATCAGCAAAAGACCGGCCAGCCGGTCTCCACTTTCGGTGGCCACGCCTATGACGGCCTGATGATCTTCGTGGAAGCGGCGAAACGCGCCGGCAGCTTCGATGGCGCGAAGGTGCGCGACGAAATCGAGAAGACGAAGAACTTCGTCGGCACCGGCGGCATCGTCAACATGTCGCCCAACGATCATCTCGGGCTCGATCTCTCCGCCTTTCGTATGCTCGAGATCAAGGCCGGCGGCTGGACGCTGGTGCAATAGCCGCGTGACCGAACTGCTCCAATTCACCTTCTCCGGCCTGACCGTCGGCGCAGTCTACGCGCTCGTCGCGCTCGGCTTCACGCTGATCTACAACTCCTGCGACGTCATCAACTTCGCCCAGGGCGAATTCGTGATGCTGGGCGGCATGACCACGGTGTTTCTCGGCCTTGCCGGCGTGCCGCTGCCACTGGCGGCGTGTTTTGCGGTCGTCCTCACCGTTGCGGTGGGCCTTGCGCTTCACCGCTTCGCTATCGAGCCGGCGCGCGGCAGCGGCGCCGTCGTGCTCATCATCATCACCATCGGCGCCTCGATCTTTCTTCGCGGTGCCGCGCAAGTGATATTCGACAAGCGCTTCCACACCCTGCCGCCGTTTGTCGGCGGGGATGCGATCCGCATCGCCGGCGCGGCCATCCTGCCGCAAAGCCTGGTTGTGCTCGCCGGCGCCGTCATAATCCTCGTGCTGCTGTGGGCCTTCATCGAGCGCACCTTGATCGGCAAAGCGATGGTGGCCACCGCCGCGAACGAGATCGCCGCGCGCCTCGTCGGCATCGATACGCGCGCTGCCGTCGGTCTGTCCTTTGCGATCGCCGCCGCGATCGGGGCAGTGGCGGGAATTCTGATCACCCCCATCGCCTTGACGAGTTACGACGTTGGAACCGTGCTCGCGCTCAAGGGCTTCGCCGCCGCCATGCTCGGCGGCATCGGCAGTGCCGTCGGCGCGGTGATCGGCGGATTGGTGCTCGGGCTGCTCGAGGCATTTGCCGCCGGTTATGTTTCCTCCCAGTACAAGGACGCAGTCGCGTTCCTGGTCATTTTGATCGTCCTGCTTGCGATGCCGCGCGGGTTGTTCGGCCGAGCGCCGGTCGAGCGGGTGTGATCTGTCGCGAGCCGGTGCTGCGTCGGCTCACACTGCATCGCGTCCATGTGCTCGGTCGCAGCCGGGAACGGGAATCGACAGAGCGTCGAGAGCTTCATGCGAGGGCTCCTGAATCATCGGCTTTTCCCCGCGCTTGCGATGTCCGCGGTCATCGTCCTGCTGCCGCTCGTTCTCCCGTCCGCTTATTACTATCGCGTCGCGGCGCTGGTGTTCGTGTTCGCCCTCGCCGCCGTCGGGCTCAATCTGTTGATGGGTTTCGCCGGGCAGGTGAGCCTGGGCCACGCCGGCTTCATGGGGATCGGCGCGTACGCGGTCGCCATCGGGCCGACCCACTTGAACCTGCCGTCCTGGCTCGCCTTCGTCGGCGGCGCCGGACTGTCCGCGTTGGTCGCCTTCGCCGTCGGGCGACCGATCCTGCGCCTCAAGGGACATTATCTCGCTGTCGCCACGCTGGGCTTCGGGCTGCTGCTTGCCATCGCCTTCAGCAACGAAGCGCGCTTCACCGGCGGGCCTGACGGCATGGCGGTTTCGCGATTCGCCGTGTTCGGTCTCTCCGTGCGAGGCGCACAAGCCTGGTATTGGATCACGGCGGCAAGCTTCCTGATCGGCGCCGTGCTCGCGCTCAATTTGATCGAAAGCCCGACCGGACGGGCGCTGCGCGCGATTCACGACAGCGAAGTCGCCGCGCGCGTGCTCGGCGTCGACATCGCAAGAATGAAGCTCGCGGTTTTCGTCGTCTCCGCCGTCTATGCCTCGGTTGCGGGCTCCTATTTTGCCTTCCTCAACGGACACATCACGCCCGACGTGTCCGGGTTTCTGCGCTCGATCGAACTCGTTGCCATGGTCGTGCTGGGCGGTTTGGGATCGGTCGCGGGCTCGCTGGTAGGCGCCGCCCTCCTCGTCATGCTGCCGCAGACGCTCACGTCGCTGCACGACTACGAGCACATGGCGCTTGGCCTCATCATTATGGCGGTGATGATCTTCTTGCGCGCCGGCATCGTACCGACCCTTGCGCGTGCGCTGGGGCGCGCATGATACTCGTCGTCGAGCATCTGTCGGTCGCCTTCGGCGGCGTGCGTGCGATCGATGACGTGAGCCTGGCCGTCGCCCCGGGCCTCGTGTTTTCGATCATCGGCCCCAACGGCGCCGGAAAGACGACGCTGTTCAACGTCATCTCCGGCCTTTACCAGCCCGAGCGGGGCCGCGTACGCCTTGCCGGCGAGGACGTGACAGGGCTTGCGCCTGAAGACCTCGCGCGTCGCGGCTTGTCGCGCACGTTCCAGAACCTGCAGATTTTCTTCCGCATGAGCGTGCTCGAGAACGTCATGGTCGGCCGCCATCGCCATGAAACGACCGGTATGTTCGCCGACCTCTTCCACCTGCCCGCGGTCGGGCGGCAAAACCGGATCACGCGCGAGGCTGCCGCGGCCGCGCTCGAGCGGGTCGGGCTTGCGGCGGCGGCGGAGCGGCCCGCGGGGAGCCTGTCGTTCGGCGATCTCAAGCGCCTCGAATTGGCCCGTGCACTGGCGAGCGAGCCCAAGCTCCTTCTGCTCGACGAGCCCGCGGCGGGCTGCAATGCGGTGGAGACCGCCGGCATCGCGGCGGTCATCCGCCGTCTGAGCCGCGACGGCATCACCGTTGTGCTGGTCGAGCACGACATGCGCCTGGTCATGAACGTCTCGGATCGCATTCATGTGCTTGCCAACGGCCGCACGCTTGCCGAGGGCGCGGCCGACGAGGTGCGCACGAACCCCGCCGTGATCGCGGCTTATCTGGGAATCCGCGGGGCGGAGGAGGCGGTTGGTGCTCGCGGTTGAGGAGGTCAGAAGCAGCTACGGCCGCATCGAGGCGCTGCACGGCGTGTCGCTCGATGTCGCGGCGGGCGAGATCATCACGCTTGTCGGCGCCAACGGCGCCGGCAAGACCACTTTGCTACGGGCCATCTCGGGCGTGCAGCCGATCTCCGCCGGTCGCATCCGCTTCGAGGCGCGCCGCCTGGACGGAATCTCCGCCCATGTCCGGGTTGCGCTCGGGATCGCGCAGGTGCCGGAGGGCCGCCAGGTGTTCGCCCCGCTTTCGGTCGAGGATAATCTCAGGCTCGGCGGCTGGACGCGCCGGGGCGAGCGCCTCGATGCCGAGCTTGCCTGGGTTTATGAGTTGTTTCCGGCGCTGGCGTCGCGTCGCCGCGTCAGTGCCGGGACGTTGTCCGGCGGTGAGCAGCAGATGCTGGCGATCGGCCGCGCTTTGATGGCAAAACCGCGACTGTTGCTGTTGGACGAGCCCTCGATGGGTCTTGCTCCCATGTTGGTCGAGCAGATCCTCGATGTCGTGCGTAGCCTCAAGCAGGCCGGCCTGACGGTGCTGCTGGTCGAGCAGAATGCTCGCGCGGCGCTAGCCATCGCCGACCGCGGCTATGTGGTCGAGACCGGACGGATCGCGACGAGCGGCAGCGCGGGCGAGTTGCTGGCCGACGACCGCGTCCGGGCCGCCTACCTCGGAGTATGACGCACGCTAGCCCGAGTGCGGGTCGAAGCGGCGTCGGGAGGCCGCCTTGGCCGTGGCACCAACGGGGGGGAACCATTCCGCGCATGCGGGTTTGCCATCGCGACGGACGGCAGGAGGTGTATCATGCGCGCGATGTTCGGCGGTTCCGTCGCCGGAGAGGAGCGCTGCCGGTGACATGACGCCTCGGTCCATTGCACGGCAGGGGTCGGCGATCGCGCGGCGCAAGCGCCGGCCGGAAGTCCCGGCCGTCACGAGCACGGAAAGCATGATCGATGAGAGCCTGGAGCAAACGTTTCCGGCGAGCGATCCGCCCAGCTGGACAATTGTGACGCGAATCGGATCGCCGCGGCGAAAGCCTCGAAGCTTGGACGATTTCGAGACTTAGGCCGTGATCGCGCCGCGCTGCGCGCGGGCGGGCACTCGTCTCATAGAGTTGTCGCAATAAGCTGTCGCAACGGAGATTTCGTCATGGCGACCCGCAAGCTCGACAAGAAAGAGTGGCGTTCCTTCTTCGATCGCTTCTCGACCACGCTCGAAGGCAAACAGGCGGAAATCGAGGTCGTCTCGCTGCGGCTGGGCGATCAAGTCCAAGCGCACTGGCTGCCTCTGCTCGGTATCGCCTACGATCCCCATGACGACATCGTCGAGGTCGCGCTCGAGGGGCTGGATCATTTGATCCCCAAGCCGCGAGAGCTTTACGTGGAGGAGGGGTCCGGCGGCCTGGTGGCGCTCGAAATCGTCGACAGCGACGACGTCAAGCAGATCATCAAGCTTCGCGATCCATTGACGCTGCCTGCGCCGTCGCAAGCGCGCTGAGTCGCGCCTGACCGCCGGGCCTCAAAACGTCGCGGGCAGCAAGTAGTTGAGCAGCGCCAGCGCGAGCAGAAGAACGAGCCCGGTTCCGAGACTGAAGCCGATGAGCTTCTTCTCCACCGGCAACAGCGGCTCCGGCGCAGCCTGTCGAAGTTCGGTGCCGATATCGGTTTGCGGCATGGGGTCCCTTCCTTGGAGGATCAGCCGGCCAGCGGCGGTTTGACGCTGGCAAAGAACAGCCAGGAAATCAGCAAGCCCACCCAGATCACGAAGCCGAACAGGCTGATGTCTCAGGTTGCGCCGAGCGCGCGGTGCAGCACGGCCGTTCCTTCGGCTTGTTCCGACAAAGCAGAATTTTCCATTCCGTTTGCTAAATTTGCCACAATATTTTTCTATTTTGACGCCAAATTCGACTATTATATGGAAAATAATACTAATCAATGATCGTGAGAGGTAGCTCCGCAATGCGTTTCCTTCCAGTCTTTCTCGATACCGCCGCGGGCGTCGCCGTTGTCATCGGCGCGGGCGAGCCTGCCCTCGGCAAGTTGCGGCTGCTGCGCGCGGCCGGCGCGCGTGTGCGCTGGTTCCCCGGCGCCGCCGACGTTGCGGAAGAGATGCTGGCGTTGTCGGGAGCAAGTCCGCTCGAAATCAGCCTTGCCGATCCCCTGGAAGCCGATTGGAGTGACGGCGTCGCCGTTGTGTCCGCGGCCGGCGATCCGCTCGATGCGCAAATCGCCGCGCGCGCGCGGCGCCTGCGCATTCCGGTCAACGTCGTCGATCGGCCGGAGCTCTCGAGCTTCATTTTTCCCGCTATCGTCGATCGCGGCGAGGTCGTTGTCGCGATCGGCACCGGCGGGGCCTCCCCGGTTCTGGCGCGGCGTCTGCGCGAGCTGATCGAGGCCTTGTTGCCCGCGCGCATCGGCGAGCTTGCCGAGTTGATCGGCCGCCACCGCCGGCGCTTCGCGGCCGTGCCGCGCGCGCTCTCGCCGCGCCGCTTTTGGCAAAACGTCATCGCGGGTCCGATTGCCGAGGCGACCCTGGCGGGACGCTCGGCGCAGGTGGAGGCGCAACTCGTCGCTGCGATCGATGCAAGCGGCGCGCGTCAAAGCGCTGTCGCGCGCGACACCGAAACGGTGTTTCTGGTCGGCGCAGGTCCGGGCGATCCAGATCTCCTGACTTTGCGTGCGCTCCATGCGCTGGCTGATGCCGACGTGGTGTTCTACGACGAGTTGGTGAGCGCCGAGGTGCTCGATCGGGCCCGGCGCGGCGCCGAGCAGGTGTTCGTCGGCAAGCGGCGCGGCCAGGACGAGATCAACCGTCGCCTCGTCGCGGCGGCGCGCGCCGGTCGTCGCGTGGTGCGGCTCAAGGGCGGCGATCCCTTCGTATTCGGGCGCGGCGGCGAAGAGGTGGAATATCTGCGTAACGCCGGCGTCCCTGTGGTCGTCGTTCCCGGCATCACCGCGGCGCTGGGCTGCGCGGCGGAGGTGGGCCTTCCGCTGACCTTGCGCAACGAGGCGGGCAAGCTCGCGTTGATCACCGCCGAGCGCGCGCAAGATGCCGCGTCGATCGACTGGTCGGGCCTCGCCGACCGGCAGACCACGGTCGTCGTTTATATGGGACTGGCGTCCGCGGCCGCCGTGCGCGACGGCTTGATCGCCGCCGGTCGTGACGGCGCGACACCCGCTGCCGTGCTCGCGCGCGGCACGCGGCCCGACTCGCAAGCCGCCGTCGGCCGACTCGATCAGCTTGCCGCCCTGGCTGCCGAAGTCGGGGAGGGGCCGGCCATTCTCGTCATCGGCGAGGTGGTGGCGCGCTGCGCGCCGTGGCGGGCCGCGCAAAGCGACGCGTCGACCGCACGGGAGGCCGCATGACCTCCCCCCTGCAGCAGAAGCTCAAGGTCACCGGCCCTGTGGTCGTCACCGCCAACCGGCTCGGCGACGGCGCCGTCGTCTATCGCGCGGCGGACGGCACGTGGACCAAGGATCTTGCCGTGGCCGTGGTGGTGACGACCACGCCGGCCGCGCTCGAGCTCCTCGCCGCCGCAACCACCGAAAAGGTCGCGGTGGTCGATGCCTATGTCGCGCCGGTCGAGCTGACGACGCAGCAGCAGGTGCTGCCGGGAAATCTGCGCGAGCGGATTCGCTCGAGCGGGCCGACCGTCGCGCTGCCAGGCCAGGGTTGAGGCACGCCATGTATATTTACGACGATTTCGATCGCACGCTCGTCCAAGAGCGCGTGCGCGAATTCGGCGATCAAGTAAATCGCCGTTTGTCCGGAGAATTGACGGAAGAGGAATTCAAGCCGCTACGATTGATGAACGGGGTCTATCTGCAGCTGCACGCCTACATGCTGCGCATCGCCATCCCCTACGGCACGCTCTCCTCCGATCAGATGCGCATGCTCGCGCACGTGGCGCGCCGATACGACCGCAATTACGGCCACTTCACCACGCGGCAGAATATTCAGTTCAACTGGATCAAGCTCAAGGAATTGCCCGACGCGATGGCCGATCTCGCGCGTGCGGGACTGCACGGCATGCAGACAAGCGGCAATTGCGTGCGCAACGTCACCACCGACCAGTGGGCGGGCGTTGCGCCCGACGAGATCGAAGACCCGCGCATCTGGGCGGAGTTGCTGCGCCAGCACCTGACGCTGCACCCGGAATTCTCGTTCCTGCCACGCAAGTTCAAGGTCGCACTAACGGCCGCGGCGCATGACCGCGCCGCGGTCAAGATTCACGACATCGGCCTGCGGATGCACCGAAACGGGGCGGGCGAGACCGGCTTCGAGGTCATCGTCGGCGGCGGGCTCGGGCGCACGCCGTTCATCGGCAAGACGATCAAGCCCTTCCTGCCGAAGCGTGATCTGCTCAGCTACGTCGAGGCGATCATGCGCACCTACAACCAGTACGGCCGGCGCGACAACATTTACAAGGCGCGCATGAAGATCCTCGTCCACGAGCTCGGGGCGGAGAAATTCGCGGGCGAGGTCGAGGAGGAGTGGCAGTCGATCAAGGACGGCCCGCTTGCACTCGATCCCGCGGTGGTCGCCGACATCGCGGCGCGATTCCGCTATCCCCAGTACGAACTGCTCGCGGACAACCCGTCCGAGCTTGCCCGCGCGCGCGAGGACAATCGCTTCCGCCTGTGGCTCGATAATTCCGTGACCAACCACAAAGTCGCCGGCTACGCCATCGTGACGCTCTCGCTGAAGCCCGAAGGCGGGCCGCCCGGCGATGCCACGGCGGCGCAGATGGACACCATCGCCGAGCTCGCCGACCGCTACAGCCATGGCGAAATCCGCGTCGGGCACGAGCAGAATTTGGCGCTGCCGCACGTCGCTCAGCGCGATCTGCCCACGCTGTGGCGCGCGCTCGACGGAATCGGCGTCGCCACGCCGAACGTCAATCTCATCTCCGACATCATCGCCTGCCCCGGCCTCGACTATTGCAGCCTGGCCAATGCCCGCTCGATTCCGGTCGCCGAGGAGATCACGCGCCGTTTCCGCGATCTCGATCTGGCCCGCAATGTCGGACCGCTGCACATCAACATCTCCGGCTGCATCAATGCCTGCGGGCATCATCACATCGGCCACATCGGCATTCTCGGCGTCGAGAAGAACGGGGAGGAGTATTACCAGGTCACGCTCGGCGGCCGCGCCGACGACAGCGCCGAGCTCGGCACCATTCTCGGGCCGGCGGTGCCCTATGCCGAGATTGCCGACGTCGTCGAGGACATCGCCACCGCCTACCTCGAGCTGCGCGCGCGACCGGGCGAGCTTTTCGTCGATACCGTCCAGCGCGTCGGCGTCGATCCCTTCCGGGAGCGGGTTTATGCCGCTCGTTAAGGCCGGCCGCATCGTCGAAGATCGTTTCGTGCGCGTCGTCGACGACGCGCCAGTACCGGACGGGGCTGCCGCCATCCTCCCGGCGGCACGCTTTCTCGCCGACGCGCACGAGCTCGTCTTGCGCCAGGCGCCGATCGGCGTCGTTTGGCCGAACGATCGCAAAGTCGCCGAGCTTGCGCCCTATCTCGATTGGATCGCGCTCGTGGCGCTGGTGTTTCCCAATTTCCGCGACGGATGCGCGTACAGCCAGGCAAGGCTTCTGCGCGAACGCTATCACTTTCGCGGCGAGCTGCGCGCGACCGGCCAAATCCTGCGCGACCAATGCCTGTTTCTGCAGCGCGCCGGCTTCGACGCCTTCGAGCTGACGAAGGCCGCCGACGCGCCGGCATTCGTCGCCGCCGTGCAGCGTTACAGCGTGTTCTATCAACCGGCCGCCGACGGCCGCGCGAGCACGCTCACCGCGCGGCTTGCCCGCGTTCCCCAGCACTCACCATCGTAAGCCCGCAGCACGCCGCGCTACGCGTGCCCCGCACGCACGAGTCGACCGGGCAGCGCGCCCGTGTGCTCGCCACGCTCGAAGGTCGGCGTTCCGGCCAAGAACGTGGCGGCGTAGCCGTCGACCCGCTGCACGAAACGGCGGCCGCCAGCGGGGAGGTCGTTAACGAGCTCCGGCTGGTAAAGTCGCAAACGATCGAAGTCGATCAGGTTGATGTCGGCGCGCAGTCCCGGCGCGAGCCGGCCGCGGTCATGCAGGCCGAAGAAATCCGCCGTTTCGCTGGTCTGCCGCTTGACGAGGAGCTCGAGCGGCAGGCGCGGTCCGCGCCGCCGGTCGCGGCCCCAATGCAAGAGCATATAGGTCGGCACGCCGGCGTCGATGATCGAGGCGCAATGCGCGCCGCCGTCGCTGAGCCCCAACAGCGTGCCTGAGTCGGTCAGCATCTCGCGAATGGGTTCGTGATCGCCGCAGACGTAATTCACCACCGGGAAAAACAGGTACCTGTTCTCGGCTTCGGTGAGATAATCGTAAGCGACCTCGTCCGGCGTTCGTCCCGTGCGGGCGGCGATCGCGGCGCAGCTCGCCTCCTCCGGCGGCTCGTAATCCGGCGGATCGCCCATCACGAAGAACTTGTCCCAACGCGTGGTGATGAGCTGGCGGAATTGCGCCAGGCGGCTCACGTCCTCGGCGGAGGGCTTCTCGTCGAGGATCCGCCGTCGCAGCGCCGGGTCGCACAAACGCCGGCGTTGCTCGGGGATGCTCAGACCATCGAGCTCGCGGTAGCTCGGGCGCACCGAGAACGGATTGAGCGCGGTGCCGATGCCGAGCATGACGCCGATCGGCCGGCCGGCGATCTGCGCGGTCAAATTCGCGCCGTCGGCGCGCGCCGCGTGCACCGCCGTCAATAGCCGCCGCCAGCGTTCCGGATCCTCGTAGCGGTCGGTGAGCAGGAACCAGACCGGGCGGCCGGTCTCCTTGGCGAGCCGCGTCAACCAGGCAAGCTCGTCATCCTCGTCGTCGAAGTCGCTGTTCATGCCG
>VAZM01000280.1:0-323 GCA_005883135.1 Alphaproteobacteria bacterium
TCCTTCCAGCCGAACATCTTGTTGATCACCTTGATGTCGCCGAAAAGGTTGGTAAGCACGCGATGATTGGGTTTGCCCTTCACCTTGTTGAACAGCACCGGACAACCGCCGTCCATGTGCTTCTGCAGCCCGGTGACTTCGAGGTCTGGGTCGACCGGCTTGTCGGTTTCGATCAGGTCACCTTGCGCGCGCAGCCAGTTCAGCGTGCTGCGCAGATCGGACGCATGGTGCTGCTTGTCGGCGGAAGGTTTTTCCTTGCGCAGGATTTTTTGCATGAGGTGTTGAGCTCCGTCCGTAGGGGCGGCATGAGCCGCTGCCATGTG
>VAZM01000280.1:410-8653 GCA_005883135.1 Alphaproteobacteria bacterium
TAGATTTCTAAGTATTATGGGCTTGGAACGAGAATGGTGTCAACGTCGGCGACGGCAATTGGTCACATGCGCCGCGGCAGTGCAAAATTGACGAGGCCGGCCGCTGCAGACCGGAGCGGCTCGCATCGCGGCGGCTCCCGCCGAGCTCGCCAACGCGAGCCGTCTCGGAACTCGGAGTTCCCGCCCGACGAAAGCTCGGGCTATCTCGTCCGCGACGCCCACCGCGCCTTTCAGCGCCTGCTGGAGCGGCGCATCGCCGCCCATGGCGTGACGCGCGGCCAGTGGTATTTCCTGCGCGTGTTATGGAACGAGGACGGTCTCACCCAACGCGAGCTCTCCGCGCGCGTCGGCATGATGGAGCCGACCACCGTCATCGCCCTTCGCGGCATGGAAAAGTCCGGCCTAATCCGTCGGCTGCGCAGCACCGACGATAGACGCAGGTCGCATGTATGGCTCACGGCCAAGGCGCAACGCATGCGCAAGCCGCTTCTGGCACTCGCACGCGGAATCACCGAAGAAGCCGAAGCAGACATCAGCCGCGGCGACCTGCTGCGGTTCCGGCGCGCCATCGCGCAGATGACGGCCAATCTCGACCGCATCCAGCGCTAGCGCGGCGTCCGCGCACCATAATGCCGTGGAGCTCTGCGGCACGTCGACGCCGCCGGCTAATGAACGTTGCTAGGGCGTACGGCTCTGCGCGTTCCAGTAGCGCTCCAGATTGCCGATCAACGCCGGGCTGAAGTGGCAATAAGCCTGCTCGCGCGCGTAGACGGCGAAATAGGCACGGAAGGCATCAAGCGGCTCTTGCGCGATGCGAAACGCGCGGCGGTTGCTCGCGGCGCTGACCACGCCGGAATTGGTCAGTCCACTGACCACGCGCTCGAGGGCCGCGTCCATCTCGCCGGTGCCGACGATCTCGTCGCAGATCAGCCGGCCCTCCGGGCTGTCGCAGTCGAGCCGCCGCTCGTACTGAATCGCCTGCCGCGCGATGCGGTCGCCGGTGAAGCGGGGCATGCGCATGTTGGCGGCACCGGGGATGATACCCTCCTTGCGCGCCGGCAAGGTAAGGAACGCGCCGCGCTCGGCGAGCACGTAGTCCATGACCAGCAAGATTTGGCAGTGGCCGCCAATGGCAAAGGATTCGACCGCGGCGATCCAAGGCTTCTCGATGCTATTGCCGCCGAACTCATCGGGCGGCGCGTCGTCGGCGAAGGCAAGTCCGCGGTAGATTTTGTTGACGTAGCCGAGATCGCGCTGGAGATACCAAACGAACGGAATACGCCCGTGATAGAGATGGGTGAGGTTGATGCCGGCGCCGAAAACGCGGCGGCCTTTGTATTTCGGATGCTCGACGACGCCGCCGCGCATGACTGCGATTTCGCTTGTGCGGTCGAGCAGCGCGAGATCGACGCAGATTTCCGCGGCATCGAGCGAAGTCTGATCTTCGGCGTTGAGAAATCGAGGATTGTTCTGGGTCACCACCGCGGCCTTGCCGCTGCGGTGAACCGACGCGCCGCTGAGCTCCACCCTGCCCTCGCGCTCGAACTGCGGCAGGAGGCTCTGCGCCTCGGCGCGTGGCAGCAACATCGCGTGACAGAGGTGGCGTCCGCAGCTTTCGTGGCGGAGCACGGCGGAGAGAAAGAGGCCCTGATCGATCTCGAGCCCGCTTCTGTCGCGCTGGATCAACCCATCCTCGGCAGCGAGCTCCTGGGCCGTGGGAAGTAGGCCCGGCACCACGTCTGCGGCGCGCAGCACCAGCTCCTCGACTCGCACGAACCGCGAGCGCCGCGCCGTCACTGCGTCATAGACGGCATCGGCGTGGCGGCGAAGAAAGCGCGCCCGCATCTCGCGTGAGCGATCCTGAATGAGCGCCGCCGCCGAGTGCTCGCTCGGGCTGCGATGTGATTTCTGCGGGAGTCGGCCCAAAAGACGCGCCGATTTCCCCCAATACGCGGAGAATTTTTCGCGATCGGCGGGAAAATCGGCGACCTCGTCCGGCTCCATCCGCAGCCACGCATTGACGTCCGCGGCGGGCAGGCCCGCCGCGGCAAGGCAGTCAGCTGCATCAGTGGCGCGCGCAAATGTCACGGCACATGAACACTAACCAAACCGTCGATCCGGCGAAAGCATAAGCAGAGATGCTGACCGCGGCAGCATAAGCCTGACCGCTGGTTCCCTCGGCACACGGGTGCTAAAGTGATCGACGCGTCGCTTTTGACGCAGCGCGACCGATCCGACTGCAATCAAATGCCTTGGGAGGATCTCCATGACGTCGGGAATGTCCGGCGCAGGCGCAACAAGCCGGCATGACATTCTTCGTCGCCAGCGCGGGCAAGGGTAATGGCGCCGACCTCGGCGGGCTTGCCGGTGCCGACGCGCATTGCCAGGCGCTCGCGAGCGCGGCCGGCTCAACCAATACCAACTGGCGCGCCTATCTGAGTACGACCGAACCGGGCGGCGCCGCCGGCGTCAACGCGCGCGATCGCATTGGCAAGGGGCCATGGCAGAACGCCAAGGGCGTGGTCGTGGCAAAGAGCGTGGAGGATCTTCACTCGGATTCGAACAATATCACTAAGCAGACGGCGCTGACCGAGAAAGGCGAGACGGTCAACGGACGGGGCGACGCGGTTAACACGCACGACGTGCTGACCGGCTCGGACCCGCAGGGCCTATTCTCCACGGCTGGCGGCGACACCACGTGCGGAAACTGGACCAAGAGCGGCGAAGGTTCCGCGATCGTGGGGCACCATGACCGCGCGGGTCTGCAAAACACGCGGCACATGAATTCCTGGAACTCCTCGCATGGCTCGCGCGGCTGCAGCCAAGACAACCTTAAGGCTACGGGCGGCGCCGGCCTGATCTACTGTTTCGTCGCGAATTAGTCGCGACGGGCCTGCCCGCGCGTCAGCGCAGCGACAGTGCTTGCCTCCGTGCAGCGGGAGTCCATTCTGGATTTCCACTTCGCGGGAATGAGCGGACGCGCGAGTTCCTCTATGCAGCCTTGTCAAAATATTTGCGTAGGTTTGCGCGCACGCGCTCCAGCGGCGCAACGGAAAGGTCGGGCAGCGCAAATTCTCGCCCAGTGACCTTCTCGAAGACGTCGATATACGTCGCAGCGGCCTGTAAAATGACGTCCTGCGGGATGTCCGGGATGGGCTCGCTGTAGGGATCGCAGCGCGCGGCCACCCAGCGCCGGATGAAATCCTTGTCCAGCGTATCGGGCGGTGCACCGGCGGCAAAACGCGCGGGATAGCTCGCCGCGAGCCAGTAGCGGCTGCTGTCGGGCGTGTGCACCTCGTCGGCGAGAATGATCGTGCCCTTAGCGTCGAAACCGAATTCGTATTTGGTGTCGACCAGAATGAGTCCTTGCCGCGCCGCTGTCTCGCGGCCNGCGCCACTGCTTCTCGGTCAGGAGCTCGCGCGCGATGATCTCCTCGGCGCTCAGCGGCGCATCGTGCGCGCCCTGTTCCGCCTTGGTGGTGGGGGTGATGATCGTGTGCGGCAGCTTTTGATTGTCGCGCAGCCCGTCCTCGAAACGGTGGCCGTACATCTCCCGCGCGCCTTTCTTGTACATCTGCAGAATCGACGTGGATGTGCTGCCCGCGAGATAGTCGCGCACCACGATCTCCACCGGCATCATGCTGAGCCGCTTGCTCAGCAGCACGTTGGGATCGGGATATTCGATGACGTGATTGGGACAGATGCCTTGCGTGGCTTCGAACCAGAAGCGCGCGGTTTGTGTCAGCACCTGCCCTTTCAGCGGAATCACGGCGATGTTGCGGTCGAACGCGCTCACCCGGTCGGTGGCGACGAGGATGCGTGAACCGTTGCGAAGGTCGTAGTTCTCCCGCACCTTTCCGCGGTAATGGCCGGGAAGCTCGGGGATGACGGCGTCGGACAGCGTGTGATGCGCGTAGGGGGCGAGCGTGGACGGGCTGATCATGGGCACATTGAGCGGCTGGACGCGATGAATGAGAGGCGAATCTAATGTTTCATCCCGCGCACCTCAATTCTCCTGCCCCGATTATCCTCAGGAGTTGCGGCGGAGAGCCTCTTCCCGCGCCTTGCGCGACCGCCCACAACCGATTTCAATCCGCAGAGCCCATCGAGGGAGCAAACTGATGAAACCAAGCCTTCGCCCGGGCGTGTCCCGCGTCAACCGCATCACGGTTGGCGCCGAGCGCACGATCGGCTTCATGGGCGAGGAGGCGCGCACCTATGCCACGCCCGCGATGATCCGCGATATCGAGTATACCTGCCGCGATCTCATCATCGAGCACGCCGATCCGGGCGAGGATTCGGTCGGCATGGAGGTTGCCGTCAAGCATCTCGCGCCGACGCTCATGGGGATGACCGTCGAGATCACCGTGCGCGTGGCCACAGTGGAGGGACGCAAGGTCTCGTTCGAGGTGGCGGTCAAAGACGAGCTGGACGAGGTCGGCGCGGGTACCCACACGCGCTTCGTCGTCGACAAGGCCAAGACCTTCGAGCGGCTCAAAGCCAAGGCGGCGCGGCTCGCCGCGCGGTCGGGCTGAGGCATGGCGGGGGCCCTGCGCAGCGAGGAGGCCTGCATGTTCGATCGCGCCGCAGAGACCATGGCACGCAACGAGCTCGAGACGTTGCAGCTCGCTCGGCTCAAGCAAACAATTACGCGCGCCTACGCTAACGTGCCGCCGTTTCGCCGTAAGCTCGATGCCGCCGGCGTCAAACCGGAAGATGTCAGGACGCTCGCCGATATCGCGCGCTTTCCGTTCACCGTGAAGGGCGAGCTGCGCGACAATTTCCCGTTCGGCTTGTTCGCAGTGCCGCGCGAAAACCTACTGCGGCTGCATGCCTCATCGGGGACCACCGGCAAGCCGACGGTCGTGGGCTATACGCGGGCCGACCTCGACCTCTGGTCGGATCTGATGGCCCGCTCGATCGCATGCATGGGCGGCAAGCCCGGCGACATCTTCCACAACGCCTACGGCTACGGGCTGTTCACCGGCGGCCTCGGTTTCCACTACGGCGCCGAGCGGCTTGGGCTGACCACCGTGCCGGTGTCGGGCGGCGGCACGGAACGGCAGGTGATGCTGATCAAGGATTTCGGCGCGCATCTTCTCGGCGCGACGCCATCCTATGCGCTCAACATCGCCGAAGTCGCGACCGCCATGGGCGTTGACCTGCGCAAGCTCCCGCTGCGCTACGGCTGCTTCGGCGCCGAACCTTGGAGCGAGGCGATGCGCCGCCAGCTCGAGGAAAAGTTCGCCATCAAGGCCATGGACATCTACGGCCTCTCGGAAATCATCGGCCCCGGCGTCGCGAGCGAGTGCCACCAAGCACAGAACGGGCTCCACATCTGGGAGGATCATTTCTTGTGCGAGGTCATCGACCCGGATACGGCTGAGCCCCTGCCGCTGGGGGAAGCCGGAGAGCTGGTGCTCACCACGCTGACCAAGGAGGCGCTGCCGATGCTGCGCTACCGCACGCGCGACATCACGCGGCTGATCGAGGAGCCATGCGCCTGTGGGCGCACCCATCGCCGCATGCTGCGCGTGACCGGGCGCAGCGACGACATGCTGATCGTTCGCGGAGTCAACGTCTATCCGTCTCAGATCGAGGCCGTGCTGGTCGGTTTTCCCGGCCTTGCGCCGCACTATCAGCTCGTGCTGACCCGCGAGGGGCCGATGGATGTCGTCACCATCGAGGTTGAGCTCGCGCCCCCTGCCCCGCGCGAGGAGCCGTTCGCTGGAAAAATGGCGACCGACCTGCGCAGCCACATCAAGGCCATGGTCGGTCTCAGCTGCGACGTCGTGCTCAAGGCGCCGGGCGAGATCCCGCGCTCGCAGGGCAAGGCGGTGCGGGTCAAGGACCTGCGACGACAGGTGACCCCGCAATGAGCGGCATTGCGCTCCTGACGACGGAGGGCGGCGCGCATGCGCGCGGCCTCGCCCACGGGCGGCGATTTGCCCGGGAAATCGCCGAGAACGTGGCGACCTATCTGCGCCGGTTCGCCGCCTCGGGCTTGGGTCGCGATCAGGCCTTCGCCGAGGCGGCGCGCTGGCGCAAGGCGATTGCCGGGCACGACGGCATCTATGCCGAAGAGATGCGGGGAATTGCCGAGGGCTCCGGGGAGACCGAGGACACCATCGCCCTCCTCAATGCGCGCTACGAACTCGCCTTCACGCTGTTCGGCCAGGAGGCGCGGACCGCGGCGAAGGCGTCGGCGCTCGTCGGGCCCGATGGCTGCACCACGTTCGCCCTGCTACCGCAGGCGGCGGCCGACGGCCACACCTGGCTCGGCCAGAACTGGGATTGGCTCGCAGGCGTGCATGGCCGCACCTTCGTGCTGCGTGCGCGGCGAAAGGAAGCGCCGAGTTTCGTCTGCCTCACCGAGGCCGGGATCGCCGGCGGCAAAATGGGCGTCAATGAATGCGGGATCGGGCTCGTCGAAAACGGTCTCGCCTCGAGCCGCGACGGGAGCAATCCTTATCAAACGCCGTTTCACGTGCGCTGCCGGCAGGTGCTGGACGCGGAGAGATTCGAGGCGGCGCTGCGGCCGGTAACCGGCACCCCGCGCACCTGCTCAGCCAATTTCGTGATCGGCGCCGCCAGCGGGGAGATCGTGAACATCGAATCCAGTCCCGACCACGTCAGTCGTCTCGATCCCGAAGACGGGATCGTCACCCATTCGAATCACTTCCTGACAGCAGGGCACGGCGAGTCGCTGCTCGAGAAGATTGCCCCGAACACCCTCTATCGCGCCGCTCGCATGCGGGAGCTGCTGCGGGCGCATCGCGGCGCGATTTCCTTCGAGCATATGCGCTCGGCTGCCGCCGATCATTTCGGCGCGCCGCAAGCGATCTGCCGCCATCCCGATGCAAGCGAGCCGAGCGAGCGACGCACCATGACGGTCGGCGCCGTGCTCATCGATCTCGAGGCGCGGACCATGCACGTCGCCAACGGCCCGCCCTGCGCCAATCACTACGTGGCGTTCAGTCTGCAATCTCGGACATGACCGGCCCGAGTGGAATGCTGTCGTAAAGCTTCATCGCCGTTTCGACGTGACCCTGATTGCAGGCCCTGCGCGCTTCCAGCACGGTGAAGAACGCTTGCGCCAGGACATCGGGAGCAACGTCCTCAGCCTCGCCGTGCGCCTCGATGCGTGTGGTGAGCCTGAGGTCGGCCTCCAGACAGACCTCAGGGATGTTTTCCGCAGCCATTGCGCCGCCCAACGCCAAGCAGACACTCGCCGCGGCCCAAAGTCGCAACGCGGTCGTCCAAAGCCAGCGTCCGCGGCGCTTTGGGCGTGCTTGCGGGTTGACCGGAGAGGTCTCGTCATCGAACGGAGCGCCGATCTGCGCTACGTCGACCAGCAAGAGGCAGCTGCGAAACTCAGGGATCCTAAGCATGTCCACCTCGCATTCGGTGTTCGATACGGTGATTTGCAACTCGGCGCTCTAGGCCGCGCGTTGTCGTGGAGGCGCGCTGTTCTGCCGCTCTTGGCGAAGGTCGCGTCTTCCGCGCGCGGGCACCCCGTTGCGCACCGCGAACTCGATCTCGCCGCGGTGAATGCCGATGTCCCTCAGCGTACGATCGTCGAGCCGCTGGAGCTGACGAATGGCGCGGCGCCGGCGTCGTTCCGCGGCTAGCCCTCGTGCGAATCGCGCACTCCGCAGGACGAGCAAGCGCAGCCACCTCACGGCCGCACGCGTGCAAGCCTGGATGGCGAGACTGCGCTGGATGGCGGCTTGCCGCTCGAGTTCGAAGGACGACAACAGCGGGAAATTACCTGTTCCGGACATGGTGGGGGCCCTCCAGGGCCGAGTGGGTTGACGCTGCCTCGCGGCGGGGCAACCGCCGCGGCGCGCAGCACGTGGTCGACTACTTATCCGCGAGTGGATTGCGAGGCTTGAAGGAACGCTTCGGCCCAGCAGGAATTTTTCTGGAGATTTTCTGCAGATTATTAAAAGCAGGCCGCATCAATAGGTTAGGGATGGCGTTGCCATTCGAGTCGGCGCTCCCATGGTGGGTGCCAACTTCGTTTCGAGGTGCGCCCCCGGCTCTCGCTGCCTTAGCCGACCCTCCCTCAGGGCGACGGGACGCCTCGGGCCGCGCCTGCGGTGCGGCCTCTCAGGATGAGGGAGGCGGCGCGAACATCAGCGCCTGCGCCTCCGTTGCGGCCTCTTCCATCGTCATGAACACGGCGCCGGCCGCCGACAAATCCTTCAGCAATCCTTCGAGCGCGAGCATCCGATAGCCAC
>VAZM01000281.1:0-3901 GCA_005883135.1 Alphaproteobacteria bacterium
CGGATTTCCGGCCGATCATCGTGGAGCTCGGCCTTTAGCACTTAGCCAGCGGTAGAGGCGCCACCCCGTAATCATCCTGATCTATCGTAAGCGCCTGCGCAGCATCACGAATTGCCTCGAGCCGCGCAATAAAGGCATCATTCGCTTCAATCGCAGCCTGTATCGACGGATCATCAGGCGAAGCAAACCCAACGGACTGCAGCCGTCCAATGTCCTGCATTGAGTTGGCGGAGGAGAAGTCAACTGAAGTGCTGGGAGGCTGCTCGACGCTGAGGTTAAGGATCTTAGCTTTGCCCATCACAGCAGCGACGGCAGGACCATAAGCTTTATCTGAGTGTGCGTCGCGTCTCAGTTCATTGAGTTCCTGGACGCATTTGTGTGCGGACTCCTGGGCGCGCTCTGCTGATTGTGCTTGGAGCTCTTCGATGCGCTACCCGATGCCATTAGCAAACGTTAGCAATCGGGAGGCACAGGCTCTGGCACTATTACCATTGCTTACATGGTAGCCGGCACGGCAATAAGCTTCGGCTTGCGAAGTTGCCCCGCCTTTAGCGCCTACAATGCCGTTAAAGATAGCTTGCGCAAAGGCTTCGTGTCTGGGGTTTCGGAGGACGGGCATGGAGATTATCATTATTCCAGCGTAGTTTGTTCTTGATAGCAGATTCGTGCTCGTTTGCATGATGCACAAAGCACCGTTCCCGCTCCATTAGTCTTCCTTGTACTGGCCGGCAATCGGCTGGCAAAAAATGGACAACTGGGATTTGCCCCTCAGCGCCAAATTGTAATCGGATTTAATTCAATCAGAACATCTGACTTCTGGTGTCGGTATCGAAAACGGAATTACGCCGTGTCGATTAAGCGCCCGTTCGATCCTGTCGAGCGTAGAGGCGACGTTCGTCGGCGGGTTGCTGCCCTTGTTCTCCCAATATCGAACCGACCGAGGGTGACATCCAGCTGCGCGGGCAAAATCGGCTTGCGTGAGCCCGGCGAGCATACGAGCGGCCCGAATTTGGCGTCCCGAGACAATGTTGCTCATAAGCAGAATCTATACGATTCTGGAAACGTCGCCACGCGCTGAGAGGGTCGCGGCGCTCATCCTCGAGTCCGGCCTGCAAGAACTCGCGGTCGAGCCGTGCTCGGGCGCCTGCCGCGAGGCGATCGAACTGTACTTCTCCACGCCCCCAGAGCGCTGGCGCACGTCGCTCACACCACGTAGACCGTGACAATGTTGGCGGACGCAGTGCGCATTGCCTCGCCATTGGCGTGGCCGCTGGTGCGTGCAGCGCGCAGCATGCCGCTAGTAATTGCAACAATCGTCATGTCGAGATTGTTTGCGCGGCGCAGATTCGGTCAATGTAAGGATTTTTTACCAACCGCTGACAGCGCCCACCGGCCTTGCCCTATTAGCGACGTAACGACCCGCGGCGGGGATCTTCCCGGTCGAGCAGCGCGCGGCTCGGTCGCTCCCAGAAAGATGGCCTGCCGTCCTACCGCGGAAGCAACGACATTACGGTCCAAGGCCATCGTCTCGCGCTAAAGGGGGCAGCCTAGTCGCTGTTGCTCTGCTGACAGCAGACGTTTTCGCGCCCGCCGAGAAGGAGATCGTCAACCAGCCTTCCGGCTTTCGTCCGGCAGTACATACCCGCCAAGCACATACTGCGGCTTACCAGTCCACAGTTGGAACCTCCTCACGGTAGAAAGCAAAACATTGATTTTGCTAGTGATTTTGACCTTGGCTCAAAAGCATGCGAGTAAGGGTAAAAGCACCGGAAGGCGTCAATGAGACCCCCTCAAAGCGTCCAGTTCCACCTCGCGGCCGGAACACCTTTAGACAGGCCGACATGACCAAGGCGATTCGTAGCGCCGAAGCTGCCGGATTCGAAATTGGTGGCGTCGAAGTGACAAAGGACGGCACCATCCGCGTCCTGGCCAAGAACGCTGGCCACAAGAACGACACGCCCGAAAGCTCTACCGCTGCCGCGGTATGTGTTGCGTAAGCCGAAGAAAGGCGGCGGGTGGAGTTATTTCTTCAACCCACCATCATGGGCACGCAAAGCAGGTTGCCCAGTCGGCAATGAGCCGCTCGGAACCGACTATGACGCGGCGGTCCAGCGGGCCGCCGAAACCGTGCTCCTCCCGGCGTTTGATTCCTGGCGCTCTGGCGGCGGGACCGACGCACCGGAGACCGCTATTGCCAAGCCTGGAACATTGGATTGGCTTTTCGCTGAATATCGCGCCGACCGCCGCTATACGGCTTTAGACGTGCGCACCCGCCGCAACCACGAGGTCGGCTTCCGCCTCGTCGCTGGCCATGTGATGAAGGGCGGCCGCAGGCTCGGCACAATGCCGCTCAAGGTCATCACCACGGCGGTGACCGACGCGCTGTACGAAAAGCTGCTTGTTGCTGACGACGGCCGCGAGCGCCGCACCACCATCAATCATGCGATGAAATCCTGCCGTCGCGCCTGGAACGTCGCCAGCAGGCGCAATCCCGGCGAGCTGCCGCTATAAACCCGTTTGCCCGAATGGGCCTCAAATCTTCCGACCGCGAGACGCCGACTGCCACGTTCGAGGAACTGCAAGCATTCCGCGCCAAAGCCCTCGAGCTTGGCCATCCATCGCTCGCCACCGCTGCATTTGATTGCGTGGGAATGGTTGCAACGCGAGAAGGATATCTTCGCCAGCTTCGACGTCGCCCATTACCGCCCGAAGGAGCGTCCGAACGCCGTGCGCGTGCTGCACGTCAAAACCAGCGAGGAGAACTGGATCCCGCTATTCGATGACAGCGGCGTTTCACTCTATCCCGAGCTGATGCTCGAGCTGGACGCCATCAAGCGCGAGCGCATTGGCGGCCTGATGCTGCGGCGCGATTGGGGCGAGCGCGCGCCGTGGCCGACCTGGCCGACACCGGATGAAATCGACCTGACCCACATGTCGCGCAAGGTGAAGGAAATCATCCTCGCCGTGCTTGCGGCCCGAAGTCACGTTCACGAGCTTCCGGCATGGTGGCTTCACTGAGGCGGCGGACTCCGACCTGAGCGATGCGGAGATGCGAGCAGCTGGTCGGCACAAGTCAGCGAAGGTGCTGCCGACCTACGCCAAGCGAACCATGAAGCAGGTTGCGGAAGGCGCGCGCAAGCGGCGGGCGACCCGAACAAAAGCAGACAATTTGTCAGAATGAGCAGCAGCCCGCTTGTCAGAATGGCCGAATCGAAATGATGCAAGTGCTTGAAAATAGTGGAGCGGGTGAAGGGAATCGAACCCTCGTCATCAGCTTGGAAGACTGTTGGCCGGCGCTGCTGGGTCGCTGGGAAAGGCGGTCGAACCACTGCCTCAAGGGTGCAAGTCCCTTCACCCGCCCCCCTCCACAAGGGTGGCCATCTCCACCTACCGCGCCCTCCACAAGGGCCTCCACTTTCATCGTCCCATTCCACCGGGTGGTCACTGCGAGGGCGCGGTCGGCTCCACCCCGGCTGCGCCTTCGTATTTTTTTGGAGTCATGTAACAAGGTGGTACATGTGATTCTATGCACCCTGCATACGCGGATAATATTTCTCGAACTTTCATTCCAACTAAATTACACAAAACGTGAACATCCCGCGCCGGTCTGTCAGTGCCGTGTGTTGTCCCCGGTATTGGGTTTTCGGCGCCCTCCTCGGCGGGAATGGACGGCGAGAGTAAGCGAAAACCGGTGTAGGAAACAATCGAGATCGGGTTGACCGGGCTCACCCGCTCCGGCGTGCCGGTATAGAGCACATTGCCGTCATAGAAGGGTAGAAGCTCAAGCCCCAGTCGATTAGTTTTTTTTGCAATCGTATAACAGCTGCTTGGTTCTGCTGCTCTGCTTGAGCTCGCCGTTGACGGAGATGCTCAGCGCCACGTCGTGCGAGTCGGGCAGTCC
>VAZM01000281.1:3927-8721 GCA_005883135.1 Alphaproteobacteria bacterium
TCGCCGGCTCGATCGTGATGTCGGAGTCGGTTCGCACACGGGCTGATCAATGGGAGCGTGCATCATTTCAGCTTCACTTCGACCGTGGCGGTCTACGGCAATCCGGACCGCGTGCAGGTGCGCGACAAGATGCCACCGTGCCGACATCGCCTTATGGGTCCTCGAAGCTAATGACGGAGATAATGCTGCGCGATGCCAGCGCCGCTCACTGCTGGGCCACGTCACCTTGCGCCACTTCAACTCGCAGGCGTTGCGTCACCCGGCCAGTCGGCCAAGGGGGCCACCCCCTCTTCAAACTCGCCCTTGAAACGGCGCTCGGCGGCCGAAAGTAGATGTCTGCGGCACCGATACCCTTCCCGGCGGCACCGGCATCCGGGGAGCGCATTCGGCCGCACTCAGCTATCTGCGCGGCAGGGGCTCCGCGACGCTCAATCGGGCTACGGCCGTGATTTCTCCCTGCTCGAAAGATCGAATCGCGTGAAGCGGGTATCTGGGGCCGACTCGAGGTTCGTCGAGCCGCGGCCCGGCGACCCCGCACACATGGTGGCCCATCCGCAGCAACGTTCTCGGGCCAAGACGATGTCATTGCGGACCGGGAATGCTTTGCGCGGCCCGACTAAGCGCAGGCCTCAGTACGAATAGCGCATTGACCATCCTACCGACTTGACCACCCCACCACGGGCGCACCGGGCGTCCGTGACCGTCGCAGCCTTGGGCAATCGCCATCGATGGACGCCCTTCCAGATTAGGGTGCTCTGTAATCCAGTCGAGATACTGCGACAGCGCGTCGACTTGATCGTCGAAGGGGCCATAAGGGAACTGGGTCGCCTCGCTGATGAATTCAGCACGCCACGCAGCGTCGTGAGGCAGCTGCACAAGGCCGTCACGGATGGCGCGTCGATGCCGGCGTAAACGCTCAACCTTATCGCCCGTGGGTATAATCGGCACCAACTCCATTCCATCCTGGGGCCTAATTTCCGCCCTCAGTGACGGGCCTTGCCCCGTATCTTCGATCAATACTGCGCTCGGCCGATACTTGCGAATGAACAACCGAACCTGGGAACGAAGTTCGGGATAGGTTGCTTGCTCCCGCCATTGGTCGAACAACCAATGCGCGCCGCCGTTGGGCGCCCACGCTTGAATGACGCTGTAGCTGTTCGATGGGCCGCCCTTCTGCCCCGGTTCAATGCTCAGAACGACAGGCGCGTGCGACATCCGCAGATCTGCTGGCGAAAAAGCAGGGAAGAATTCTGCCTTGATGCGCAGGCGGTCCTGGCCTCCCGGGTTCTGCTGCTGCAGAGTCTCAAAGCCGGGTTGCTTCGAATCGCGCAGCCGTCGAATGTCTTGTTTCGTAAACGCGTCAGGGCGCAGCAACTCTCCCTTTTTGCGTTCCCAAACTTCACCCTGCCCGAGACCGTACGTACGCGAGCGCATAGCGATCAGGGACAGCTTGAGATGCTTCCATCCGCCTTTTTGCAAAACGTGGCCGGGGAGATCATTTTCACTGATGCGGTGCGCGATGATCACGATGCAACCTTTTTTAGGGCGGTCCAAACGAGTCTGGATCTCGTTGTCAAAGAGATTATGAATGCGCTCAAGACGTTTAGCGTTATCGCAATCTTTGATCTCGACCGGATCATCGATGATGATGTAATCAGCGCCGAGGCCAGTGACCCCGCCTTCGATCGAGAGCGAGCGCACCCCACCGCCATCGGTGGTCACAAAGTCCATGACTTTAGTTCGGTTTTTAGCAAGCCTGGTGCGGAATGCTTGCTCAAACCAATCGCTCCGTAGGATTTTGCGAATGGCATAAGCAATCTTATCAGAGAGGTCCTGGCCATAGGTCAGTATGACGATTTTGGCGGAGGGGTTGTGCGCCAGGATCCACGCCGGCAGGCAGATAGAACCCATGAACGTCTTGAAGTGCCGCGGCGGCAAGCTAACGACGAGCCGTTTTGTCTTGCCGGCGGCGACGCGCGCGAGGCGTTCGGCGAGAAGCTTGAGATATTTGTCCTGGCCGAGATCGCTACCCTTGTTCAGGTATGCGAAGGCTTTCATCGCAAAGGCCAGGAACTCGGTCTGCACCAGTTTCTTGGTATCATTATCCATGATGGTCTACTCCTTAAAAGAATTAGCTGTCGCCGCAGACTTGCCGCGGCGTTTAAATGCCTGAACGATGTCGCGATCCTCCGGCGCTTGCTGTTGGTCGTCATTATCCTCGCCAACTGCGCGGGCGCAGAACGACATCAGCGTAGCAATCGAGCGTGCATCGCCCTCGATCGCCGACCCAACGAGTCGCTTGATGAGCGCCCGCTGCTTGGAGATCGAGACTTCGCGGTTGCCTTCGCGAAACGAGATCGTTTCGCTCAGCTCATCGCGTAGATCGGATTTGAAGTTACGGGCGCCCTTGGGGCGACCGTTTGGGTTGCCGCTTTGACCGGGTTGAAATTGAAGGTGTTTTGGCGGCTGTTTGTAGCCTATAGGGCCGGAATCGGTTTTTTTGTTCATTGGTTATTTCTCTTTTGGTTAGAACGAAAAATTCTTTGGAGGCCACGCCCGTAAACGAGCGTGACCTGCAATAATTAGGGGCTCGCAATTTTGGAGGCCACGCCCGTGAACGAGCGTGACCTGCAATAATTAGGGGCTCGCAATAAAGACCACGGCGCCGAGGCGGTCGCGGGACTGCAGCACAAAATGCGCGCCGCGCAGCTCCATCACATCGTCGGGCTGAAGTTCGCAACGCTCCAAGATCGGCCCTCCCGCTGGGCCGCAGTAAATTGCCACGACACCAGGCCCGTCATTACGGAAGCCCCAGATGCTAGGCGGGGAGTGGCCTAGGAACTCCGAGGAGAAGGGCAGTATCTCTGCTTCGGTGCCGTTATTCTCAATGTCGGTAATAAAATTCTCAATGTCGGTAACAAACTTGCGCATTTATCAATTCCTTTAGAATCATATTTCAAATCGTTTATAATAATCGCCGAGCTATTCTGGCTCACGCTAAGGCGATTCGCCGGCGCGCAGGGCCGCTGCCGGCGGGGACGGTGTGTCTCGATACCTTCTGTTCGCTGTTTGTTCTTCTAGCCATCATGGATTTGGAACTTACTTTGACGGGGCCGCGATGTGGCGTGGTGAGTTCGCTAAACACGTCGCGGGAATCTGTTCGGGGCCGAGCCTGACGCGCGCAAGCGTGCCAGCTGCAAAGGTCGCCGACCCAGCAGGTGTGTCATCGACGCTCTGTTGTCGCTCCCGTGCGCCCAGCTTATTTGATTAGGCCGAACGCTCTGAGGACTGCCGTTAGGAGCGCATTGGCGAGACGGCGGTCCCGCAGGATGAAGCCGTAGCTGATAAGTGGGTCACCCGGGGGCGGCTGCCCTTAAGCGGAACCAGATTGCGCCCACCATGCACAACACCGCGCTCCGACAACTAAACCAGTAGAACCAGACCGATAAATCTTGATTGAAAGGAATTCCCTGTATTTTTCCCTGTTATCGCGGAAATGGCCGGGGCAGCGCGCCCCCCTGAGGAGCGCGGCGAGACGGCGGGCGCACAGGATGAAGCTGCTGCCAGTTGGGTGGTGGTCACCCAGCGACCGAGAGAACAGGGGCGAACGAACTGACCGCCTTTCGTCCGAAGAGTCCGGCCTAGCCAAAGCGGCGGCGATCTCGTCACTGGCCAATTACCGCGAATCTCCCTTGGACTATGCTAAGAGGCGCGCAGCTTGCCACATCTCGGTGTTGCGCACACGCGACCAATGGCCTAGCCGCCGACCTGGTGCGCGCGGACAGACACGCGCATCTCGCCGATGGGATCGATCCGCGCGACCATGGTGTCGCCCGGCTTGACCGGGCTCACCCCTTCCGGCGTGCCGGTATAGAGCACGTCGCCGGGATAGAAGGTGTAGAAGCTCGAGCCCCATTCGATCAGCTTCCTGCAGTCATAGATCAGCTGCTTGGTGCTGCTGCTCTGCTTGAGCTCGCCGTTGACGGAGATGCTTAGCGCCACCTCGTCCGGATCGTGGATCTCGTCCGCGGTGACCAGCCAAGGCCCGAGCACGGAATAAGTGTCGATCGACTTGCGAAAGCTGCGGTCCTCGGGACCGCGCGCGGTCATGTCCAGCCCGATGCTGTAGCCGATCACGTAGTCGAGCGCCTTCTCGCGCGGGATGTCGCTGCCTTGTTTGCCGAAGATGATCGCGAGCTCAACCTCGTGTTCGTTACGGCGCTCGGGGAAGCGGATTGCCACGCCCTCGGAGGGGCCGACCAGCGACGAGTTTGCCTTCAGGAACAGGCCGGCCGTGCCGATGGCGGGGGAAGGTTTGACGTTCTGCGCCGTCGCGCGCGCCGCCATCTCTTCGATGTGCGCTTTGTAATTGGTGGGCGCGGCCACGAGCTTCGACGGTCGCGCCACCGGGGCCAGCAGCCTGACCTGCGAGACCGGCTTACCCGGCGCCTTGGCTGCCATCTCCTCGAGGCGCGAGCGCCACCCCGGCAAGGCCGCGATCACGGCGTCGCCCTTCATCGCATACGGGGCGGCCGCCCTGATCTGGCTTTGCGCCTCGGTGACATCGTGCACCATCTCCCCGCGCACCACTCCCAGGCGGTCGTCGTCGTAACGACATAGCTTCATCATGCCTCTCCTTAATGGGACGCGTGCGAGCTGATGCCCGCCGACGCCTGTTAGTCCTCGGCCAACGCCATGTCCTCGGCGAGCCGCTTGTAGCGGCTGATGTCATGCATCATGAACTCCGCGAACTCCTTGGCCGTGCCACCGCGAACCTCGTAGTCCAGCGCCGAG
>VAZM01000661.1 GCA_005883135.1 Alphaproteobacteria bacterium
CAACGGTGTTGGCCGAAAACAATCCCGACTCCATTGTGGCGCTTTATTCCAAGGACGCAGTGTTGTGGGGCACCCTTTCGTCCACGGTTCGATCAGATCCTGCCGGGCTCAAGTCATACTTCGTCGGGGCTTTCCAAGCCCTGCCAAAACTCACTGTCAAGTTCGGAGAGCAGTTTATCCGCATATATGGAGATACTGCAGTCAACACGGGATATTATACGCTGTTCTACACGAAGGACGGCGAAACCAAATCAATCCCCGCCCGGTACAGTTTCACGTTTGTGAAGGAGGGCAACGATTGTAAAATCGTTGACCATCACTCATCTGCGATGCCTGCGCCGACGAGGTGATAGAATGAGGCGGCGCGACTTAATCAGACTGATTGGCGGCGCGGCAGCATGGCTGCTCCAGGCGCAGGTGCGACTCACCAAAGATCAGCAGTCGGTCCAGGCTGTGCCTTCTCAAAACTTCATCCATCGGAGGAATCTTGATGATTTCCGACCCAAAGGCGCCGGGAATCATTACGTTTTCTTAGGCGGATGAGGTCTTGAGAAGGGACACAGGGTATCATACCTGCCCTTTAGGCGCGGATATCGCTTCGGCGGCCGTATTCCTTTCCCGGCCCATCGGCATTCTGTCGTGGCTGCGCACAGGCGGGTCGCGGCGGAGAGGGACAACTATACGGACTTGGGGCCATGACCACTGCAAAGCCTCGCCCACCCCTTGCGCCAGGTAAAACCCGAGCCTATCCGGTGCTGCCGCTGCGCGACTTCGTCGCATTTCCGCACTTGATCGCGCCCCTCTTCGTCGGACGCAAGAAGTCGATTCTCGCGCTCGAGGAGGTGATGCGGTCCGACACCTTCATCCTGCTCGCCACCCAGAAGAACGCGTCCGATGACGATCCGCCAACGGAGGCGATCTATGAGGTTGGCACGCTTGCGAGCGTGCTACAGCTGCTCAAGCTCCCCGACGGCACCGTCAAGGTACTGGTCGAGGGCGCTCAGCGCGCGAAAGTGGTCAAGTACACCGATTGCAGTGAGTATTATGAGGCCGAGGCGGTCGTGCTGGGCGACACGATGGGTGAGCGCGTCGAAGCGAAGGCTTTAGCGCGCTCGGTCATCAACGAGTTCGAGAGCTACGTGAAGCTCAACAAGAAGATGCCGCCCGAGGTCATCGGCGTCGTCCAGCAAATCGAGGACTATGCCAAGCTCGCCGACACCGTGGCCTCGCACCTCGCGCTCAAGATTCCCGACCGGCAGGCGATCCTGGAGACCACGGCGGTCACCGAGCGGCTGGAGAAGGTGCTCGGCCTGATGGACAGTGAAATCTCCGTACTCCAGGTCGAGAAGCGCATCCGCAACCGCGTCAAGCGGCAGATGGAGAAGACCCAGCGCGAATATTTTCTC
>VAZM01000282.1 GCA_005883135.1 Alphaproteobacteria bacterium
GGCCTGATCGTGGTTCCCCAGGTGGTGGTCGCCATTTTGGCGCCATGGATCGGATATTGGTCCGAATTGTGGGGGCGCAAGCCGCTGCTGCTCGCCGGCTTCGCGATCGAAGCGGCGCGCTCGCTGCTGTTCGCATTTGTGTCTGATCCGATGTTGATGCTCGTGGTGCAGTTGCTGGATGGCGTGACCGGCGCGGCCGTAACGGTGTTGACCCTCTTGGTGGTCACCGATCTCACGACCGGCACCGGGCGGTTCAATCTGGCGCAAGGCGTGCTCGGCACGATGCGCGGCATAGCGGCGGCGATCGGCACCGCCTCCGTGGGCTTCATCGTGCAACAGTTCGGCGACCTCACCGGATTTCTGCTGATGGCGGCGGGGCCGGCACTCGGCGCGGTCGTGATCTGGACGTTGCTGCCGGAAACGAAGCCCGCGAAGTACCTCGATTGAGTGGGCAATGGGCCTCAGCGTCCGAGCCAGGTCGTGCCTACCGCCGGGGAGAGCGCCGCATCCGGGAACCACAAAAGCTGAAACACGTTTCCCCGACGACCGGAGCACCTGTTCGCGCGCGATCGCGTAACCGCTCTGGTCCAGGACCCCGGACCGTCGCGACGGAGGTCTCTTAAGTGTCGGCGGCGACCCCAGCGCCAGCGATGGAGTCGCCTGCCGCGAGATCCGCCTCACGCGCGTCCCCCTGGTGGAGGAACGCGCGCTGACGGTTTTGCGTCGAAGACGCGGCGCCGCGTCTATAGCCTACCCAAGAGCAACAGGATGATAATGATGATGAGGACGAGGCCGAGCCCGCCGGAAGGATAGTAGCCCCAACCGGAGCTGTACGGCCAAGTCGGAAGGGCACCGATGAGGAGCAAAATCAAGATAATGAGCAGTATTGTTCCGAGCGACATAATCGCCTCCATCTGAAAACAACGCGGACGTAGCTGGCGGCCACGCCCAGATAGGCGTCATAAGCAACAAGCACTGCGACGGTAAGTTCCGCAACGGTGACGCGCGTTATTGTCGGTGACCGAACATAACTCGGGAACACCTGGCCTTGTCACCGCATTGGTGAAGATACGCGATTCGTGAAGAGACGCATAGCGCGCCAAGGTGCATGCGACGCTCGCTGTTTGTCGCGATTGGGTGGGCTGTCCGCCTACAGGCGTGAACCGCCCGTAAAAACGCCTCGAGCGAGCCCGCGGGGGACTCGCTCAAGGCTTTGGCCGCCATCCGGAAAGGACCGGCGCGGCGTGTGTGCAGGCTTACGCGGCGCGACGGTTCATCTTGCTCTCGGCCATGGCGGTCAACTTTTTGTCGACCGCTTTTTCCTCGTCGAGGGTCTGCTGCAGCAAGGCTGCGCAGTCGTTGCGCCCCAACTCTTTCGCCCAGGCGATCAACGTGCCGTAGCGCGTGATCTCATAATGCTCGACCGCTTGCGCCGCAGCGATGAGCGCGGCGTCGAGAACGGATTTATCCTCGACCTCGCCGGCCACGTCCTCGGCCTCGTCGATGATGCCATCGATGGCCGGGCAATCCACGCCTCTCGGCTCCTTGCCGAGCAGCTTGAAGACCTGCTCCAAGCGCATCACGTGGTTCTTTGTCTCGCCCAGATGCGACTCGAAACCGCGCTTGAGCTGCGGGTCGGCTGCTTTGTCGATCATCTCCGGCAGCGCCTGCACGATTTGCTTTTCCGCGTAGTAGATGTCGCGCAGCGTGTGCGCGAACAGGTCGTCCATTGTCTTGATGTCTTTCGAAAAGAAGCCCATCGGTGTCTCCTGTCCTTCCGTCTTTCATGTTGTGGGGGTGCGAAGGCGCGTTCCACTAACTCGCTTCTCGCGCCTCTACGCTTTTGACGGCAACGTGCGAGCCGGCTCTCGGTTCCGACGGACGCGCTCGAATCGCATCACTGTGCCGGGGGAACTTCGGGGGCTCGCAGCTTTGATGCGCGCGCGTGACTGCTCGGATTCTTCGGAGGGCCGTGGACTCAAATCACGAATACGAATCGGAAATGAGCGGGGATCGGCTGCCATAAGTTTCGCTAGCAGGAAGGCCCACCCGCATCTCAAGTCAGCTGGCGCGTCGGCGGCGCGTCGGCAGCGCGGCCGCAGGCCGCGCGCGCCGTTGTTTCGCGCCGTGCGCAGACGAGCTGCGGGTTTCTAGTTGCTTGGCGATTTCGCGGAACTCTGCCGCGAGTTCGAGTAACGCCTGCCTCGCGTAGATTTGCGTGGTCTCATTCGCGAGCCTCAGGCATTCTTCGGCATGCTGGCGGCATTCTTTTGACGTAGGCATGTCGGCGGTCCACATGTGTGTGCAACGCCGCCCCGGACGGTATCGTTCCGCCGCATTGCGGCCCGCAGGCCATGTAAATGACCGCATCCCATTCCGTTCTCGATGACCCCAAGCATTGGCTCGAGCGCGCCGAGGAGGCACGCAGCATCGCCGACCAGCTGTCGGATCCGGAATCGAGGCGAATGATGCTGCGGATCGCCGAGGACTACGAGCGGCTCGCAAATCACGCCCGGCGCCGGACGAGCCGGACGGCGCAAAGCTGAGACTCGCCGGCGCCCCGGCGCGTTCGAGACGAATGGCGCCGATCATCGTCCGCGCTCCAATGCGCATCGACTGCCGCGAGCGGCGGCGCAATCCGAGCTCGCATCATGATAGCGGGAGGTAGACCGGCCGCGATAGCATCGCTGCCCGCGTCCTCTTGAGTGCCCGGGCGAGTTCGATTTCCGCTTGGGCCTAATAGTCGCCGCGCCGGCCGAAGCGGCCGATCAGGAATCCGATGCCGAGCGCGATCGCCGCGGTCGTGTAGGGGCGCTCCTCGATGGCGGTGCGCAGGAAGTCGCCGGCTTCGTTGCCGGCGTCGCGGATGGCTTCCGCCGCCTCGGCCGCGGTGTCCTTCGCCTGGCCGTAGACGTCCTGGAGCGTGCCCTCGAACTGCCTTGCTTTGCCTTGGAGCTGCGTCTTCACGTCGCCGGTTGCTCGTCCGACTCCTTCCTCCAGTTGCCCGCCGACGCTTTTGGCGGTGCCGCTGAGACGATCTTCATTCATGACCACGGTCCTCCTGAGTTTTTGAATTGCAACGGGGCCGGCGCCGAGGGCCATTTTGCTCAAGGCGCTAGGGCTGGCGCGCAGCATCTCCGTTGCACGCCAACGCGGTGTCGGGCAGCGGACGGGCGGCCCTCGCTAACGCGCCCACATGGCGCCGAGCAAGAAACCAAACGCCAGCGTCAGCGCCAGCGTCGTGTAGGGTCGCTTCTTAAGGGACTTGTCGATCGCAACAGCAACATTGTCGCGGACTTCGCTCACCGCGTCGACGGCTTCTCGTCCCTTGTCCTGCACATCGGCGACGACACCTCTGACATTTCGGACATTACTGCGGGTCGCCATGGTTTGCCCTTTGTCGCGAAGCACCACCTCCGATGAAACTTAATTCGCGCAAGAAGGTTCCATCAAGGCCGGCACGCCGCGGCGGCTCCCAAGCTCGGACCGAATGGCATGGACGAGCACAGCAATTTCGAGCGCGTCTGGGACATCATTGAGAGTGTCGGCGTGTGCATGCTGACGACGCAGGCCGGCGGTCGACTGCGGGCGCGGCCCGTCGAGCCACGGCCCGATCGTAAGTCCGGCTTGATCTTCGTCGTAACCGATGTCGGCAGCGCAAAGCAGGATGAGATCGAGGCCAAGCCCGATGTCAATCTTGTCTTTATTGACGCCCAGGCGAAAGCTTACCTCTCGATCACCGCCTGCGCCTGCGTGACACGAGACATCTCGAAGATCGAGCAGGTTTGGCGACTGACCGATAAGGCATGGTGGCCCGGCGGAGCCACCGATCCCAATGTATGCCTGCTGCGGATCGAGCCGCAGACGGGCGAATTGTGGGATGGGCCGGCGAGCACGGCGGTCACTGTGTTCGAATTCGGCAAGGCCTTCGTGACCGGGGCGCAGCCTGCACTTGGCCAGAACCGCAAGGTAACCGTTAGGATGTGAGGGTGCGCCCCTAATCTGACTGCGCGAAGCGCTCGTACTCTTGTCGCACGATATCGGCGCCATAGACGCGCTCGAGCCGGCGCACCGTAAAGTGGGCACGCGCGACGTCTTGGAAGTGTTCGATGAAGGCATAGTTGACCGCCGCGCCGCCCAGCCCGCCGAGGAGGGGAATGGCTTGCGCCGCCGCTTTTTGCGTCACCACCATTCCAAAGCGGGAGGCGACCTGGGCGAGAAAGCGAACGAGAACGGGGGCGCCCTCTTCGAGTGCGCCGCGCTCGATCACAAATCGAGCGGCTTGTGACACGCTCTTTGCCAGCATGGCGCGCACGGCGAAATACCCGCTTTCAGAAGCGTCGGCCGACGCGGCCCGTCCGCCCAGTGCGAAAACCTGCATGCACGCCAGCGCCGCTTCCGGATCGGATAGGTCCTCGCCTTCGCTGCGCGCAATTTCGGCGATCGACCGCAGCATGATGACGGTCGAGACGGGAAGCTCGATCGGAAGGCTCGCCAAACCGAGGGCGCCGCCCGCGGCACCGGACGCGGTGGCCAATACCTTGTGAAACCGTTGTGACAACGAAGGCCGCGTGCCCTGCATGGTCCGCAGCGCCACTTGCAAGGCGATCTCCAAGGCTTTGGACGTGGCGGCGCTGATCGCCTGTGTGGCGGCCGCGGGGAGCGCAGAGCCGATGAGCTCGATCGGCTTGCCGGCCATGTTGCCGAGCCGCGCAGCCAGGCTCGGATGCTCGAGCGCCGCAACGGCGCTTCGCAGCGCAGTCAGGTCGCGCTCGCTCATGGGCCGAGACTCCATCAAGGGCTGCGCTCCTTGCCGCATCACCGGAGTCCTTGCCGCATGCTTCCCCGCTTGCCGGTGGAGGAAGATTGGAGGGGTGCGAGCCCGGCCTTGGCGGCGGCTTGGCGAACCGACGGCGCCGTGATGCGGCCGAACGCGCCTTCTGACAGTTCGTACAGTCCGAACGCAAAC
>VAZM01000130.1 GCA_005883135.1 Alphaproteobacteria bacterium
CCATACCGCCCCACATGGGAAGTCGCAGTGCTCGCAATGCATGCAGCTCATGCGCCGACGCTGGACGGGTGATCTCGGCGCCTCGGCGGATCTGCCGCCAGGCAGGTCGGGAAAGAAATGCAATTGGATTTGCCACCCGGCAGCCGCAGGGTCTCACATGCAAGTCATTTGCACTTACGGACCCAAAACATGCAACGGATCAATTTCCGCTGCATTGACGCCGGCAACTGTGATCGCTACGTCGCAGCGCAGAGGCATGGGATGTCGGACGTCAAGCAGAAGGTTGCGCTGTCCTCGATTGCCGCATCGGCGGGTTTGACCGCGGCCAAGGCCATCGTCGGCGTCATGAGCGGCTCGCTCGCGCTGCTCTCCGAGGCGGCCCATTCGCTGATCGACCTCGGCGCCACGGTCATGACCTATTTCGCCGTGCGGCTTTCCGGTAAGCCCGCCGACGCGGAGCATCATTACGGCCACGGCAAGATCGAGAGCGTTTCCGCCCTCGCCGAAACCGCGCTGCTGTTCGGGCTCGCCGGCGTGGTGATTTGGGAAGCGGCCAAACGGCTCATGAGCGCCCAGCCGCCGGAGGTCGAGGCGACGCCCTGGGCCTTCGCGGTGATCGCCGTGTCCATCGTCGTCGATTTCCTGCGCGCGCGGGCGCTCTACCGCACGGCGGAAAAAACCTCGAGCCACGCGCTCGAAGCCGACGCGCTGCATTTCAGTTCCGACATGTGGTCCTCGTCGGCGGTGTTGATCGGGCTCTTCGGCATCGCGCTCGGCTTTGCCTCGGCTGACTCGGTAGCCGCGGTCGCGGTGTCGATCCTCATCTGCATCGCTGGCTGGCGGCTCGGCCGGCGCACCATAGACGCGCTGACCGACACCGCTCCGCCCGGAGTCGCCGACAAAATCACCGCCGCCATCAACCACGTCCCCGGGGTGGTCGCGATCGAGCGGCTGCGCGTGCGGCAGGTGGGCGAAGTGGTGTTCGTCGATCTGGTCGTGGCTGTCAGCCGCACGCTGCCGCTCGACCGCTTGGCGGCGGTCAAGCAGCGCATCGTCGAGGCGGTGCGCGCCGACAGTCCCGCCGCCGAGGTGACCGTCACCACCGAGCCGCGCGCGCTCGACGACGAAAGCGTGCTCGAACGGGTGATGGTGATCGCTCGCAATCGCTCGCTCGCTATTCACCACGTGACCGCGCACGCGATCGAAGGGCGGCTCGCGGTCTCGCTCGATCTGGAGGTCGACGGCGCGCTCTCGCTCGGCGGGGCGCACGATATCGCAACCGGACTCGAAGAAGCGATCCGCGAGGAGCTCGGACCGGGGGTCGAGGTCGAGACCCACATCGAGCCGCTGCAGCCGCTCGACGAGCCCGGCCGCGATGCCTCGGCCCAACGCATCGCCGCCGTGCGCGAGGCACTGACCGAGATCGCGACCAAGGTCGATTTTGTCGGCGCGATCCACGACGTGCGCGTGCGCGCGGCCGGCGACGGCGAGATCGTCAATTTTCATTGCCTCGTCGATCCGGCGCTCAAGGTCGCGGACGTGCACGACAAGGTCGATGAAGTGGAGCGGGCGCTTCGGCTGCGCTTCCCCTCGATCAAACGCGCGATCGGCCACGCGGAACCGGCACCGCCCGCCTCGCCGTGAGGCGAGCGCGTTGCCGGCCGCGGCCCGCGAGGTCAAGGTGTCAGCACCGCTGCGCCTTGCAGTCGGCCGGTGCGCAGATCCGAAAGCGCGTCGTTGGCGGCTGCGAGCGGATAGCGCGTCACCGCGGTCTTCACCCCGGCCTGCGGCACCAGCGCCAAGAATTCGAGCGCGTCCGCGCGCGTGAGATTGGCAACCGAAAGCACCTGCCGCTCTTCCCACAGCAGGCGATAGGGAAAGCGTGGAATGTCCGACATGTGGATGCCGCCGCAGACGACGCGGCCGCCCTTCTTGACCGCCTTGAGCGCCATCGGGACGAGCGCGCCGACCGGTGCAAAAATGATCGCCGCATCGAGCGGCTCGGGCGGCACCTCGTCCGAGCCGCCGGCCCAGACCGCGCCGAGCGATTTTGCAAATGCTTGCGCCGCCTCGTCGCCGACGCGGGTGAAGGCATAGATGCGGCGGCCCTGCCAGGTCGCGATCTGCGCCAGAATGTGCGCGGCGGCGCCGAACCCGTAGAGGCCGAGGGCGCGGGGACCCGCGTCTTCACCGTCGGACGCGGTTGCGCCCGCCATCCGATAGCTGCGCCAGCCGATCAGACCCGCACACAAGAACGGCGCAATCTCGGCATCGTCGCGCCGTTCCGGAAGCGGGAAACAGTAGCGTGCATCGGCGATCGCATGCGTGGCGTAGCCGCCATCGCGCGTGTAGCCGGTAAACAGCGCTCGATCGCACAGATTCTCCCGACCGCTGCGGCAGTAGGGGCAGATACCGCAGGTGGCGCCGAGCCAGGGCACGCCGACGCGCTCGCTCACCGCCAGTCCCTCGACCGCTGCGCCCATCGCCGCGACGCGGCCGACGATTTCGTGGCCGGGCACGAGCGGAAGCTTTGAGTTCGGCAACTCGCCGTCGACCACGTGCAGATCGGTGCGGCACACCCCGCAGGCCGCGATCTCGATCAGGATTTCGCCGGCGGCCGGCGCGGGCGCCGCGTGCTCACGCGGCACGAGCGGGGTGCGCGGCCGCTCCAGCACCATGGCGCGCATGCCTCGCCTCCCGCTCAGCGAAACCCGCCGCGATCGGCGCCTCCGCCGCTACCCGGCGCCGCTGATCGACCGCTATTGCGGCGTGATGCCGGCGTCCTTGAGGATCTTGCCGTAGCGCTCGGTGTCGGACTTGTTGATGGCATCGAACTCGCTCGGCGTGGTCGGCGCCGGGATCGATCCTTGCGCGAGCAGCTTCTCCTTGACGTCTTCCATCTCGAGAACTTTGGCGATGTCCTCGCTCACCTTCGTGAGGATCGGCTGCGGCGTTCCGGCGGGCGCGAGCACGCCGAACCAGGACTCGTATTTGTAGTTCGGCAAAGTCTCGGCGATGGTCGGCACGTCCGGCAGCTGCGGAACGCGCTTGGCGGAATTGATGGCGACCGCGCGCACCTTGCCGGTCGAGCTCAGCTCCTGAGTGGCGGGAATGGGCGCAAAATACATCTGCGCGTCGTTACGGATCACGGCGGTGGTGGCCTCGGGCGCGCCCTTGTAGGGGATGTGCACGATGTTGATTTTGGCGTCTTGCTTGAAGATCTCGGCGGACAGATATGAGGTGCTGGCGACGCCGGCCGAGGAGAAGTTGAGTTGGCCCGGCTTCTCCTTCGCGAGCGTGATGAAATCCTTGAGCGTCTTGGCCGGAAACTCGGGCGGCACGATCGCCACCAGCGGCACCGACGCGACGCGGGTGACGCCGGCGAAATCCTTCACCGGATCGAATTGAATGTTCTTGTTGATGGCGCCGGCAATGGTGTGACCGTTCGAGGTCAGCATCAGCGTGTAGCCGTCGGGCGGGCTCTTGGCGACGCCCGTCGTGCCCGGCAAGCCGGGACGGTTCTCGACGATCACCTGCTGCTTCCACACTTCGGCGAGCTTGTCGGCAAGAATACGCGCGAGCCCGTCGGTGATGCTGCCGGCGGAGAAGGGAACCACGATCCGCACCACCTGATTGGGATACGCTTGCTCCGCGGCGGCAGTAGACGCGCCGACCAGCGAGGCCACGATCCCCGCCAACACCACCGAACTTGCACGCAACGTCATCACTTTCCTCCCACAATTGTCGGCACACCCATACAGCGCCTTGCGGCTTTCGCGAAAGAGGTTAAAGCAGGAAGCCGCTCCCCGATATGGGTAAAAACGTCACGAGGCCGTGCCGGAAGGTGCCCTGCGGTCGCGGCAAGTAGAATGCTCCCGGAGAATGGAACCGACATGCGCACGGAAGAGGCCCGCCCCATCCGCCTTGAGGATTACCGCCCGCCCGATTGGCTGGTCGAAACGGTCGAACTCGACGTGCTGCTCGACCCCACGGCGAGCCGGATACGGGCGGCGCTCACGCTGCGGCCCAGCAGCAATGGATCGACGCCGGCGCCGCTCGTGCTCGATGGCGACGCGCTCGACCTGCGCGGGCTGAAGCTCGATGGCGCTGCGCTGCCGCAGGAACAGTTCGTCGCAACGCCGGACCGGCTGACCATTGCGCAGCCGCCACAACGCCGATTCCGCCTTGAGATCGAGACCGTCGTCGACCCCTCGGCCAACACCCAACTCTCGGGCCTCTACCGCTCGGGCGCGATCTATTGCACGCAGTGCGAGGCCGAGGGCTTCCGCCGCATCACCTATTTCCCGGACCGCCCCGACGTCATGGCGATCTACACCACCCGCGTCGAGGCCGAGAAGGCCGAAGCACCGGTGCTGCTCGCCAACGGCAATCCCGTCGAGTCGGGAGACGTGCCGGGCACGACGCGGCATTTCGCGGTGTGGCACGATCCGTTTCCGAAGCCGTCCTACCTCTTCGCCCTCGTCGGCGGCCAGCTTGCTTGCGTGGAAGATCGCTTCCGCACCATGTCGGGGCGCGAGGTGACGTTGCGCATCTATGTCGAGCCGGGCAAGGAGCGGCGCTGCCTCTATGCGATGGACTCGCTCAAACGCGCGATGCGCTGGGACGAGACCGCCTTCGGCCGCGAATACGATCTCGATATTTTCATGATCGTCGCGGTCTCCGATTTCAACATGGGCGCGATGGAGAACAAGGGGCTCAATATTTTCAACGACAAGTACATCCTGGCGTCGCCTGAGACCGCCACCGACAACGATTTCGAACGGATCGAGGCAATCGTCGCGCACGAATACTTCCACAACTGGACGGGCAACCGCATCACCTGTCGCGATTGGTTCCAGCTCTGCCTCAAAGAGGGGCTTACGGTGTTTCGCGACCAGGAGTTTTCCGCCGATCAACGCTCGCGCGCCGTCGAGCGCATCAGCGATGTGCGCAGCCTGCGCGCGTATCAATTCGTGGAGGATGCGGGCCCGCTCGCGCATCCAGTCCGGCCCGCGGTCTACCGCGAGATCAACAATTTTTATACGTCGACCGTCTACGAGAAGGGCGCCGAGGTCGTGCGCATGCTCGAAGTGCTGCTCGGCCCGGAAAATTTCCGCAAGGGCATGGATCTTTATTTCAACCGTCACGACGGCGAGGCGGCGACCGTCGAGCAATTCGTGCAGTGCTTCGCCGATGTCGCGGGCACTGATCTCACGCAATTCATGCTCTGGTACTCGCAGGCGGGCACCCCCGAGATTGTCGCCACCGGCAGCTATGATGGTCGCGGCAAAACCTATCGGCTGGAAGTCGCCCAGCGCATTTCCGCAACCCCCGGCCAGCCCGAGAAGCAGCCGATCGTCGTCCCCCTCGCCGTCGGTCTGGTCGGGCGCGACGGTCGCGACCTGCCGCTCAAGCTCAGCGATGGCCGCGCGATCGAGCGTGGCGTGCTGAGTTTGACCAAGCCCGCGGAAACCTTTGTGTTCGCGGACATCGCCGCGCCGCCGGTGGCTTCGCTCAACCGCGGATTTTCCGCGCCGATCAAGCTTTCCACCAACTTGTCTGCCGACGATCTGCGCTTTCTGGCCGCGCACGATTCCGATCCGTTCAACCGCTGGCAGGCGCTGCAGACGCTGGCCACTCGCTTGCTCGTCGACAACACAGCCGCGTTGCGCACGAAGCGTGCGGCGCGCCAAGATCCGGGACTGCTGGACGGGCTCGGCACAACGCTGGGCGACGGCACGCTCGAACCCGCCTTTGTCGCGCTTGCGTTGACGCTTCCGGGCGAGGCGGACATCGCGCGTGAGATCGGCCAGGAGGTCGACCCGGACGCCGTGTTCACCGCCCGTACCGAGTTGCGCGCGAGAATCGGTGAGCATCTCGCCGGGTCCCTCTTCGACCACTATCGCCGGCTCTCCGAAAGCCGGCCCTACCGGCCCGATGCCGCCGACGCCGGCCGGCGCGCGCTGCGCAACACCTGTCTCGACCTCCTGGTGGCGACGCGCCGACCCGAGACCATTTCGCTCGCGGCTCGGCAGTATCAAGCCGCCGACAACATGACGGACCGGATGGCAGCTCTCTCGACGCTGTCGCTGTGCGACGTGCCCGAGCGGGCGGCCGCGCTCGAGGACTTTTACAGCCGCTATGCCGACGACCCTTTGATCGTCGACAAGTGGCTCACGCTGCAGGCGACGATCCACGAACCGGCGACGCTTGAGCGCGTCAAGGCGCTGACCCAGCATCGCGCCTTCTCGTTTGCCAACCCCAATAGAGTGCGCGCGCTGATCCATGCCTTCGCGCTGGCGAACCAAAAGGAGTTCAACCGCGCCGACGGCGCCGGTTACGATTTCATCGTCGACGTCGTGCTGGCGCTCGATCGCAAGAACC
>VAZM01000131.1 GCA_005883135.1 Alphaproteobacteria bacterium
GGCGTGCTGCATCCGGTCTCGGGCGCGCTCTCCTATTCGGGCCAGCAGGGCCGGCTCGGCGCGACGCTCGCGATCGAGGACGTGAATGCGGCCGGCGGCATCAAGGCGCTGGGCGGCGCCAAGATCGAGGCGGTGCTCGGCGACGCGCAATCGACGCCGGAGGGCGGCAACGCCGAGGTCGAGAAGATGAATTCAGCGGGAGTCGCGGCGATCGTCGGCGGCTATGCCAGCTCGATCTGCCTCACCGCGAGCCAGACCGCCGCCCGCTATGATCTGCCGTACCTGGTCGATGTCGGCGTCGCCGACAACATCGTCACGCGCGGCTTCAAGAATACGTTCCGGTTCGGGCCCGGCTTCGGAGTCATCGCCAAGACCGCGCTCGACAACCTCGTCACCATCAACGAGGCTGCCGGTAAGCCGGCGAAAACCGTGCTGATCGTCCACGAGGACTCCTTGTTCGGATCAGGGCTCGCCAAGCTTCTCAACACGCAGCTGCCGGAGCGCGGCTTTGAGGTGCTCGACACCATCCCGCATCCGACGCCGACCCGCGATTTCAACAACGTGGTCCTCAAGATCAAAGCGCAAAATCCGGACCTCGTGATTCCGGCAAACTACTACAACGAATACGTGCTGCTCGCGCGCACCATGCAGCAACAGCGCGTGCGGCAGAAGGGCGTCTACTCGGTCCTCGGCGGCGCCGCATCCTCCTACAAGTTCGTCAAGGAATTTCCCGACGCCGCGCAGTACATCATGGACTGCAATCACTGGTTCGATCCGCGCAATCCCAAGGCGCTGGCGCTCAGGAAGCGCGTCGAGGAGAAAGGCCAGTTCTACACCTACGAAGTGTTCATGAATTACTCCTGCGTCCTGCTGCTCGCCGACGCGCTCGAGCGCGCCGCAAGCGCGGAGCGCGCCAAGGTCATCGCGGCGTTGGAAAGCTCGACGTTTTCCGGCCACCTGATGCCTTACGGGCCGACCAAGTTCGTCAACGGGCAAAATCAGGGTGCCGCACCGGTCAACACCCAGGTGCTCGGCAACGACATCCAGGTGATCTTCCCGCAGACGTTCGCCACGGCGAAGCCGGTATTCCCCATGCCACCGGCCTGAGCGGCCTCAAGACGGCGGGTGCCGCCGTCGCCTCCGGCTCGCCGATGCTGTCGCCGATCATTCTCGTTCCCGCCGTCCTCAACGGACTTTTGACCGGGGCGGTGTATGGGCTGGTCGCGCTCGGGCTGACGCTGATCTATGGCGTCCTGCACATCATCAATTTCGCGCATGGCGCGCTGCTCACCGCCGCCATGTTCGCGGCGTTCTTTGCCCACCGGCTGCTCGGGCTCGATCCGTACCTCGCAGCGCTCGGGCTCACGCCGCTGTTCTTCGCGCTGGGTTATGGCCTGCAGCGCTTCGTCATCGGCCCCGCCGCTCACGGCGAGGATCGTAACATTCTGCTGGTGACGCTCGCGCTCGCGGTGGTGATCGAGAATGCGCTGCTCTACGTCTTCGGCGCGGATACGCGCACGCTCAATCTCGCCTACGCGTTCGACGTCGTCGACGTCGGCGTCGCCTTCCTTGCGCTGCCGCGCGTCATAGGCTTCGGCGTCGTGTTGGCGGTCGCACTCGTGCTCTGGCTCATTCTCGCCTTGACCGACACCGGCAAGGCGATCCGTGCGGTGGCGAAGGAGAAGCTCGGCGCCGAGCTCTCCGGCATCGACGTCGCCCACGTCTATGCCGTCACCTTCGGGCTCGGTACCGCCTGCCTCGCGATCGCTGCCTGCCTGCTGATCCCGACCTATTACGTCAATCCGCACATCGGCAACGCCTTCGTCCTCGTCGCCTTCACCATCGTCGTGCTCGGCGGCATGGGCTCGGTGACGGGCGCGCTCATCGGCGGCCTGTTCGTCGGGGTGGTGGAGAGCCTTTGCGGGCTTTATCTCGGAGAGTCGCTCGGGCAGATCGGCATTTTCATCATGTTCATCCTGGTGCTGCTGTTGCGTCCGAGCGGGCTGTTCGGAGAGCGGGCATGAAGCAGGCCTCGCTCGCGCACATTGCCGTCGTCGTCGCCGTGCTCGCGGCTGTACCGTTGCTCACAGCTTCGAATGTCGTGCTCAATTTTCTGGTCGTGGCGTTGCTGATCGCGCTGGTGGGGCAGGGCTGGAACGTGCTCGGCGGGTACGGCGGGCAGTATTCCTTCGGGCATGCGGCTTTCTTCGGCACCGGCGCCTACGTCAGCGCCATCCTGCAAACGCGCTACGGCGTCAATGCTTGGGCCGCATTCGCGCTTGGCATTGCCGGCGGCGCGCTCGTCGGCGCCCTAATCGGCGCGCTGACCTTTCGTTCCGGCTTGAAGGGCTCGTATTTCGCCCTGGTCACCCTTGCCTTTGCCGAGGTGCTGCGCATTCTCGCCAGCGTGGCGCCCATCACCGGCGCCGGCGTCGGGATCCTGATCACGCTCGACCTGCGACCGCAGGCGTTCCAATTCCAGAGCCGCGCGCCGTTTTACTGGATCATCCTTGCGCTGCTTGCCGTCTCGTTCCTCATCGTGCGGCTGATCGAGCAGAGCCGGTTCGGCGCCTGGCTCGTCGCCGTGCGCGAGAACGAGGAGGCCGCCAAAGCCGTCGGCGTCAATACGCAGCGGGTCAAGCTCGCTGCCATGACGATCTCCGCCGCCATCACCGCCGCCGGCGGAGCTTTCTACGCCCAGTATTTTCTCTTCGTCGACTCCGGCATTGCTTACGGGCCGTGGATTTCCATCGAGGCTCTGCTCGCCCCCATCGTCGGCGGGATCGGCACCACGTTCGGGCCGCTGCTTGGTGCGTTGGTCGTCAAGATGCTCGGGGAATTGACCAAGCTCGTCACTGGCGACGCGCCCGGGCTCGACCTCGTCATCTACGGCGGTGTGCTCATCCTCATCGTCGCGTTCGCGCCGCGAGGCATCGCGGGGCTCATCGCCGACCTGCGCTTGCGCTTTGCGCGCGCGCGGCCGCGCCTGCGGGAGCGCGCGCATGGCTGAGCCGTTGCTTCGCCTCGAGCGCGTTTGCAAACGCTTCGACGGCCTGCTCGCCGTCGATAACGCTTCGTTCGCCGTTGAGGCCGGCCGGATCACCGCGCTCATCGGCCCCAACGGGGCCGGCAAAACCACGTTGTTCTCCATCATCAGCGGATTCCTGACCCCCAGCGAAGGCCATATTTTTCATGGCGGCGCCGAGATTACCGGCATGCCGCCGCATCTTCTCGCGCGGCGAGGCATCGTGCGCACATTCCAGGTCGCGCAGCCGTTCGCCGGGCTCAGCGTGCACGAGAACATCGCCATCGGTGCGCATCTGTCGCGCCGCGCGCGCGCCGACGCGCTCGCGGCCGCCGCGGAGGTTGCGAGCGCGGTCGGGCTCGGCGATCTCCTCGGCCGTCCCGCTGCGAGCCTCACCGTCGCCGGCCGCAAGCGGCTGGAGCTCGCGCGCGCGCTCGCGGCCGGGCCCGAGCTCCTTCTGCTGGACGAGGTGCTCGCCGGGCTCAATCCGAGCGAGGTTGCCGCCATGGTGCCGATCATCCGCGCGCTGGCCGAGCGCGGCATAACGATCCTGATGATCGAGCACGTGATGCAGGCGGTGATGCGGCTTGCCGAACACGTTTTCGTGCTGGCGCAGGGCCGCATCATCGCCGAAGGCGCGCCGCAGGCCGTGGTGGATGATGCGGTCGTGATCGAGGCCTACCTCGGCCATGGCGCGGCCGCGCGTCTGTCCGCCGCCGGAGGGGCGCATGTCTGAGGTGCTGCTCGCGATCAACGGGCTTGCCGCCGGCTACGGCGCGAGCGAAGTGCTGCGCGACATCGATCTCGAGGTCGGCGCCGGCGAGATCGTTGCCGTGCTCGGCTCGAATGGAGCGGGGAAGTCGACGCTCAACCGCACGATCTCCGGCGTGTTGCGCGCGACGCGCGGCTCCATCCGCTTCGCCGGCCACGCCATCGAGCGCGAGAAGCCGGCGAAGATCGTCGCGCGCGGGCTCATCCACGTGCCCGAGGCGCGATGCGTGTTTCCCAATCTGACGATCGAGGAAAATCTCGACCTCGGCAGCTACCGGCGCGGACGTGCACACCGGGAGAGGAACCGCGCGCGCGTATTTGCGATCTTTCCCCGCCTCGCCGAGCGCCGCGCCCAGCGCGCCGGCACGCTGTCGGGCGGCGAGCAGCAGATGCTGGCGATCGGCCGCGGATTGATGGCCGAGCCGCAATTGCTCATTCTCGACGAGCCGTCGCTCGGCCTTTCGCCGCGCCTGGTCGAGGAACTGTTCGCGCTGATCCAGCGCATCAACGCCGCAGGCGTCGCGCTCCTCCTGGTCGAGCAGAACGTGGTGCAGTGCCTCGAGGTGGCGCGCCGCGCCTATGTCCTGGAAGGCGGCACGTTCGTGTTACATGGAAACGCGGCCGACATCCGCGCCGACCCCAACCTCAAACGCGCCTACCTCGGACTATGACGGTGGCAGCGGGGTTATGCGATGGCAGATCGCGTCGGTAAGGGGGGAACGCAATATCAACCCATGTAGCCGATCGCGACCACGATGTACGAGGCGACCAGCATTCCGATTCCCGCGCTCACGAGCAGGATGATCCCCACGACGATGTAGTGCAGGTCGCTCGGGCTTTTATGTTGATAGCGCCGGCGCGTCCAATCTCGCGCGATCCAGGCCGCTACCCCCAGCGCGAGGAGGATTGTTCCCGCGTATATCAAGGAAACAACCATGAAGCTCATGTTCCACAGCCGCGCGGCTAGAGTCGGGCATCACCCAGGTGGATGCAACCTAGTT
>VAZM01000662.1:0-1418 GCA_005883135.1 Alphaproteobacteria bacterium
ACCCCGCCCTGTCTATTGGCCAAGACGGGGTTTCGCGACCCTCATGTTGGTTTACTAAGCCGCTTTTTTGGGGGCATCTAATGTCTCGGTGCGCTTCATTTCTGGTGAAGAGACAGGCCGCGCGGCGAGCTGCACCAATCCTGCAAGCCACAAAGCGTGCCGATCTGCCCTCAATAGCAAATCTCGGTACTCCGGGGTTTCCTTGAGGCCGCGCTGCTCAACTTCTCGCCACGTCTGGTAGAGTTCATCGGTTAACTCGGGCCGCCGATGTCCCAACCTTTTCTCGACCAGCATTTCGGTAATCAACCGTTGAAACCGCACAATGAGTCGGCTGTCGTCGATATTCATACGCACCCCCGGCACCCCAACTGTTGCCCTAAACCTACCGCAGAAATTGGCTTTTTCTGGAACGACCCGACTAGCACCTGGCCACCGTCGGTTTGTCCAAAAAATGCACTCTAGTCGGCGGAGCCCGTAAGGGCGACGCTCGTGCCTGGGAGGCTTTCTCGATGAGCTTCCCGCATGGGTACTCGAGTCCCGGCCCTCCGAGGGACCGCGGCTTTTTCGCACCCGGATTGACTTCAGCGGTCTGTAATCATGCTGGCTCGTGCATAGGCGGTAGTAGTGACGAGTAGAGCGCATTAAGGGCTCAGCGCGTTCCGTTTTAGGAATCGCCGCGCGTGAAAAATGCCGTTAGTTTTCGGCCATGTTGTTGCGTCGTGTAGCCTTCCCCGACTTCTGCAGCCCTGCCTGCACAGCCCTGCCGCGAAACCGCCCGGGGGGGCCGGCTGGCTGCATGAGATCAAACATGACGGGTTCCGCATGCTGGTGCGCCGCGATGCTTCTGGCGTACGGCTTTTCACTCGCAACGGGCATGATTGGACTGGCCGGTTTCCTTCCGTGTTCCCTGTTCTCCCACGATCCAGAAAAGCATAGTACCGATGGTACGTTTGCGAAGCAGGCTGGACTTTCCCGTCTCGAAGCGCTCGACGAAGGGCTCGATTAAGATTGCAGACCACAAGACCAGCGTCAGCCTTGAAAACGAGTTCTGGGATTGTTTGAAAGAAATCGCCGTCGAACGCGGCGTGAGCCTGGGAGCGCTGGTAGCCGCGATAGATGCTAATCGTCAGCATTCCAATCTATCATCGGCTATTCGAATTTTTGTGCTTCAGTTTTATCGGTATCAGCTTCATAGATAATCCTGGTGCTTGGCTTGGAATGCATCGTATCGAAGCGCCTCGGCTCGACCTATGCCTCTGGCCGCTCACGTCACTGGGTCAAGAGCAAAAATCCGGCAGCGCCAGCCGTCAAACGCGAGCAAGAGGAAGATTGGAGAAAAGCGCGTTGGCGATGACCGATGCACATTGAAGATTTTGTCCTGTTTGGCTTGCTGGTAGCTGCCGGTACAGTGGCGGTTA
>VAZM01000662.1:1456-2772 GCA_005883135.1 Alphaproteobacteria bacterium
CACCGCCCTGCTTCCGAACATCGGTGCCATTGGTCGGCTGAGCTGCCACACGGTCGCAGACGTCGGCCATCGCCAGCATTTCGGCTCGGGCCTGTTCGGTGGACAAGGTCAGCGCCGGTTGGCTCGCCCTGGATGTGGACTCTAGCCTTCGGGCATCACGAGGATCGCACCGACGCATGGCTATGAGGCAACGCGGGAGGCCACGATGGCCGCTTTCGCCAAGAGTTGGCGACGGCAGTGAATTCCAATCGACTGCCCCGTCGATTTAAGCCACTCATTTGATCTCGTCATCAATCTGACCACCGCCCTGCTTCCGAACATCGGTGCCATTGGTCGGCTGAGCTGCCACACGGTCGCAGACGTCGGCCATCGCCAGCATTTCGGCTCGGGCCTGTTCGGTGGACAAGGTCAGCGCCGGTGCTCGGCACTCTTGCGCGAGGCGTCGAAACTCTTCCATCTTAGTGCCGGTCACGGCCATCACCCCCCATTTGGTTAGCTACCGTTCCAACCCAAGAAGAGCGTCTGGGTTCCGAAACCATGGAAGCAGTTTGCCGGGGATGGTTGCGCGCGCGGCGCAAAAAGGCCCCGCCCGTCTGGCTGTGAAAGGCGGGGCCAAGTCACTTTGGGTAGCGGAGAGCGAGCGAGGGCCGCGCCCCTCCGCAACGAGAACAATCGGCACCACAAGGCAGGGTTCCCCGGCCGCTATCCAGAAGATTTCGACCGTGTCTTTTCGGCAACGAGGTTCGGAGTTGCCTCAAAACACAGGCGCGATGTGCGTGTAGTGGCGTACATCTTCATCTTGATTCCTTCCAGGACAGTCCTTGCCCCGCTGCGGCGGGGCTCTTCATTCCTACGGGCTAGTGCTCGAGTAATTCGGCCACGCGGGCTCTAGGACCTTTCAGTTTGGTGCGCAACGGTAAGATAAGACGGACTGCGGTAAAGTTGTCCCCACAAAGTCGCGCGAAATGATTCCAGTTGTAAAACTTAAGCCTTAATTAGTTCTAATGCTGCGTGTTCCTGAGCGGGGGCCAGGGATCATGCATTACATTATGAGTGTACTTGCCGTGGGTTTTGTCGCGGCAATGCTGCTTGGGCTAATCTGAGGCGCGCGTAGCCTTCTCGGCTGGTGGCGACGGCGGCGGAAGAGCGCGTGAGCATCTAGCGTGCGCAATCCGCCGATCCCAATGCGGCGGTGATGGCTTACGAAGTTTCACGGCCAACAAGAACCACGCTCCTGCGGAGGAAGCCGAACTTCGCCTTGTTCAAGAGCCCGTTGCCATCGCGGCTGCCCCGGAGACGTGTCCTCCGCAGGCTGT
>VAZM01000662.1:2794-3266 GCA_005883135.1 Alphaproteobacteria bacterium
CACGAACTCGCGAAGCTCGCGCCTGGCCGCTCCTTCCGTCGTGTATGGTCCGAAGAGGAACCAACCGGTTGAAGTCGGGGCGTAGCTCGGATCACAGGATCGGAAGAACTCTGGGAGGTCGCGGCCTCTGGCGGCCCAGCACCATTCGCCGGTATCGCATTGGGCAACGCCAGTCTCGAACGACATCTTGACTTCTTGCATAGTGCTCTCCCTCTGGGGCTATGCGGCCCCCGCTTCACGGTTTGCGATGTCGGGATGGGGGATCCCTCACCCACCAGTGGGTCGCGCGAGTTGCCCCGGCGGGTCATTCACATCGGCGTGAAGGGCGGCGCGCACCTTGCGGCGGCTGGCGCACCACTTGATGGCTGACACGTGGTGCCGTTCCCGGCCCCATCGCCGGTGCTGGATTGCCCGGCCTGATCTTCGCGAGCGTTGGCCTTCTCGGCTGGTGGCGACGGCGGCGGCGGACTGC
>VAZM01000132.1 GCA_005883135.1 Alphaproteobacteria bacterium
GCCTTGGGCAGCTCGTTCCATTTCGCCTGGTTGATCATGAAGTGGTTCGCAGTGCCGCCTTCCCACCAACCGGGGTAGTAATAGTACGGCGCGACCTTATTGAAACCGAGCTTCTCGTCGTCGTAGGGACCGACCCACTCGGCTGCGTCGATCGTGCCTTTTTCCAGTGCTGGATAAATGTCGCCGCCGGCGATCTGCTGCGGCACCACGCCGAGCTTCTGCAGCGTCTTGCCGGCCCAGCCGCCGATGCGCATTTTGAGCCCGGAGAGATCCTCGACGCCCTTGATCTCTTTGCGAAACCATCCGCCCATCTGCGCGCCGGTATTCCCGCCGACGAGGCAGTAAACGTTGGCTTTCTTGGCGAACTCGTTCATGAGTTTCATGCCGTCGCCGTCGTAGAACCAGGCGTTCTGCTGACGGGTGTTGAGGCCGAAGGGGACGGCACAGAACAGCGCCCAGGTCGGATCCTTGCCGACGTAATAGTAGGTGGCCGTGTGGCCGATCTCGACCGTGCCGTTTTGAACGGCATCGAGCACTTGCAAGGCAGGGACGATCTCGCCCGCGGCAAAGACTTGAATTTGGAATTTGTTGTCGGTCGCCTCCGACACGTGCTTGGCGAAGGTCTCGCACGCGCCATAGAGGGTGTCGAGCGACTTGGGCCAGCTTGCCGTCAGTCGCCATCTGACCTCCGGCGTGGACTGCGCAATGGCAGGCGCGGCCAGAGATGAGGCGGCCAGTCCGGCTGCACCAACCTTGAGAAATTCGCGGCGTTTCATGGGGATGTTTCCTCCTGATCCAGGGATCCTGGGCCGAGATGCGACCCGGCGTGGTGTGGTGTGGATCCGCAAATTTCCGGTAGATAGGCCGCCCGACGCCGCATGCGCAAGGGGTAAAACCCGCGACACCCCTCGCTCAGGGTGCGACATCGACGTACAGCTCCATCTTCGGATGGATGCCGCAGAACACCAGGAACGAACCGGCGGCGGGGAAGCCGATCTCAACCGTCTCGCCGGGCTCCTGCGCCCCGGAATCGAAGTCGAGCGCGGGATCAAATATCCGCACGTTATGGGTGCGGGTGTCGTTGTTGACGATCCACAATCGCTCGCCGCGCGCAAGCGCGATATGGCTGGGATGAAAAGTCTTCTCGTCCTGGGACACCGTGCTGACTTTTTGCGCCGGCTCGGACGGGCCGCTTGTCACCGCTACGATGTTCGCCGGCAATCCCGGCTCGCCTTCGCCCGTCAACGTGCCGAGAAAAGCGATCAGATTCGCGCGCTCCGCCTCCGACAGCTTGAGCCCGCGAGGGAGATCCTTGGACAGCGTGGGGCGATCGAGCACGCCGCCGGCGTAGTGCCGGAGCACGTCTTCGAGCGTGGCGAGGGAACCGTCGTGCATATAGGGAGCCGAGCGGCCGATCTCGCGCAGGCCCGGCGTCTTGAATGCGTGCTCGGCCGCCGCAAGCCGCAGCACCGCCCCGCGGCCGCGGTCCTCGCCCGGCAGACCGATGTCCTGAAACGCATAATCGGTAAACGCGAATCCGCTGTGGCACTTCACGCAGCCGGCCTTGCCGGTGAACAGCCGGAATCCGGCAACCTCGCGCGGCGTCAACGCATGCTCGTCGCCGGCGATCCAGCGATCGAAGCGGCTCTCGGGCGATACGAAGGTCCGCTCGTAGGTCGCGATGGCCTTGGCGAGATTTGCGCCGTTGACGTGCGGCGATTCGGGAAACGCCTGCGTGAAGGCCCGCGCCATTACGGGATCCGCGGCCAGACGGGCGACGACCGCTGCCATCGGCTGCGCCATCTCATCGGGCGATTCGATGGGTCCCGCGACCTGCTCCTCCAAGTTGCGCGCACGCCCGTCCCAGAACACCGCCGACGCCCAGGCCAAATTCCATAAGCTCGGGGCGTGACGCTTGAGCGCACGGCCCGGCACACCGCGGCCCTGGGCCTTGCCGTCGGCAAACCCTTTGCCGCGCTGGTGACAGCTCGCGCAAGCAAGGCTGCCGTCGATGGACAGGCGCGGGTCGTGGAAGAGCGCCTCGCCCAGCCGGCGTTTTGCTTCTGAGAACGGATTGTCGGCTGGAAATGGCACGCTCGCGGGGCGACGGAACGACGCCTTGAGCGCGGCGAGGTCATCCGCTGGCGCGACCGCCCCCGCTTGCACCGTCGCCGAATGAATGGCTATCGCCGCCGCCGCGCCGATGAGTCCACCCGCCACGAAGGTCGCGGCGGCGAGCCGCATGGCGGTCGGCACACCCATCGCCCGTCACATCAGCTTGCCTGCGGCAAGCTCGATACGCGAGACATGGCCGAGCACCGTGGCGTGGTCCTTGACCGGCGTGCGCGGGGGCATGGGCGAAGGAAACGCCAGCTTCAACTCGGCCATTCCGGCGCGCACCTCGCGCAGCGCCGGAGCGTTTTGCTTTTGCAGGTCAGCCGCGACGCTCTCGATCATGCGCTCGGCCTCCCAGACGAAGCCGCGTGCGTCCTGGTATTCGACCGGCTTGGCGATCCTGCCGCCGACGATCGCCTGTTGGTATTCGCCGCTCGCGGCCTTGAGCGCCTCGACCGCGGCCTCGACGACGAAGCCGGACCAGTTGGATTGCCGTGCTTTCATGCCGGCATCGGCTGCGGCAAGCGCGTCATTGACGGCCTTGAGAGCCTTGGCGTAGTCGACTCCGCCCTTCCTGCCCTTGACCACTTGGGCAAGCGCCTTGAGCGCGCCGTCGAACGGCGGCACGTTATAGCCGGCGAGCTCACCCTGGATGTCGCCGTAAATCTCTTCGGTCGGGTGAAGGAAATAGTTCGTCGCCGACCAGGAGGTGGCCGCGTAGGAGTGCAACGCGCACGGCAAAGGCAAGTTCGGGCGGCAGGCCGGCGAGAGTTCCGGCCTCGCCGCCCTCACCCGCGTCTCGAGCGTGATCAGCGTCTTGCGTGACGTGCATCCGGCCGGTGGTCGCCGCAGCGGCCGGCAGACGAGGCCCCGCATTCAGCCCGGGAAGCGTCTCGGGGCCGAGCCGCGCGCTACCGCCCGTTGCCGCCGTCTCGATCATCACGAAGGCGCCGACGCCGAGCCAGATCTTGGTTTTGGTCCTCATGTCGAATGCCGACCACGGTCCGCAACTTGCCCGCCCGCATGCGCCGCTACGCGACTGCGTGGGGCAGAGCGTGGGATGCTTATAATCGGGTCGGGCGCCGGTCCAGTAACGTCCTTGTTTTGAACCATTCCAGCGACAACCAAACGGGCGGCGCCCGCAAAGACTTGCCGGATGGCGGCAGTTGCGTGTTCGATGCCCGCCAGCCCCCGAGGGGTTGTGATGCAAATCGTGATCGGCAACGTGCTCTCGACCGAGGAACTCCGGCGCGTCCGCGCCGCGCTCGCCCGCGCGCGGTTCGTCGATGGCGCGGCCACCGCGGGCTTTGCCGCGCGCCTGGTCAAGAACAATCGGCAGGCCGAGGCGTCCGATCGCTCGCTCGGCACGATCCGCAAGCTGGTGGCGGAACGCGTCCTCGCCAACGAGGTGTTTCGCCTGGCGGTGCGGCCGAAGGCGCTCTCCCCGCTCCTCTTCTCGCGTTACCAGAAAGGCATGCGCTATGGCAGCCACGTCGATGACGCGCTGATGGACGGCATGCGCACCGACGTCTCGTTCACGCTCTTCCTATCCGAGCCGAAAAGCTACGACGGCGGCGAGCTCGCGATCGAAGGCGTCTCGGGCGAGGAAACGTTCAAACTCGATGCCGGGGCGCTGGTCGCCTATTCCGCGACCTCGTTGCACCACGTCAGCGAGGTGACGCGCGGCGCGCGTCTTGCGGCCGTCGGCTGGGTGAGAAGCTTTGTTCGCGATCCGGCACGGCGGGAACTCCTCTTCGATCTCGATACGGCGCGGCGGCAGATGTTTGCGCGCGAAGGCAAATCGACCGAATTCGACCTTGTCTCGAAGTCGTTGGCCAACCTGTTGCGGATGTGGGTGGAGGACTGAGGCCGGCTTGCGCGGTCGCGACAAAGTCCACAACTCTCGAATCTGGTTTGGCTGTCGATCATCGCGATCGCGAGGTGAATGCGCATGAGCAACATACCTCTGGCCGGCGTACAGGCTTGCGTCTTCGATGCCTACGGAACCCTGTTCGATTTCGCTTCGGCGGCGCGAAACTGCCGCGATGTGCTCGGCGACGTCATCGACAAATTGACCCCGCTCTGGCGCGACAAGCAACTGCAATACACCTGGCTGCGGGCGGTCCAAGGCCGGCACGCGGACTTCTGGCAGGTCACCTCCGACGCGCTCGACTTCGCGTTGGAGACATTGGCGCTGGACAAGCCCGGTTTGCGCGACCGGCTGATGAATCTCTACCTCACGCTCGAGCCGTTTCCGGAGGTCGGGGAGGTTCTCGAGCGGCTCAAGGCGTCGGGCTTGCGCACAGCGATCCTATCGAACGGCTCGCCGATGATGCTCGACGCGGTCGTGCGCGCATCGGGGCTGGGCACGCTCATCGACGCGGTGCTCTCGGTCGAAACGGTCGGCGTCTATAAGCCGCATCCCAGGGTTTACCAACTTGCGGTCGATCGGCTCGGGGTCCCCGCTGCTGCGATCGCGTTTCAATCATCCAACGCGTGGGATGCGTACGCGGCTTCGGCGTTCGGCATGCAGGTGGTGTGGTGCAATCGCTATGGGCAGCGGCCGGAACGGCTGCCCGGCAAACCTGACCGGACCGTGCGATCGCTGGCCGAACTACCGGCCCTCCTCCGCGCGCCGCAGACTTAGGTGCGCTCGCGGCTTATGCCTCGATCACGATCTTCGGCGCCGCGCGCCCGCCGCCGGCCTTGAGCTGATCGGCGACCTTGGCCGCGATGTCGCGATAGATCCGCGCATGCGGACCATCGGGCTCGGTCGCGACCAGGGGCAGCCCGGCATCGGATTTTTCGCGGATGGCCATGTCCAGCGGCACCTCGCCGAGGAACGGCACCCCGAGGCGTTGCGCCTCGTGCCGGGCCCCGCCATGTCCAAAAATATCCGAGCGCGTGCCGCAGTGCGGGCAAAGAAAATAGCTCATGTTCTCGATCACGCCGAGCACGGGCACGTTGACCCGCTTGAACATGGACACGCCGCGCCTGGCGTCGATCAGCGCGAGGTCCTGCGGCGTGGAGACGATGATCGCGCCCTTGAGCGGCACCTGCTGGGCCATCGTGAGCTGTGCGTCGCCGGTGCCGGGCGGCATGTCGACCACCATCACGTCGAGCGTCCCCCATTCGACTTCGCGCAACATCTGCGTGAGCGCCGAAATCACCATCGGCCCGCGCCAGATCATTGCCGTGTCCTCGTCGATGAGGAAACCGATCGACATGACGGTGAGCCCGTAACGCGTGATCGGCTTGAGCCGTGTGCCGCCGATGGTCTGCGGCCGCTCGCGAATGGCGAGCAGCTTCGGTAGCGACGGCCCGTAGATATCGGCGTCGAGGATGCCGACCTTGAGCCCGAGGGCGCTCAAGCCGAGTGCGAGATTGACCGCCGTGGTCGATTTCCCGACCCCGCCCTTGCCCGACGCAACCGCGATGATGGCTGCAACGTCGGGCACCCCCTGCAACGCCTCTCCGCGCGGCGCGCCCCGCGCAGGCATGGCCCGCCCCTGTGGCGGACGCGGCGGCGCCGCGCCGGCCCTGCGCTCCGCCGTCAAGGCAACGAGGGCGGATTGCACGCCCGGCAGCGCCCGCACGACCTCTTCCGCACGCTTGCGCACGGGCTCCCACGCTTTCACCTCGGCGGCATCCACGCTGATCGAAAAGAACACCTTGCTGTCGCCGGCGACCACGTCGGAAAGCGCGCCGGTTCTTGGCAGCGGAGTTCCGCTCGGGCTCGCGACGCCTTCGAGAGCCGCGAGCACCTGCTCCTTGTTCACTGCCATTGCACCTTCTCCGCCGGACCCGATGCGTCCGTTTCCCTGCGACACCATAAGCGCCGCGCGGGTCTGGTCAACGCGATGACGGTTGACGCCAGCGCCGCGCCGTCGCAATCAATCGCACATATAGGTATCCGCGCCGTCGCATGGCAGTGATCGAGGAGGACAGAATGGCGAAGGTGACTTTTCTCGGTCTCGGCGTCATGGGCTATCCCATGGCCGGGCATCTCAAGAATAAAGGCGGCCATGACGTCACCGTGTATAACCGCACCGCGGCTAAGGCGCAGAAGTGGGTTGGACAATACGGCGGGCGCAGCGCAGCAACGCCCAAGGCCGCTGCCGAGGGCCAGGACCTCGTCATGTGCTGCGTGGGCAACGACAACGATCTGCGCGAGGTGACACTCGGGGCGAACGGCGCCTTTCACGGCATGAAGAAGGGCGCCGTGTTCGTCGACCACACCACCGCCTCGGCCGAGATCGCCCGCGAACTTTATGGCCAGGCGAAAGAGCGCGGCTTCGGCTTCGTCGACGCCCCCGTCTCGGGCGGACAGGCCGGGGCGGAGAACGGCGTGCTCACCGTCATGTGCGGAGGCGACGCTGAGCCCTATGCCCGTGCCGAGAAGGTGATCCAATCCTATGCGCGCATGTGCAAGCTCCTCGGCTCGGCCGGGGCGGGCCAACTCACCAAGATGGTGAACCAGATTTGCATCGCCGGCTTGGTGCAGGGGCTGTCCGAAGGTATTCATTTCGCCAAAAAGGCAGGTCTCGACGTCGACGCCGTCATCGAGACCATCTCCAAGGGTGCCGCCCAGTCCTGGCAGATGGAGAACCGCTACAAGACCATGGCGGCGGGCAAGTTCGATTTCGGCTTCGCGGTCGATTGGATGCGCAAGGACCTCTCCATTTGCCTTGGCGAGGCGCGCAAGAACGGCGCGAGCTTGCCGGTGAGCGCGCTGGTGGACCAGTTTTATGCCGAGGTGCAGAAGATGGGCGGCCGGCGCTGGGATACTTCGAGCCTCATCGCCCGGTTGGAGCGATAGCGACGTCACGCCCCCAGAAAGCATCCATCTCAGATCTCGATCACCGCGCCATCCTCGGCAGGGAGCACGCCGGCGGCGCGGACCTCATCGAGATGGGCGAGCATGACCGGATTCATATGCGTGAGCATGATCCGCCGCGCGCGCAGACTGGGAAGGCGGGGCTTGAGCACATCCCAGGTGATATGGCCGGGCAATTCGCCGGAATACGCGAAGCATTCGACGATGAAGAGATCCGCACCGTCGGCGACGGAGAGGAGCGCATCCACCCACTGGGTATCCCCGGAATACGCGAAGCGCTTCACCCCATCGCTGAGCACGATCGCGGTCGAGGGCGCGCCCGAGTAATGCAGCACTTCGGTGGTGATGACGGAATGGCCGAGCACGTCGGTCGGGCGGCCGACCTCGATCTCCATCACGTCCCATGAAAACCGCCACTTGTTGGTGGTCGACTTGGGAAAGAATACTTCGAGAAGCTGATCGATGCGTGCGCGCGTGCCGGGCGGCCCGGCGATCAACAGCGGCCGCTCGCGCCGCGCAAGAAACTGTGCATCCAGCAGCAAGAAGGGCAACGCGCCAAAATGATCGCCGTGCAGATGCGAAAGCACGATGGCGTCGATGCGGTCGGGATCCAGGCGGTGCGCCTTGAGCGCCACCAGCGATGAGGCCCCGAAGTCGACGAGCAGCGTGCCCTTGGCCGTTTCGAGAAAGAAACACGTGTTGAACCGGCCGCCGGAGCCGAAGGCATCGCCACATCCGACGATCGTCAGGCGCATGGTCAGGCCGAGGCACTCGGCGTCCGGCACCGCGAGCTTTGCCGGCTTCATGAAATCGACGGCGACGAGCCCGGTGATGTCGGCGACGGTGAATGCGTCGCCCGCAACAAACGGGCGATCCTTCAGCTCGCCGTCCAAGAACGCGATGAATTCCCCAATGCGCGGCTTGTTGGCCTCGGCCCAGGCCGGCACCTGCGGTACCTCCATCTCTTTCATCGCCGGGTGCGAGTTACGAAAGACGTGCGATACTGGAAACAGCAAATGCAGCTCGAGGCGGCGATTCCACATCTCGACGCGGGCAAGCTCCAACGCACCACGCCCGAACAGCGGTGGATCGGGCTTGAGCGCCTCGAAATAACGGCAGATCGCGATCGATTCCGTGAGCACCGTGCCGTCGTCGAGAACGAGCGCCGGCACGCGCTTGAGCGGATTGATCGCGGCATAGTCCGCCGACATCTGCGCCAGGGCGCCGAGATCGACCTGCTCCATGGGCAGCGTGATACCCTTCTCGGCCAGAAAGATTCGCGTGCGTCGCGGATTGGGCGCGCGACCTCCGTCGTAAAGCTTCATCTCGGTACCCGTGCTGCGCACCGGCCCACGTTCTCTTCCGCTCGTCCTCCCCGCAAGCGGCGATCCGGACGCGGGCCGGAGTCCGGTGCACGGGAATGAGTACAGAGGCTTGTTGCCATTGCCGGCACGCCCGCTACCTTGGATCATACGCCCGATCGGTTGTATTATTCCTTCGTCTACACCCCATCATGCTCCTCGTGCGGAGGTCAAGCGCTCGACGGGGGAGGCCGATGCCTCGCCTGCCAATGCACTGGCGAAAGCGCTTGCGTCGCTGGCCAAGGCCGGCGACCACGCCGCATCTAGCTCGACATGAACGGAATATGATTTAGCGTGGGCTGAAGGACACCGCCGTGCGCCGCCTGCTCTGGATCCTGCTCGCCGTTCTCACCGTCGCACTTCTCGTGCTCGTGCTGCAGCAGAATGAAACGGCCCTGGCCGAACTTTCTCGATTCGACAGCGCGTCGTGGGAAACCAAAGTCATGGCGGCGGCGCTCGTCGGGCTGATCGCGCTGATTCTGTTTCGCCAGCGTTTTTCCCGTGTGTTCGAATCTGCCCTCATTTGGCTGATGCTCGCGGCGCTGCTCGCGCTTGGATATACCTACCGTTTCGAGCTGCGCGAGGTGGCCGACCGGGTGCTCGCCGAGTTCATTCCCGGCCGTCCCGTAACCAGGGGGCGCACGGTCGAAATCGCGCGCACAAGCAGCGGCGGCTTCTCGGTGGCGGCGCACGTCAACGGCGCGCGCGTCCCCATGGTGCTCGACACCGGCGCCAGCGCGGTCGTCCTCACGCAGGACGCGGCAAAGGCCGCGGGTCTGCCGCTCGAAGTGCTCAACTACTCCGTCAACGTCGACACCGCCAACGGCCGTACCCGCGCCGCGCCGGTCACGCTCGACCGGCTGTCCATCGGCGATATCACCGAGCGCTCGGTCCCGGCGCTCGTCGCCCAAGCCGGGCAACTGCGCACGAGCCTGCTCGGCATGACCTTTCTCAACCGCCTGGAGAGCTGGGAGGTGCGCGGGGACAAGCTCATGATGCGGGGTTATCCCTAAGCATCATTCGATCAGGCTCACCGCAAAGCGTATGCAGGCGACCAGCAGGAAACAGCCGAACGCAATCTCGAGCCGGCGCTTCGACAGCCTGTGGGCGAGCCGCGCGCCATAGGGCGCGGTGAGGCTCGAGACCGGGGCCATCAGGGCGAAGCCAATCAGCGACACGAAGCCAAGCGAGAGTGGCGGCAGCAGCGACTGCTGCGGCAGACCGGCGAGGATATAGCCGATGGTCCCTGCCACCGTGATCGGCACGCCGAGCCCCGCGGAGGTCGCGACCGCCTTGTGGATGGGTTTGCCGTAGAGGGTCAGGATCATGTTGGAAACCGACCCGCCGCTGATGCCCATCAGCGAGGCGGCAAGCCCGACGAACACGCCGTAGGCGGTCATGCCGGCAGGACCGGGGAGGTCGTCGGCTATCTGCCAGCTGTCGCGGCCGACCAGCAGCTTGAAAGCGATCACGCTTGCGACCAGGACGAAAGCGAGCTTGAGCACCGCGCCGGGTGCGAAGGCTGCGATGACCGAGCCGGCCGCCACGCCTACCACCGCAGGTATTGCCCAAGCGCGCACCACGTCCATCATCACCGCGCCCTTGCCGCGATGGGTGAAGTAAGAGAGCACGTTGGTGGGAACGATGATCGCGATCGAGGTCCCGACGCACAGCTGGAAGCGGACCTCGTCCGGCACGCCGAGCACCCGGAACACTTCGTAAAGAACGGGAACGATGAGCGCGCCGCCGCCGATTCCGAAAAGCCCGGCGAGGATGCCGGTGATGAATCCGGCGACGATGATCAGCGCCGCAAGCAGCAAGAGCTCGCTCACGGGGACGCCCAAGATCATGGTCTGCTCCGAAGGATCGTCTCGGATCAAGCGGCAGCGACGGTGTGCGCGTCGATGTCGGCGATGAGCGCGAGCGCCGCGCGGAACGCAGCCGCGCCCGCGGCCGGCCTGATCGCTTCCGTCGCGAGATACCGGCGAAAGGCGCGCGCCCCGG
>VAZM01000133.1:0-4854 GCA_005883135.1 Alphaproteobacteria bacterium
AAGTTCTCGGCTTCCGACGCACAGGAGCGCAAGTTCTGGGGCGACTACATGGACGCCTTCGAGGAAGCGATCCGCGCGACGGCGTCAAAGCACGCGCCATGGTTCGTCGTGCCTGCAGACAACAAGTGGTTTACGCGCCTCGTCGTCGCCGCGGCCATCGTCGACGCCATGGAGAGCCTCGGTCTTGCTTACCCGAAGGTCGACGCGGCGAAGAAGAAAGAGTTCGCCGCGGCGCGGGCGGCACTCTTGGGCGAAGAGTAGTGCCGCCGATTTGAAATTCCTGCATCATGTGCCGCGAGTCCGCCTCAGGAATTTCAAATCGAAAAGCGGCACTAGAATCATAAAGTCGCTAGTGCTCTTGGTTTTCGAAGTTCGTGCCCGGGTGCCGCGCTGTATGACGAACTTCGAAAACCGGGCACTAGCCGGAGCCTCACTTCTCTTGCTCTGCCCCCCGCTCGAGCGTGCCCGCGCGCGCCGCGGCGATGGCTTCGTGCAGGGTCGGGAAGATTCGCGCCTCGCCGACCGCCGCGGTGATGCCGTGCCGGTCCATGTCGGACTTGAGGTAGGGACTGACACGGGCGAAGATCATGCCCACGTTTTGCCGCGCCAGGTCGTCGAGCAGATTGCGGATAGAGCGCGCGGCGGAATAGTCGACATCCGTTATGGCGCCCGCATCGACGATGAACCAGCGCACCGGGGTCGGCGCATGCTCCACCAGCATGCGTACTTCGTCGGTAAAGCGATGGTCGTTGGCGTAGAACAGATCCGCGCCGAAACGATAAATGATGAGACCCGGCTCGGTCACCGTGCCGGGCTTCGTCGGCGCCGGCATCCAGCGGCCCTCGGCGTCTGGCGCCCATACCATCGTGTGCGGCCGATAGCTGTGGCGCACGTGCCTGAAAAGCGACAAAGCCATGGCCAGCACGATGCCTTGCTCGACCCCGACCGCCACGACGACGGCGGCGGTGATGATCGCAAGGTAGAACTCACCTGGACTTTCCCGGCGGATGTCGCGCAGCCCGGTCAGGTCGATCATTCCCAGCGCGATCGTGAAGACGATTGCCGCCAACACGGAGCGCGGCAGGTACTCCAGCGGGCCGGTCAGGGCGAGCAGCACCAGCAGCACGATGCCGGCAAATATCAGCTGCGCGAGCTGGCTGCGCGCGCCCGCGCGCTCGGCCATGGCGGTCTGCGTCGGGCTGCCGTTGACCACGAACGCGCCGCTCACGGCGGCGGCGGCATTCGCGACCGAGAGCCCCAGAATGTCGGCGTCCTCGTCGACCCGCTCGGCGTATCGCAGGGCGAAGACGCGCGAGGTCGCGGCGCTCTGGGCGATGATCACCACGAAACAGGAGGCAGCCACGGGCAGCAACGCCAAGGTCTCGTCCCAGGTGACTTGCGGCAATCCGATCGACGGCAGCCCGCCGGGAACCGGACCGATGACGGCGATGCCGCGCCCGGCGAAGCCGAACAAGGCGCTGGCCGCGATCGTCCCCACGACGGCGATGAGCGCAACCGGCACGGCCGGCGCAAAGCGATGACCGACCAGGATGCTTGCGGCCACGAGCACCGAGAGCGAGAGCGTTGGAGCATTCAACTGCGACAGGCCTTGCAAGATCTCCCATCCCTGTCCGAGCGTGCGGTGCGACTGCACCGCCACACCGAGCATGTCGCCGAGCATCGCCACACCGACCTGAATCCCGACACCGGTCAGAAAGCCGACTAACACCGTGCGAGACAGGAAATCGGCGAGGAATCCCAGCTGCAAAACCCGCGCCACGAGCAGAAACCCGGCGGTCAGCAGCGCCACCATGCCGACGAACGCCATGTACTTGTCGCTGCCGGGCGCGGCCATCGGGGAGAGTGAATTGGAGAATATCGCAGCCGTGGCGGAGTCCGCGGCCACGACGAGGTGACGCGACGATCCAAAAGCCGCGAATGCCACGAGCGGCAGCAGCACCGTGTAAAGCCCGGTGACGACCGGCGTGCCCGCAATCCGCGTATAGCCGAGCACCTGCGGGATATTCATCGACGCGAGCGTCACCCCCGCGATGCTGTCGCGCACCGCGCCGGTGCGGCTCAGAGGTCGAAGACTCGCAAAAAGCCTCAGACCCATCGCTGAGCTTGGGGAGCCGGCGGCCTGCTTGGCGTCGTCGTGTCGCGTCAAGTCGAGCGGACCATGGGTCAGTCGGCCGTCGATACGGCGGCCGAGACAATCTCGATCATGAGCTCTTGCGCGGCAGGTATTTCTCCGAGCGCTTTTCTACCTCGGTCCATTCCGCCTCGCTCAGTTTCACCGTGCCGACGAATTTGTTGGTGAACAGCGTCTGCGTCGGCGGGGCGTTAGTGACGCCCATGTAGGTTTCGACCGTCTTTGCCGTCGTGGCGACGAGATCCGGATCCATGTAGCCGAGCCCGTGTTCTCGCACCGCCGGCACGACCCCGAGCGCCGTGCTCACCGCCTGGCCGTACTCGATCACCTTCTGGTTGGCAACGCTGCCGCCCTGGAACTCCTTGACGCTCTCGAGGTGCAGCGCGACGGATTTTTCCGGGTTCAGGTAGACGTATTTGAGGCCCTCCATCAGGCCGCCGAGGAAAGCCTCGCACAGCTCCGGCTTCTTCTCGATCGTCGCGCGCTTGCATGCGACGACGTTGCTGAACATCTTCACCCCGTAGTCCTCGTAGAGCATGCTGTTGATCTCGAGCCCCTGCGCCCACAGGCTCGGGGCGATACTGCCGAAGAAATTGCCTTCCGCCTTGACCTGCTTTTCGACCAAGGCCTTGATCAGCGCGGCCGCGTCCATGGTGACCTTGTTGACTTTCTTGTCGTCGATTCCCGTCGCCTTGACGAAAGCCGGCCAGAGTTGGAAATCGCCGCTGCCGACGTCGAAGGCGACCGTCTGGCCCTGGAGATCCTGTGGCTTGCTGATGGCGTATTCCTTGAGCGAAAAAATCCCGACCGGCGAGCGCGGCCAGATGCCGCCCACGGCGACGAGGTCGAGCCCGCGCGCCGCGCAATTCATCATCACCGCCAAGTCAAGAATGCCGAAATCATACTGCCCCTGATCCACCGGCACGCACACCCGGCCGGAGCCGAAGCCCCGGTCGATGGTCACCTCGAGCCCGCGTTTCTCCCAAAACCCCATCTTGTTGGCGACGAACGCGTAGCTGAAGGTCCCGAGCGGCAGCCACGGCAAGGTCATCTTGACCGGCGTCGCGGCGCGCAGGATCGCGGGTGCGCCAATTGCGAAGCCCGCGGACGCGACGGCGGTACCGCCGGTGAGCTTCAGGAACGAACGACGGTGGATCGGCATTGGAAGCACTCCTTTGTAGGCTCGATCAGCATAGCGGACCGCGCCGCGCCTTTCACGATCGCGATTCGGCGCTCGTCTTGCGCCATATGGCGAACAAACGGCCCGCTCCGGCGCATCATCCTCCCCCGGCTCCGGCCGCATCGGACGGCGGCTGCCAGTATACCGCCCAACTTTCCACGCCGGCGATGATCGCGTAGAGCGCAAGCCCGCTGAGGCTGAGCGCCGTGATCGCCGCCAACATGAGCGGCGTATCCAAAAGACCGCCGGCGAGTTTGATCAGATAGCCGATGCCTTCCTGCGAGGCGACGAATTCCGACACGATGACGCCGATGATCGCCAGCGTAATGGAGATCTTCATCCCGCCGAAGATATAAGGCAAGGCATTGGGCATCCGGATTTTCCAGAAGATCTGCCAGCGCGAGCCCATGAAGGTGCGGGCCATGCGATGGATATCCTCGTCGATCGATTCGAACCCCATGGAAGCGTTGATGGTCATCGGAAAGAACGCGACCAGGAACGCCAGCAGCAAACTGGACAGGGTTCCGGTCCCGAACCACACGATGAACAGGGGGGCAATGGAGATTTTCGGGATGACCTGGGAGACGACGATGACCGGGTAGAACCCTTTTCGCACGATCGCGGAGTACGTGATCAACACGGCGACGAAAATGCCGCCGACGACGGAAAGACCGAATCCGAGAACGGTGAGGTAAAGCGAAGGCCACAAATGCGTAAGCAGAAGATCATGCCGTTCTGCCATCGCCGCGAACACCGCCGAGGGCGGCGGCAAGATGATGCTGCGGATACCCAATGTCCTGACGCTGATCTCCCAAGCCAGCAGGATGAGCGCCGTGACGAGAATCGGCCAGCCGATCGCGGCTGCGCGCTTGGCAATGTTATTCCGCATGGCTCGCCTCGATGGCGTTGCGGAGATGGCGAACCAAGCGGTTGAACGCCTCGTCTTCGGTCATCGCAATGGCCCGCGGCCGGGGAAGGTCGATCGGAAGCTCGTCGATGATGGTCGCGGGCCGTCGTGCCATGACCAGCACGCGGTCCGAGAGAAATGCGGCTTCGCGGATGCTGTGGGTGACGAAAATCACTGTCTTGCGATTGGCCTGCCAGATGCGCTGCAACTCGACCGCCATTTCGTCGCGCGTGATGGCGTCGAGCGCGCTGAACGGCTCATCCATCAGCAGGATGCTCGGATCGTGCACGAGCGCCCGGCAAATCGCGACGCGCTGGCGCATGCCGCCCGAGAGCTGACGCGGCAACAGCCCGGAAAACTCGTCAATCTTCGCCATGCGCAGCAAGTCCATCGCGCGTGGTTCGTATTGGCGGCGCGGCAGCTTCAACAGCTCGATCGGAAACAGCACGTTTTGCAAGACCGTGCGCCAGGGCAACAGAACCGGGCTCTGGAAAACCACGCCGCCCTCGCGCCGAGGCCCCGCCACTTTCGCATCTTTGATGCGGATTTCGCCCGCGCTGGGATCGATCAATCCCGCGATCATCATGAGCAGCGTGCTTTTGCCGCAGCCGCTCG
>VAZM01000133.1:4876-9148 GCA_005883135.1 Alphaproteobacteria bacterium
GGCGGATTGCTTCAACCTCGCCGAACGCCTTCTTGACGGCAGCGATGCGCACGATCGCTCCGCCGCGGCCCCGGCCGGCAGCGAGGCCCGGCGCCACCGAGCCCGCCGCCGATCGCATCCCGTCGCTCTGCTGAACCGCGCTGTCGGCCCTCATAATCGTCGTTCGCACGCCGAGCTTGGGCGATTTCTATGCCGAGTTGGCGCGGAGACCTCCGCATCGTGCTATCATACTAGGTCCTAACCGCAAGCAGAGTTTAGGCATGTCTGCCCAATTCGGCGCTCCCGAGCGAGTCCTGGACGCGGTTGCGGCGATTTCGACCGCGCGCGGCGCGCAATCGTGCAGCCGGCAAAGTTTGAGTTCGCGCGCGCAAGAAGCCTCGGCGAGGCCGCAACCATCCTGCGCCAAGCCTCCGGCAGCGCCAAGGTCATCGCCGGCGGCCAGTCGCTTGGTCCGATGTTGAACTTGCGCCTGGCGCGGCCGAGCGTCCTTGTCGACATCACCGCGATTCCCGAATTGACGCGCATCGAAGAAGACGGGGACGGCGTCATGATCGGCGCCTGCGTCACCACCTCCGACCTCGAGGACGGACGCGCGCGCGTGGACGGCTTGCCGATCCTCGCCACCGTCGCCGCCGGCATCGCCTACCGCGCGGTGCGCAACCGGGGCACCGTCGGAGGCAGTCTTTGTCATGCCGATCCGGCCGGCGATTGGCTGCCGGTGCTGTGCGCGCTGGCGGCCGAATGCGTCGTGACCGACGGCAGCCGTGTTCGGCGCGTGCCGATCCAAGGATTTGTGACCGGCGCATTCGAGGTGATGCTCGAAGGGGCAGAGCTGCTGCAGGCCATCCGCATTCCGCGTCCCTCCCGCGCCGCGCGCTGCGGTTACTACAAGGTGTCCCGCAAGGCGGGGGAGTTCGCCCTGGCGAGCGCCGCCGTGCTGTTCGATCGCGAAGGCGAGCGCTTCAGAGCGGTGATCGGCGCGACGCAGGGCCGTCCCATCGTGGTCGAAGACGCGCGCAGCATTTTGCGAGGCGTTCCGCAGCCGGGGGGCGCGGTTGAGCTCGACGCCACGGCAGCCGGCGCGCTGCTGCGGCGCGCCCAGCTCCCCGCCCACATGCGTCTCTATACCACAGCGCTCGTGCGGGCGGCCGCTCAGGCGATGGCCTGATGCGATCCGTCGAACTCACGGTCAATGGCGTTGCAGTCGTGGAGGCGGTCGAGCCGCGCCTCCACCTCGCCGATCTCTTGCGCGAGCGGCTCGGCTTGACGGGCACGCATCTTCGCTGCGAACAGGGCGCGTGCGGCGCGTGCACGCTCCTAATCGATGGGGAGCCGGCGCGGGCGTGCATCACGTACGCGGTGCTGTGCGAGGGCGCGCAAATCACCACCATCGAAGGCTTGGAGGACGATCCGATCATGGTGGCTTTGCGGCGGGCATTCACTGCCGAGCACGGCCTGCAATGCGGCTTCTGCACGCCGGGAATGCTGATAACCGCGCGCGACATCGTCCGGCGTCTTCCCGGCGCGGACGAGCGGCGCATCCGCCTCGAGCTCAGCGGTAACCTCTGCCGATGCACCGGTTATGTCGGCATCGTGCGCGCCATCCGCCGCGTGTTGCAGGAGGTGCGCTCCGGCGCGCTCGCCGCGGCTGCGTCGGAGCGGCGCAAGCTTGGGCCGGTCGGATCGGGTCGCGCCGGGCCAGCCCCCGGCGGGCTTTCGGTCTCGCCCGCCGCCGCGGCCGGCGGCGACAAACGCGGCGCCATCGCCGACGCGGATTTGGGCCTTGCCGGCAGAAAGCCCAACATCGAGATCCACCAATCCTTGGTCATTGCCCGGCCGCAAGCGGAGGTGTGGACCTTCCTGGGCGACGTCGAGCGCGTGGTCCCGTGCATGCCGGGAGCCACGCTGAGCGCCGTCCGGGGCGATCGGCTGCAGGGCGGGCTCGCGATCAAGCTCGGCCCGATCGTCGCCGCGTTCGACGGGGAGGCCCGCGTCGTGCGCGACGACGCCATGCAGCGCGGCATGATCCTGGGAGCGGGCAGGGACCGGCTCGGCGCCTCGCGAGCGAGTGGCGAGCTCGAATACCGCTTGAGCGCGGTGCAGGGCGGAGCCGCGACGCGCCTCGACATCACGGTGCGCGCCCTCTTGCTCGGACCCTTGGCGCAGTTCGGACGCAGCGCAATCGTCACCGACCTCGCCGCGCGCATCAGCGAGGTCTTCGCGCGCAACCTCGAGCGGCGATTGGCAGGATTGCCCGACGCGACGCAGCAGAAGGCGATACCCGCGGCGTCGTTGCTCGGCGCCGTCATTGCCGAGCGCATCAAGAATGCGCTCGCGCGATTGCTGGAGAAGTTTCGTCGATGATGCATGCAGCGGTCGGAGCCGGCGCGATGAGGCGAATGCAGCGGGGTTGGCTTCTCATCTCGCTGTCGCCAGCCCGGCCGATGTGAGACGTCGCCAAAGCGGTCCGAATTGAGAAATCCCAGCGCGCAGGTAACAATGTCCTCACACGGTGTCGGAGCTCGCGTCGCGAGAAAGGAAGATGACCGCCTGATGCGCGGTCGTGGGCAGTTCGTCGCCGACATTCGACTGCCGGGAATGAAGGACGTCGCTTTCGTGCGCAGCCCCGTCGCGCATGGGAGGCTTCGCGGTGTTTCCATCCCGCCCGACCAGCGCGGCGCCACGTTCACCGCGGCGGATCTCGTCGGCGTGAAGCCGATCCGGGCGGTGTCCGGGTTGCGCGGGTTCAAGATCTCGGAGCAGCCGCCGCTCGCCACCGACAAGCTTCGCCACGTCGGCGAATTGGCGGCGATGTGCGTCGCTGCGACACGGGCGGAAGCGGAAGACCTCGCGGCGGCGGTCACGCTCGATCTCGAGGAGTTGCCGGCCGTTCACGACATGCTGGACGCGCGCAAGAACAACGCCGTGCTCGTTCACGAGCACTGGGGCGACAACGTGTTTCTCGAGACGTTCGTCGATATCGATATCGGCAGGGCGTTCGACGCGCCGATCAAGGTGTCGCGCGAAATCCGTACCGCGCGCCAATGCATGGCGCCGATCGAAGGGCGCGGCGTGGTCGCGTTCTGGGACGCGCGGCTCGAGCAATTGACGGTCTACTCGGCCTGCCAGATGCCGCACATCGTGCGCACCGGATTGTCGGAATGTCTCGGCCTCGAAGAGGGCCAGGTGCGCATCATCGCCCCCGACGTCGGCGGCGGGTTCGGTTACAAAGGCATCCTCTTGCCGGAGGAGATCTGCCTGGGCTGGCTCGCCATGCAGTGCTCCCATCCGGTGCGCTGGATCGAGGACCGGCGCGAACATCTCATTGCCGGCGCCAATTGCCGCGAGCACCATTACCGCATCACCGCCTACGCCGAGCGCGACGGGCGACTGCGCGGAATCGACTGCGAAGCCGCGGTCGATTCGGGCGCTTATTCATCCTACCCGTTCTCCGCCTGCCTGGAGGCCGCGCAAGTGGCGAGCATCCTCCCGGGGCCGTACGATTTTCCCGCCTACCGCTGCCGCACCTTCTCCGTCGCCACCAACAAATGCCCGATCCTGCCGTATCGCGGGGTCGCCCGCACCGGGGTGTGCTTCGCCCTCGAACTCGTGCTCGACGCGGTGGCGCGCGAAGCCGGGATCGAGCCGCACGAGGTGCGAAGGAAGAATCTGGTGCGGCCCGAGCAGATGCCGTTCGACAACATCACCAACAAGCATTTCGACAGCGGCGACTATCCGCAGTCGCTGCAGCGCGCGGTGGCGGCGATCGACCTCGCGGCCGTGAGGGCGCGGCAGAAGCGTGCCGAGGCGGACCGGCGCTTGGTCGGCATCGGCCTTGCGACTTATTGCGAGCAGGCTGCGCATGGCACCTCGGTCTATTACGGCTGGGGCATTCCCATGGTGCCGGGCTACGAACAAGCGACCGCGCGGCTCACCCCCGACGGCGGCCTCGAGCTGCGCGTCGGTCTGCACTCACATGGACAGGGGCTGGAAACCACGCTGGCGCAGGTCGCCCATGAGATCCTCGGCATCGACATCCGCAAGATCAAAATCGTGCTTGGCGACACCGCGTTGACGCCCTATTCGACCGGCACCTGGGGTTCGCGCGCTATGGTCATGGCCGGCGGCGCGGTGGCGATGGCGTGCCGGGAGATCGCCAGGCGCGCGGGACGGATCGGGGCGCGCCTCCTGCAGAGCGATCCCGCCCAGGTGTCGGTGCGCGACGGCCAGGCGGTCGGGCCACGCGGCGCCATCGGCTTAGCGGAGATCGCG
>VAZM01000133.1:9163-11419 GCA_005883135.1 Alphaproteobacteria bacterium
GACCGGTTACAAACCGGCGCGCGACACCGGTACCTTCAGCTATGCCACGCACGCCGCCATGGTCGCGGTCGATCCGGAAACCGGAGACGTGGAAATCCTCCGCTATGTGATCGTCGAGGACGGCGGCAAGCTGGTCAATCCGATGATCGTCGACGGGCAGATCTGCGGCGGGTTCGCGCAAGGGGTGGGTACCGCGCTCTACGAGGAGATGCCGTTCGATCGTTCGGGGCAGCCCCTCGCCTCGACGCTCGCGGACTATCTCCTGCCCAGCGCGATCGAGGTCCCCGCGCCCGTGCTGGTCCATATGGAGACGCCGGCGCCGTACACCGAGTTCGGCGTCAAAGGGATCGGCGAAGGCGGCGCGATCGCGCCGCCGGCGGCGATCGCCAACGCGGTCAACGACGCCTTGCGGCCGCTAGGCGTCGAATTGCTGGTGTCGCCGATCACGCCGCAGCGCATCATCAAAGCGATCGCGGAGCAGGTCCGCTCGCGAAGCATGGCGCGGATTGACTGACGCCGAAATCGCCGCTTAATGAGCCTGTGCGGCCGGATTTTCGGGGATCGCCCATGAGCACGAGTGTTGCCCAGACGCTGCTACAAGAAATCGACGGCAGTCGCGACAAAGCAATCTCGTTTCTGCGGCAGATGATCGCCATCCCCAGCGTCACCGGGGACGAGGCGAAGATCCAGAAGTTCCTAGCGGACTACATGGGCAAGATCGGCCTCGACGTGGACATATGGGAGACGGATTGGGAAACGCTGAAGAAGCATCCTGGCTACCGGCCGGTCGACCGCGGCTACGAAGGACGCCCCAACATCGTCGCCACCTTGAAGGGCACCGGCGGCGGGCGCTCGTTGCTGTTGAACGGGCATACCGATGTCATCCCGGTCGGCGGCGGCGAGGGATGGAGCGATGATCCATGGTCGGCCACCATCAAGAACGGCCGCATCTATGGGCGAGGCTCCGCCGACATGAAGAGCGGCGTCGCCAGCCACATCATGGCGGTGGAATCCCTCATCGCCGCCGGTCTCAAGCCCAAAGGCGACGTTTACATCAATGTCGTAATCGATGAGGAAGTGAGCGGCCACGGCACGTTGGATACAGTGATCCGCGGCTACAAGGCCGACGCCGGCATTTCCGGCGAGACCAGCGACCTCGCGGTCCAGCCGGCCTGCATCGGCCGCATCTGGTTCGAGATCGAGATTCACGGCAAGCCTGCGGGCATTCAAAAGCGCTACGAGGGCATCAGCGGAATCGAGCTCGGCAACAAGATCGTCAAAGCGGTCGCCGACCTCGAGGCCAAGCGCGTCGCGACCGTCACGCATCCGCTCTATCCCAACGCGCTCGATACGCTTCCCTGCATCGTCGGCAGCTTCGCGGCCGGGAATTATCCGAGCGCCTTTCCGGTCAACTGCCTGCTCAAGGGCAGGCGCAGCCTCGTCGAGCAAGTGGCGCGCGCGGCGGCCGAGGATCCCTGGATGAAGCACAACCCGCCCAAGGTGCGCTTCGTCGGGTATGACGCCGAGGCATCGGAAATTCCGCGGCGCCACCCGATCGTGGAAACGGTCAGCCGAAATTACAAAGCGGTGACCGGCCGCGATCCCGAGATCAGCGGCCGGCAAGGCGCGGCGGATACGCGCTTTCTCAATCGTTACGCCGATACTCCAACCGTGATCTTCGGACCGGGCTCGACCGCGGTGATGCACGCCAATGACGAGTACGTGTCCATCGACGACTATATGACTGCGATCAAAGTCATGGCGCTGAGCATCTGCGAGTGGTGCGGCGTCGATGGTCGATAGGGCATCATTCGTGCGCAGTGGAATCATCGGCGCGGCGAACTCGGTCCGACCCTCCCCCTTGTGGGGAGGGTCGGCGCTGCGCAGCAGCGACGGGGTGGGGGTCGTGCAGTGATATCTCGGTGGCGCTATCGGTGCAGGAATCGCGCTACCCCCACCCCCAACCCCTCCCCAGCCGGCTGCGGGCTTGCCCGCTTCCGGCCGGTCTTAAGCTTGACCAAACCCCGGCAGGCCGGGGTTTGGTTGGGGAGGGGGGCACACCGAGTTCGTAGCGCCAACGAGCTTCAAACACACGTAGTGTGACCAGGAGACGTGGTTGGAGAAACGCCCCACCATCGCGGTCATCGGCGGAACCGGCGACCTCGGCTCCGCGCTGGCGAAGCGTTGGGCGGCGGCGGGCTATCCCGTCGTGCTGGGCTCGCGCTCCAAGCAGAAGGCGCAGGCCGCCGCCGAAGC
>VAZM01000134.1:0-4780 GCA_005883135.1 Alphaproteobacteria bacterium
TGCGCCGCCAGCCGGTGCGCAGCGGCGGCTGCATCCGCGGGTCCTTTGCCGGTGAGGCGCGCGGCGATGAATCCGGCATTGAAGCTGTCGCCGGCGGCGGTGGTGTCGACCGGCACCACCACCTCCGGCACAGGGATGAATTCGCGCTGCCCGCCGCTGGCTACCAGCGCACTGTTCGGCCCGTTCTTCACCACGATCTCGGCGATACCGAAGGCTTGCAGCCGCTCCACGGTCGCTTCCGGACTGGGATCGCCCCACAGCACCGCTTCATCGTCGTAGGCCGGCAGCGCGATGTCGACGCGTTTGAGAGCTTCGATGAATACCGTGCGCGTCCGCGACAAATCTCCACGCCAGCCGCGCGGGCGAAAATTTCCGTCGAAGGCGATTTTCACGCCCTGCTGCCGCACCATCTCGATGAGCGCGAGAAAGCGGCCGATGCCCGTATTCGAATAGAGCGAAAGGGTGATGCCGGAGAAATAGACGAGCTTTGCCTTGGTGAGACCCTCGGCCACGCGGCCCCAGTCCGCAAGCTCGAACAGCTCGCGCGCGGGGGCTTCGCCGCGCCAATCATGGCGGTGGCGCGTGCCGTCGGTCTCGCTGTCGACCACCGCGAGGCCGGGCAGGCGGCCGCGCAATCGCAGCACGAGATCGCTGGCAACCCCCTCCGCCGCGGCGAGCGCGAGGATGGCATCGGAATAGGGATCGTCCCCGAGCGCCGTCGCAAAGGCGACATCGAGGCCGGCGCGGGCGAGATAAACCGCCACATTGAACGTATCGCCGGCGCTGCCGATGCCGAATCGGCCATCACCGCCGCGCACCAACTCAACGATCGCTTCTCCGACCGCGACGACGCGGGGCTTCTGCTCGCTCATGGCGCCGCAAGGTAACCTGTATGGAGCGGCGGCGAAATCATTGATCACGTCACCCGCCACCGGGCGGGCCGCTCCGCTCGCTTGCCCCCTGGATGACGCACTGGACGGGCGTCGATGTTACATTGTAACATCGGCGTCATGCCCACGCGCCTTCCCCACCCGCACCATCAGCACCGTCCCGGCCACGGACACCCGCCGGCCGCGCTTTCGCCGTCGATCCTGCGGATGTCGGTGGTGCAGCGGCTGGCGATTGCCGCCGCGCTCATCGCATTGCTGTGGGCGGGCGTGCTCTGGGCGATGAAGGTGTGAGTCGATGACCGCGGCGCTGCGATTCCGCAACCTAACGCTTGGCTACGACCGGCATCCGGCGGTGCACCACCTCGACGGGGCGGTCGAGAGCGGCGCGCTGATGGCCGTGGTCGGCCCGAATGGGGCGGGCAAGTCGACGCTGTTCAAGGGCATCGTCGGCGTGATCAAACCGCTGGCAGGCCGCATCGAGCGCGGTGATCCCAACCCGCAAAACGTCGCCTACCTCCCGCAGGCCGCCGAAATCGATCGAACGTTCCCCATCAACGTCTACGACATGGTGTCGATGGGGCTGTGGCGCCGTGCCGGCACCTTCGGCGGCATCGACCGCGGCGCGCGAAGCTCGATCGAGCAGGCGATCGCCGCCGTCGGCCTCGCGGGATTCGAGAACCGCGCGATTGCGACGCTCTCCGGCGGCCAGATGCAGCGCATGCTGTTCGCGCGCCTTTTGCTGCAGGATGCGCGCGTGATCGTGCTGGATGAGCCGTTCAATGCCGTCGACGCCAAGACTTCCGCCGACCTGTTCGATCTGGTGCGGCGCTGGCACGGCGAACGGCGCACGGTGCTCACCGCCATGCACGACATCGATTTCGTGCGGGAGAATTTTCCGGAAACGCTGCTCTTGGCACGCGAGCCGGTCGCCTGGGGGCGCACCGCGAACGTGCTCACGCCGGAAAATCTGCTCGCGGCGCGCCGCATGTGCGAGGCCTTCGACCAGCAGGCGGAGCCGTGCGTGGACGAGCAAACCTCGGCCTTGGCGCCGCGCGGCGAACTCGCGGATGCCGCCACCCATCAGCCGCGCCGGTGATAGGCAAGCGCCGATCGCCGGTCGCTGCAGGTCGCATGGACGCAAACTAGCCGAAAAGAGGCGCAAACGTGTCGACGCTCTACCAGATCTTTATCGGCCCCTTCACCGAGTTCGAGTTCATGCGCCGCGCGCTGGCGGGCGCGCTGGCGCTAGCGCTCGGCGCCTGCCCGATCGGCGTGTTTCTGATGCTGCGGCGCATGTCGCTCGTCGGCGATGCCATGGCACATGCCATCCTGCCCGGTGCCGCGGTGGGATTCCTGCTGTCGGGCCTCAATCTCTTCGCCATGACCGCGGGCGGCCTCATTGCAGGTTTCGTCGTCGCCCTGCTGACCGGTCTGGTCGCGCGCACCACCGAGCTCAAGGAAGACGCCGCGCTTGCCACCTTCTATCTGCTCTCACTCGCGATCGGCGTGACCATCATCTCGCTGAAGGGAACCAACATCGACCTTCTGCACGTTTTGTTCGGGAACGTGCTCGCGCTCGATGATCAGACCCTGCTGCTCATCGCCGCCAATGCCACCATCACCCTCGTCGTGCTCTCCCTGATCTACCGCCCGCTGGTGATCGAATGCGTCGATCCCGGTTTCATGCGCGCGGTGAGCCGCGCCGGCGGTCCGGCGCACCTCGCATTCCTCGTGCTCGTGGTGATCAATCTCGTGAGCGGATTCCACGCGCTCGGTACCTTGCTGGCGGTGGGCATGATGATGCTGCCGGCGGCGATCGGCCGCTTTTGGGCGCGCGACATCACGCGGATGATGCTGGTCGCGACCGCGAGCGGCGTGCTGGCCGGCTACGCCGGCTTGCTGGTGTCGTTTCACTTCGGCGTCGCTTCCGGCCCGGCGATCATCCTGATCGCCGGCGTGCTCTACCTCGCCTCGCTGCTGTTCGGCCAGGTCGGCGGGTTGGTGCGGCAACTCTTCCCCGGCCGTCATCTCGAAGCGTGAGAATCAACGCATAAAGGAGATGCCATGTTGACCCGACGCGCGCTCGCCGCCGCTGCGCTCGCGGCCCTCTTCGCTGCCGCTCCGGCGCGGGCGCAGCAACGGCTCGATGTGGTTGCGAGCTTTTCCATTCTCGGCGATTTCGTGAAAAACGTCGGCGGCGACCGCGTCGCGGTCGAGAGTCTCGTCGGGCCCAACGGAAACGCCCACGTCTATGCACCCTCGCCCGGCGACGCCAAGAAGGTCGCCGACGCCAAAGCCGTTTTCGTGAACGGACTCGGTTTCGAAGGCTGGCTCGAGCGGCTGGTCAAGGCATCCGGCACCAAGGCCCCCATCGTGGTCGCGACCGCCGGCATCAAACCGCGCGAGCGCGCCGGCGACCAGGGGCAGGATCACGATCATGGACGCGCAGACCCGCACGCCTGGCAATCGGTCGCCAACGCGAAGATCTACGTCGCCAATATCCGCGACGCACTGATCGCCGCCGATCCCGCTGGCAAGGACGCCTACAATGCCAATGCCGCGGCCTATCTCGCCAAGCTCGACGCCCTCGAGCGTGAGGTGCGCGACGTCGTCGCCAAGATTCCCGCCGATCGCCGCCGCGTCATCACCAGCCACAATGCCTTCGGTTATTTTCAGGATGCTTACGGCATAACGTTCATCGCCCCGCAGGGCGTATCGACCGAGGCCGAAGCATCGGCCAAGGACGTCGCCGCCATCATCAGCCAGATCAGGAAGCAGAAAGCCGCGGCGGTGTTTCTGGAAAACGTGACCGACCCGCGCCTGGTGCAACAGATCGCGCGCGAAACCGGCGCCAAGGTCGGTGGCACCCTCTATTCCGACGCGCTCACCGGCGATAAAGGCGACGCCCCCACCTATATCGATCTTATCCGCCACAACCTGCGTCAGCTCGCGGCGGCGCTGGTGGGCTGAGCGATCAGCAAGAGCGGGTAGGCGGACGAGGGCGTTCGCCGTTGCTCATCCTGCCTTTGGCGGCGCATAGCCTTTGGGCGCCTCGTGCATGATTGCGAGCATATGTCCGTCTGGGTCGGCAAAAATGCCATCCAGAGATCATGATCATCCATCTTCGCGATCAACCGAGGTTTATGCTCGAAGGAGACACCGCGCCTACTCAATTCATTGACAGCGAGTGCGATGTCCGCACAGCGAAAGTAAAGGCACCCCACGGGTCTGAAGTCTTTCCTCGATTTTTCGAGGAGAAGCCGGACGCCGGCACAATCGAAGAATGTCAGGTTGCCAAAGCGATATAGCTTCGGCAAGCCGAGCACGTCTTTGTAAAACGCCTCAGACCGGTCCACATCCGTTACCGGAAGGGCGATTTGGCCGATATGCCTGAGATTGAGCAGCATGTGGCCCTCTGGGCTGGGTTGCGCGTGCGGATGCGGCGGGCACGATAGCATCGGCGCCCCGATGCATATATTACGGTGGCCATACGGAGTTGCGCGCATGCCCGACAAGGTCCCCGTCACCGTGCTGACCGGCTATCTCGGCGCCGGCAAAACCACGCTGCTCAACCGCATACTGTCCGAGCCGCACGGGCGAAAATACGCCGTCATCGTCAACGAGTTCGGCGAGATCGGCATCGACAACGACCTCGTCGTTGGCGCCGATGAAGAGATATTCGAGATGAACAACGGCTGCGTCTGCTGCACCGTGCGTGGCGATCTCGTGCGCATCATCGACGGGCTGATGCGCCGCAAGGGCAAATTCGACGCCATCATCGTGGAGACGACGGGGCTGGCCGACCCCGCGCCCGTGGCGCAGACGTTCTTCATGGATGACAACGTCGGCCGCAAGGCCAAGCTCGACGCGGTGGTCACGGTCGCCGACGC
>VAZM01000134.1:4906-8200 GCA_005883135.1 Alphaproteobacteria bacterium
GTTGAGGCACGCATCCGGGGGATCAATCCCTACGCCAAGCTGCATCGGACCGAGCGCTGCAAGATCGCGCTGCCGGAGGTGCTGGGGCGCAATGCCTTCGATCTCGACCGCATCCTGGACATCGAGCCGGAATTTCTCGACGACGGCGGTCACCATCACCACGAACATGATGAGGATCACGAGCACGATCACAATGATCACGATCACCACCATCACGGCGGCGGCCTGAAGCATTATCACGACGAGGACATACAATCCGTTTCGCTCAAGACCGAGCAGCCGCTCGACCCGGACAAGTTCTTCCCCTGGGTGCAGCAGCTCGTGCAAACCGCGGGGCCGAACATCCTGCGCTGCAAAGGCATCCTGTCGTTCAAGAGCGACGACGCGCGCTTCGTATTCCAGGGCGTGCACATGATCCTCGACGGCGATCATCAGCGGCCGTGGCAGGAGGGCGAGACGCGCGAAAGCCGCATCGTGTTCATCGGCCGCAATTTGCCGGAGGATAGGATCAGGGAAGGCTTCGCTGGCTGCGCGGCCTGATGGCTGGTTTGGTGCAACGGTGATGGGCGTCGCCCGGCCCCATGCCGAGAGGCGCCCTCCTCACGGTGCGGGCGCAGCATGAGCGTGAGCGACACCCGGGCCCAAATTCCCTCCGTCGTCGAGCGCACGCGCCCGCTCAAGGCCGATGCGGGAGTCGTGGCGGCGCATTTTCTCGGTCAGATCGCAGTCTTCGTGCTCGGCGAGGAGGCGCTTCTGTTCCTCTCGCCTGCGGGCGAGACGCGCACCATCCCCGCCCATGGCGGTGCAATCCTGGCCTCGGCCGCGGATGCGACCCGCGTCGTGAGCGGCGGCGACGACGGCAAGGTGGTGGCGACCGACGCGGACGGAAAAAGCATCACGCTTGCCAGCGACGCCAAGCAACGCTGGATCGACCACGTGGCGGCCGGCCCGGCCGGCGCGGTCGCCTGGTCGGCGGGCAGAGAGGTCTTCGTCCGTACCGCCAAGGGCGCGGAGCGCGCGCTGGGGGTGCCGTCGACGGCCGGCGGCCTCGCCTTCGCGCCGAAGGGACTGCGCCTTGCCGTCGCCCACTACAACGGCGTCACGCTCTGGTTCATCAACGCACAGAGCGAGCCGGACATCCTGCAATGGAAGGGTTCCCATCTCGGCGCGCGCATGAGCCCCGACGGCCGCTTCCTCATCACCTCGATGCAGGAGCCCGCGCTGCACGGCTGGCGGCTCGCCGACCGCAAGGACATGCGCATGTCGGGCTACAGCGCGCGCGTGCGTTCCTTCGACTTCACCGTCGGCGGCAAGTGGCTCGCGACCTCGGGCTCGGATCAACTCGTCCTCTGGCCATTCCAAGGCAAGGACGGTCCCATGGGCAAGACGCCGCGCATCCTCGCGCCGGCGCAGGCGCAGGTCGAGGTGGTCGCCTGCCATCCCAAGCAGGAGGTAGTCGCGATCGGCTATGCCGACGGGCTCGTGCTCTTGGTGCGGATCGAGGATGCCGCCGAGGTCTTGGCGCGCAAGGGCGCCGGAGCGCCCATCACGGCGCTCGCGTGGAGCGCGAGCGGCGCGGCGCTCGCCTTCGGCGCGGAGGACGGCGAGGCCGGCGTCATCGATCTGGGGTGACGGGCAATCCGCCTCAACGCACCACGCGCGGCGTGCGCTCGTCGGCGCAATACGTGTTCTCGGCTTGGCGCTACTTCTTCTGTGGCGCGGTGCCGCCGCGCGGCGCGGGGCGCGCGCCCTGGGAGGTGAGCGCGTTATCGGGCAGCCGGTTCCAGACTTGGCTCTGCCCGAACAGCGAAATGCCGAGATAGCCGCGCACCTCGAGCTTCTGGCCATCCGGGCTGAGGTTCATGAGCGCGCGGTAGACCGAGCCGTCGCGCGGATCCATGATCGTGCCGTTCTCGTAGGCGTTGCCGTTGCGCTGCATGCCCTTGATCAGCGCCAGGCCGAGCACCGGCTTGCCGCGCTCATCGCCTTCGCACTTGTCGCAAGCCCAATTCTCGTCCTCGCCGGGCTTGAAGAAGATCTTGACGATGTTGCCCTGATAGGCCCCGTTGCGCTCGATGATCTTGAACCAGCTTTCAGGCTTGCCGGTCTTCTCGTCGACCTGCTCCCACAGCCCCACGGCCGTCGGCTCGGCGGCGCGCAGCGGCAAGCCGGCGGCGACCAGCAGGACGGCGCCCGCGACAGCGCCCAGACCGGTCAGCTTCGACAATGAGATTTTCATTCCAACACCCTCGTTCATTCCAACACCTCGCGATCCGTTCGGCTTGCGATGTCCCCCGACCCGATTTCCAACGCCCGAGGGGCCATTTTGGTGGTCCGTCCATGGCCCCAGACTGTGGTGATTTCGCGGTAAAGTTCAGCGCGATGGGAACCCGAAGGCAGCGCGAGGAACGGGCCGGTGGGCCTTTTGGCGGGTCGGAACGAAAGCGGCCCAAAATGAGGACATGCCGTGGCTTGCCGGCCCCGAAAAAGCAATGCGGGCGCCACGATGGGCGCCCGCCAGTCTCACTTCGATTTTCTTGTCTACCGCTTTCAGCGGCTTCCTCTCGTGGTCCGCACGAAATGCAAGGCGGGGCGCCAGGCTCAGCCCACCAGCACGTTCTTGAACTGCCAGGGATCGCTGGTGTCGACGTCCTCGGGGAACAGCTCGGTGCGGCCCTCGAGCGGCGTCCAGTCGGTGTAGTGCCCGACCACCGGCCCCAGATAGGGTCGCTGGATCTCCAGGCAGCGGCGGAAGTCGAGCTCGTCGGCCTCGACGATGCCGCGATCGGGGTTCTCCAGCATCCACACGATGCCGGCGAGCACCGCCGAGGTCACCTGCAGGCCGGTGGCGTTCTGGTAAGGCGCCAGCTGCCGCGTCTCCTCGATCGAGAGCTGCGAGCCGTACCAGTAGGCGTTCTTGGCGTGGCCGTAGAGCAGCACGCCGAGCTCGTCGATGCCGTCGACGATGTCGTCCTCCGTGAGGATGTGCCAGGTCTCCTGCGGCTTCCACTGCGCGCCCGCCAGCTCGTGCAGCGACAGCACCGCGTCGTCGCACGGGTGGTAGGCGTAGTGGCAGGTCGGCCGATAGACCACCTTGCCGCCCTCGCGCACCGTGAAGTAGTCGGCGATCGAGATCGACTCGTTGTGGGTGATCATCCACCCGTGCTGCGCCTGCGCCGTGGGCGTCCACGAGCGCACGCGCGTGCCGGCGCCCGGGCGCTTGAGGTAGATCGCGGCGTCGCAACCGAACTCGTGCCGAGCCGAATTCGCGAGCATGGTCTTCTCGTGGGTGCC
>VAZM01000135.1 GCA_005883135.1 Alphaproteobacteria bacterium
AAGGAATTGACGCGGAGTCGCGCGCGCCAGCAGGCGGCATTACTCTTTCGGCCAATGCTCGAATTGCTCACCACCGCCGAGATGGCAGAGGCGGACCGCCGCACCATTGCGGGAGGCGTGGCCGGGATCGACCTCATGGAAAATGCCGGCCGCGCCGTGGCCGAGGCGATCGCTGCCCGTCATCCCCCCGGCGTTCACGTCGCAGTCGTCGCGGGGCCGGGCAACAACGGAGGCGACGGTTTTGTTGCCGCACGTATTCTCGCCGAGCGCGGATACCGGGTGCGAACGCTTCTGCTTGGCGACCCCAATCGGCTCAAAGGCGATGCGGGGTTCGCGGCGCAGCGCTGGCGGGGTCCTTTCGTAACCGCCGCGCCGGCGGCCGTGACGCCGGCCGACGTTGTGGTCGATGCCTTGTTCGGAGCTGGCCTCGACCGTCCGGTGGAAGGCGCCGCACGGGCGATGATCGAGGCCATGAACGCTCAGTCCTGCGTCTATGCGGTCGATCTGCCGAGCGGGATCAACGGCACCAGCGCGGCAGTGATGGGGCTGGCGGTCAATGCCAAAGAGACGGTGACGTTTTTCCGTCGCAAAGTCGGCCATGCGTTGTTGCCGGGCCGGCTCCACTGTGGAACCGTTCGCATCGCCGATATCGGTATTCCGGCAACCGTGCTTGATGACCTCAAACCGCGCGTGTGGAGCAACGCGCCGCAGTTGTGGCGCGGAAGCTTTCCGTTGCCGCGCGTCGATGGTCACAAATATGCACGCGGTCACGCGGTCGTCGTTTCCGGCGGGATCGCCTCGACGGGAGCGGCGCGGCTTGCCGCGCGCGGCGCGTTGCGGGCGGGCGCAGGCCTGGTGACGATCGCCACGCCACGCGAAGCGCTGGCGGTCAACGCGGCAGCGAATTTGGCGGTGATGGTGCGCCTGGTCGACGGGGCCGATGAGCTTTCCGAATTCCTCGGCGATCGACGCCGCAACGTCGTGGTGCTGGGACCAGGCGGGGGAGTGGGGCACCCGATGCGAGAATTGGTTCTTGCCGCGCTTGCCGGCGAGCGCGCCGTCGTGCTCGACGCCGACGCCCTTACCAGTTTTGCCGACGAGCCGCAGATGCTCTTCGCAGCCACCCGGGCACGAGCAGCGGCCACGTTAATGACCCCGCACGAGGGGGAATTCAGCCGCCTGTTCAAAGCACTGGGATCGGAAGTTCCCTCGAAGGTTGAGAGGGCCCGCCAGGCGGCCCAGGAGGCCGGAGCCGTCGTCCTGCTCAAAGGCCCGGACACGGTGGTTGCGGCGTCGGACGGCCGCGCAACTATCGCCGAGAATGCGCCGCCATGGCTCGCCACCGCCGGATCGGGCGACGTGCTGGCGGGCATCGCGGCTGGTTGCCTCGCCCAGGGCATGCCGGCATTCGAAGCCGCCTCGGCCGCGGTCTGGCTGCACGGAGAAGCGGGGAATGCGGCCGGCCCGGGGTTGATCGCTGAGGATTTGCCCGAGGCCATGCCGGCGATTTTTCGCCGACTCGTCGGTCAGCTCTCGGCTCCGCGGTGAGCGTCGAGACTGTGATCAGTTCACTTTGATGCCCGCGGCCTTGACGAGCTGCGTGTTGCTCGCGATCTCGCCACGCACCAGCGTCTCGAATTGCTCCGAAGTCAAAGGCATCGGATCGGCTCCGAGGTCCGTGAGTTTCTGGCGGATCGCCGGGTGCTGGAGCGCGGTCGCGATTTCCGCATAGAGACGGCTGCGGATGTCGGCTGGAGTCCCGGCCCAGAAATTATATTCCGAGTTGGGATATCCGGCTTCGACCGTCGTCGGCACGTCCGGCAACGCCGACGCGCGCGCCGACCCGCTCACCGCGAGCGCCTGCAGTTGCCCGTCCTTCAGTAAGGGCAAGGCGTTGATCAACGGTGCGAAGTAAAAGTCCGCGCGCCCGGCGACGACTTCGGTCAGCGCTTCCGGCGCGCCCTTGAACGGCAGATGCACCGCCTCAAATCCGGCTGCCAATCGGAACCGTTCGCCATTGAGGTGGGAGGAATTTCCCGCGCCGGCCGAGGCGTAGTTGATCATGCCGTGCTTCGCCCTTGCCGCCGCCACGAAATCGGTGAGCGTCTTGTAGCCCTTGGCGGGGTTGACCACCATGACCACAGGCATGTTGCCGAGCGGAACGATGGCGGCGAGATCCGTCATCTCAAAGCCCAAATTCGAGCGGGTCGCCGGCGTCACGGTGTGCGTCGAAGAATTGGCGAGGATGGTGTGGCCGTCCGGGTCGGCTTTTGCGACCGCCCTCATGCCGATGGTGTTTCCGGCGCCGGGGCGGTTTTCCACGATGATGGGCTGCGCGAGCCGCGCCGACACTTGATCCATGACGAGGCGCGCCATGACATCGGTGGCGCTGCCGGCGGTCAAAGGCACGATCACGCGGATCGGCTTCGTCGGCCAAGCTTGCGCCCGGACTTGCCTGCCGGCGCTGCCGAAAGCGCTCAGCGCAATTGCCGCGAGAAGCAACCGCCGACGCGACGTGACCCTCGACACATGTGCTCCTTGACCGCGTTTTGGTTTTGATTGGTGGACCGCGGATCAGCCCGCGATATACCATGTCGCCATACCATGTCGCCGTGCAAGCCGCACCGGTGCCTCCGGACGGCGGGAGCGAAATCGCCGGTTGAGAAGGCCCGCGCACGCGCCTATTTTTGTCGTGCGCCGCGGAGTTTGGCCGTGATATAAGCCGCGCCGCCCGGCCGCAGCGCAAGCCGGCGTCGCCGACGCGGGCGTGGCGGAACTGGTAGACGCGCGGGATTTAGGTTCCCGTGACGAAAGTCGTGGGGGTTCAAATCCCTCCGCCCGCACCACGCCGCGATAAAGGCGCCAGACTGGCTCCGCCGGGGTGGAAGGGGACTGCAGCGACCGCGCAATAGTAGATTTGGCAACATGGAAGTTACCGAAACTCTTTCCGACGGCCTCAAGCGCGAATTTCAGGTCCAGGTCCCGGCAGCCGATCTCGAGGCGCGGGTCACCGAGCGGCTTGGCGAGCTCAAGGACCGCGTCCAGATGCGCGGTTTTCGTCCGGGCAAGGTCCCGGTCAACCACCTGAGGAAGATCTACGGCAAGGCGGTGATGGCCGAAACCATCGAGGCGATCATCCGTGAACTCAACGCCAAGATCGTCAGCGAGCGTGGCCTCAAGCTCGCCATGGAGCCCAAGGTCACGATTCCGAACGAAGCCACCGCGGTCGAGAACGTGATCGGCGGACAATCCGATCTCGCCTACACGCTCGCGCTGGAGATACTGCCCAAGATCGAGCTGGCGGATTTCCAAGGCATCAAGCTCGAGCGGCAGGTCGCGGAGGTCACGGACGCCCAGATCAATGAAGCGCTCGACAAGATCGCCGAACAGAACCGGCCGTTCGCCGCGAAGACCGAGGGGGCGAAGGTCGAAAAAGGCGACCGCGTCGTCATCGATTTCACCGGCAGGATCGACGGTGCGCCGTTCGAAGGCGGCACCGGCGGCGACGTCGGCGTCAATGTCGGCGCCGGCACTTTCATTCCCGGATTCGAGGACCAGCTCGTCGGCATGGCTGCCGGAGAAACGCGGGTGGTGAAGGTCACCTTTCCCGAAAATTACGCGAACGCGCAGTTTGCGGGAAAAGCCGCCGAATTCGACGTGACGGCGAAATCGCTCGAAGCCCCCAGCACGGTCACCCTCGACGACGCATTTGCGAAATCGCTGGGTTTGGAATCGCTCGATAAACTCAAGGAGGCGGTCAAAGCGCGCCTCCAGCAAGAGCACGCCGCGCTCAGCCGGCAGAGGCTCAAACGCCAGCTTCTCGACAAGCTCGACGAGATGCATAAGTTCGCGCTGCCTCCGACGCTGGCCGAGGATGAATTTCGCAACGTCTGGAACGCAGTGGAGGGCGACCTCAAGGCGCAGGGCCGCACCTTTGCCGACGAGGGTACCACCGAAGAGAAGGCGCGCGAGGAGTACCGCGGCATCGCCGAGCGGCGGGTGCGGCTTGGCCTGGTGCTCGCGGAAATCGGCGAGAAGAACAAGATCACGGTGACCGAGGAGGAGCTCACGCGCGCGATCGTCGAGCGCGCCCGCCAGATCCCGGGGCGCGAGCAGGAAATCTGGGACTATTACCGGAAGAATCCTGCCGCCGTGGCGGCCATACGGGCGCCGATCTTTGAGGAAAAGGTGGTCGACTTCCTCATCGAGCTTGCCGCAATCACCGAGAAGCAAGTCTCGCGCGAGGACCTCCTCAAGGACGAGGAGGATGAAAAGAGCGCCGCTGGCAAATCGTGATGGAGTGCCAAGCCGAACCCGACTGCGTTGCAGCGGAGCAGGCTTGGAAAATCTCTAGGCTTGAGCACCCGTCTTGGTGTTGTGCCGGCGCGAATCGTGGGTATAGGAGCATGCGACGAAAGCTTGGTGTCATAGCAGGGCTGCTGCGGTTACAATCGAGGCTACGCTGCTCGTTCTGCGGCAAGGGTGCCGACCAGGTCGGGCGGCTTGTGGCGGGCCCATCCGTGTATATCTGTGACGAGTGCATCAAGACATGCGTGGCGGTGGTGGAGCAGCACGGCGGCTTCCCGCCCGCGCGAGCCGCCGAGCAGGACAGGTCGACCCATGCGTGATCCCCATGACACCTACATGAACACGCTCGTGCCGATGGTGGTCGAGCAGACCAACCGCGGCGAGCGCGCCTACGACATCTTCTCACGGCTGCTCAAGGAGCGGATCATCTTCATCAGCGGCCCGGTCGAGGACGTCATGTCGACCCTCGTCGTCGCTCAGCTCTTGTTCCTGGAAGCGGACAATCCGAAGAAAGAGATCGCGATGTACATCAACTCGCCCGGCGGCGTTGTGACCTCCGGGCTTGCGATCTACGACACCATGCAGTTCGTGCGGCCGGCGGTGTCGACGCTGTGCATCGGCCAGGCCGCCTCCATGGGCTCGCTGCTGCTCGCCGCCGGACACAAGGACATGCGCTTCGCGCTGCCCAATTCCAGGATCATGCTGCACCAGCCCTCCGGCGGCTTCCAGGGCCAGGCGACCGACATCATGCTGCATGCCCAGGAGATCCTGAATCTGAAGAAGCGCCTGAACGAAATCTACGTGAAGCATACCGGTCAACCGCTCAAGAAAATCGAGGATGCGCTCGAGCGCGACTACTTCCTGACCGGCGAGATGGCGGTGGAGTGGGGGGTGGTCGACAAGGTCATCGACAAGCGGCCGGAGGACGCGTCCAAGGCCGCGTGAGCGTCGCGTCTCTGGCCAAGCGTTCTGGCCCGACGGGCCGGGGCGAGACGGGGCGTCGGAGTCACCTCTGGTTGATTAATAAATTCTTGATTATGCCGTCGGTACCGTGGTTCGCTAGGGGTGATTTGGCCAGGATGGCCCGGAAAGCGTGGAGACCTGTGACATTGGCGCTACGGACTCTTAAAACAGCGCCTGTTATGGTTTGCGGCAAGGCGGCCGGTTTGCCTGCGCGAGAGTCGGCCGACGGAGAAACGGAATGAGCAAGGTCGGCAGTGGCGAGTCGAAAAATACGCTCTACTGCTCGTTCTGCGGCAAGAGCCAGCACGAGGTGCGCAAGCTCATTGCCGGTCCGACCGTATTCATTTGCGACGAGTGTGTCGAACTGTGCATGGACATCATCCGCGAGGAGAACAAATCCTCGTTGGTGAAGTCGCGCGACGGCATTCCGACCCCTAAAGAGATCCGCAAAGTTCTCGACGACTACGTCATCGGCCAGGATCACGCCAAGAAGGTGCTCTCGGTCGCGGTGCACAATCACTACAAGCGCCTCAACCATCAGACGAAGCACAACGACGTTGAGCTGGCGAAGTCCAACATCCTGCTGATCGGACCGACCGGCTCCGGCAAGACGCTGCTGGCGCAAACGCTGGCGCGCATCCTCGATGTGCCGTTCACGATGGCCGATGCGACCACGCTCACCGAAGCCGGATACGTCGGCGAGGACGTCGAGAACATTATCCTCAAGCTGCTGCAGTCGGCCGATTACAATGTCGAGCGCGCTCAGCGCGGCATCGTCTATATCGACGAGATCGACAAGATCAGCCGCAAGTCTGACAACCCCTCGATCACCCGCGATGTGTCGGGCGAGGGCGTGCAGCAGGCGCTGCTCAAGATCATGGAAGGCACCATCGCGTCGGTGCCGCCGCAGGGCGGACGCAAGCATCCGCAGCAGGAATTCCTGCAGGTCGACACCACCAACATACTGTTCGTTTGCGGCGGCGCCTTTGCCGGACTGGAGAAGATCATTTCCGCGCGCGGGCGCTCAACCTCGATCGGCTTCAGCGCCA
>VAZM01000136.1 GCA_005883135.1 Alphaproteobacteria bacterium
CAGCTGAAGGGGCCATTGCCACTTTCCTCTTGAGAAGGGTGTTACCGGTAAGTACCTATGGGCGTTACCAGTCAGTACCACAACTGGGCGAGTAACACAAGCCGCAACCTCGGGCGGGCAAGCTGGCCGATCCGGCGGACCGCGGTGCCAGGAGAGACACTATGAAGACCCTCATTGCCGCGCTCACCCTCGCCACCTTCGTCTTCGCTCCGGTTGCGCTCGCCTCGGCGCACGCCGCTCCCCGTACCGAACGCGGCGATGCCGCCGGAGAAAACGCGGGCGGCACCTACCGAGGCTATCCGCTCAGCGAATGGTACCGGACCGACGGCTGGTGATGGCCGGCGGGATGAAGGCGCGTGGCGCAGACGCGCCAGTCGGAGGTCGAACCTCCATCCTGCCGCGCAGAGCAAAGCAAGTAATGCAGGTGCAATCATGAGCAAAGCAGTCATACGCCGCGCGATCATACGGGGACTGGTGAGTGCCGGTCTGTTCGTCGCACAGACCAGCTCATTCACCCAAGTTCGATCGCCCGCACTCGAGCGCGACCAGGTCGCACAGTTTTGCGCGCCCACGGATCAAGCGATCGATGCGCCGCGCGTCTATTGTAGCAGCGGCCGCTGAGCGCGGCTGGAACACGGAATCGCAGCCGTTACCGCTGCGAAAATGGCCGCGTCGCGCGAAAGCAGGTTTTTGTGATGGTCATCACTGACGCGCCCGATGCCGGCGCTAGGCTGCCCGACCCGGATGATCAAAGTCCGGTTGCCGCTGGGGAGGAACCCAGCGGATTTCGAAACTAACCCCGTCGACGAGTGGCCTCGTCTGGCGGGGTTTCTTCATGCTTTCTTATTTCTTTTCTTGACGCGCAGCGGACCTGTTAGCGCCGGCGCATCACGGCTGTCTCCAGCCAGGAGATCGCCAGATACATCACCGAGGACACGACAGCCAGGATGGTGACCCCGGTCATCACGATGTTCATTTTGAAAATCTGCGCGCCGTACTGAATGAGATAGCCGAGCCCGAGATTGGCCGACTGGAACTCGCCGACAACGACGCCCACCAGCGACAGGCCGGCGTTGACCTTCAACGCGGCGAGAAGCGTCGGCACGCTGCCGGGCAACACGACCTTGCGCAGGATCTGCCCTTTGGTCGCGCCGAACGTCTGCGCCAGCTTGATCTTGTTGGGGTCGATGCCCTGGAATCCCGAATAGATCATGAGGATGGTGATGAAGACGGAGATTGCGAGCGACATGCCGTAGATCGACAACGTGGCGCCGAGCCAGATGTAGAAGATCGGCACGAACGCGGTCTTCGGCATGGCGTTGGCGACGACGAGATAGGGATCGAGCACCTGATAGAGCGTCTTCCACCACCACAGCGCGGCGGCAACCGCGGTGCCGAGCACCATTGCGCCCGTGAATCCGAGCACGGTTGCCAGCACGGTCGCCCAGGTGTGAGTGAGGATGCTCGCCTGCTGCGGGGTCGATTTGAGCAGATCGAGGAAGGTCGGCCACAGCGCCGAGGGATAGCTCGTCAGCACCGGATTGACGATGAGCGCCTTCGGCAGGACCTCCCACAGCAGGAGCAACACGGCCAGCAGGCCGAGCTGCGTGGCACGCACGATGAAATAGCCGCGCCGCTCGCGGGCGAGCCAGGCGAGATACTGCGGGCTCGGCGGGGCGACCGTCAGCGCTTCAACCTTCGACATGGACTTCGAGCTCCTGCCACAACGCGTTGAAATAGCCGTTGAACTCCGCCGAGTTGCGCGCCGCGAGCGGCGTCGGACGTGTCCCGTGCGCGCCCGCGAAGCGGATCGCATGGTCCGACTTTACCCGTCCGGGCCGGCGCGACAGGACGATCACCCGCTCGGCCATGCTCACCGCCTCGCCGATGTCGTGGGTGACCAGGATCGCGGTTTTCTTCTCGCGGCGCAGGATCACGGCGATTTCGTCGGACAGCGCCAAACGCGTCTGTGAATCGAGCGCCGCGAAGGGCTCGTCGAGCAGCACGACGTCCGGTTCCGTGCACAGCGTGCGCGCCAGCGCCACGCGCTGACGCATGCCGCCCGAGAGCTGGCGCGGCAGGTGCCGCAGGAACTGGCCGAGTCCGTACCGAGTGAGCAGCGCGGCCGCGCGCTCGCGCGCCTTGGCCATGTCGGCGCCCTGGATTTCGGCGCCCAGCACCGCGTTCTCGAGAATGGTGCGCCACTCGAACAGGTAATCCTGCTGCAGCATGTAGCCGACTTTGCGGCTCGGGCCGGTCACCGGCTTGCCATCGAGGAGCACCGTGCCGTCGGTCGGCATGAGGATGCCGGAGATCAGCGACAACAGCGTGCTCTTGCCGCAGCCGCTCTGGCCGATGATGGCGACGAATTCGCCGGGCGCAATCGAGATCGAGACGTCCTTGAGCGCCTCGGTCTCGCCCTCGAGGCCGAAATAACGCAGGTTGACGTTGCGCAGCTCGACCTTCGGCGTGGCGGCGCTTGCCGGTGCCGCCACGGATCACTTCGCCTTGTTGAAGAACTCGGTGACGACGAGGTCCGCAAATTTCACGCGCTTGCCCGGCTCGAGCACGTGGCCTTGCACCAGAATATCCTCGAACTTCTCCATCGCTGCCGGCTCGATCACCGGCGAGGTCTTCCAGATCTTGAGCCGGCGGTAGCGTTCGGCGGCGTGCGCGAGAACTTCCGGCTTCACCCCCGGGAAAAATTGGCCGATCGTGCTCACCAGCTCGGCGACCGGTGCTTGCGCGGTCCATGTCATGGCTTGGGCGATGGCGTCGGTCCAGTTCTGCAGCGTCTCCTTATTCTCGCGGATGTATTTGTCCGTCGCCATGAAGGTGGTGTAGTCGGCAAGGCCCACGGTTTCGCCGATTGAGGCCATGAAATACCCCTTGCCGTCGAGCTCGAGCTGCGATGCGTCCGGCTCGATGAAGATGGCGTATTGATTCTGCCCCGCGAGCCAAGATCCGACGCGCGCCGGGATGCCGACATTGTTCATGAGCTTGACGTCGGTTTGCGGATCCAGCCCGTTCTGGCGCAGCGCCGCCTCAAGGAAGAGCAGCGGCGTGCTGCCGGGCCGAAAGCCGAGGATCTCCTTGCCCTTGAGCATGCTCCAGTCGAATTTGTCGACCTTCTCGCGCCCGACCAGCATGAAGCCGTCGGTTGAGGTCAGTCCGCAGAAGATGGGAATCTTGACGGGTGAATCGCTGTTGTGAACGTAGATCGCCGATTCCGGGCCGATGAGGCCGATGTCGGCCTGGTTGGACAGCATAACTGCCACGGATTTGTCGCCGCCTTGGGCGGTGGCCAGTATGACGTCGAGCCCGCGCGCGTCGAAATAGCCTTTGGCGATCGCGACATAGGCCGGCGCATAGAGCATCGAGTGCACGACCTCGTTGTAGCGAATCTTCACGCGCGGCTTTCCTTGGGCGAAGGCGCGCGGCGCACCCGCGGCGGAAAGGAGCGTCGCAAGACCAGTTTGCAGCGTGCGGCGGCGATTGAGCATGGTGGTCACCAAGTCGCGATGAGAACCGGCGACCAAATTTAACCACCGATTGGCGCAAAACGCCACCGAGAGGTGCACAATCAACGATGTCAAACCGGACGGCGGTCCGACGGCCCATTCTTTCCTGTATCCGACCTCGAGTTACGATCAGCCTGGGCTGGACCGCATCGGCAAAGCGCGCTCGATGCGCAAGCCCTCCCCCCGGAGCGCGACGAGCACGGGCCTCTCAAGCTTTGGTTATGTGCCTCGATCTACTGCTGTACAACCACCGCGGACTCGAACGACAAACTCCCTGACTTGCGCATTGAAGCGGTCCGGATGTTCTAGATAAGGCAAGTGCCCACAATTTTCGTAGAGCACCCATTGCCCGTCGGGCAATAACTTGGCCGCTCGCTCGGCCTCTTCCAAACTGCCGCGGACATCCTGTCGTCCCCATATGACCAGCGACGGCGCGGTCACTTGTGAAATCTTCGACGTGACGTCGAATCGCTCCAAGGCTGCCCGGTCCTTGATACCCCGCATCCGACGCTCGTAGCGGTCTCGCGCACCTGGAAGAGCGTAAAGCGTGAGCTGCAGGAGCACGAGCGCCTCCGGCACACTTTTCGGATCAAAGACCAGATTGTTCATCCGCCGACGGCAGGTATCGAGAGTCGGATCAGCCATCGCCTTGATACCGTTCGCAAATGATTGCTCGTACATCCGCGCGAGCGTCTCGACGCTGTTCAATGCCGGCCCGCAGCCGACAAGCACGAGGCCGTCGGTGCGACTGTGCATTCTCCAGAACAGATGCGCTGCGACATTTGCGCCGAACGAGCTGCCGACAATCACGACTTTGTTCAAACCGAGATGATCGATCAAAGTCGTCAAGTGCTCGACGATACCATCCTGGGGTGCGCCCTCTTTGTAGTCGCCCTCCCCAGTCATGCATAGCCGAGCAGGTCGGGCGCAATTGCCTGGCAATTATCGCCGCCTAAAGCTTGTAGATTCCAAAGGAAAGAATCCGCGCTCACGCCGACCCCATGCAGCAACAGAACACCGTAGTCGCCCGATCCGTGGTGCAGATATCGGGTGGTGACGCCGCCGACGGTTTCAATAGTTGCGCGCACTTATTCACCGGGAATGGCGAGCAGCCGCTGCGAATGGTGCCAAGGCATCAGCCGCCGCTCGAGAAAATCGATTGTATAGAATAGAACTGTACCGAGCACACCGAGCAGTATGATGCAGGCGAAGACCTGCGCAGTGTCGAAGGTCGCCGCCTGCGACAAACTCGCCGACGATAGTACCAACCAACGCGAGCGAGATTGCGACCTTCATGCCGGCAAACATTGCCGGCAGCGCGTGCGGGAAACGAATGCGACGGAGAATCTGCCAGCGTGACGCGCGCATCACCTTGGCCATGTTCATGACGTCCGGCTCGATCGAGCGTAGGCCGAGCGCGGTATCGATCACAATCGGAAAGATCGCGATGGTGACCGCCACCGTCGTCTTCGACGGTGAACCGGTGCCAAGCCAGATCACGAACAGTGGAGCCAGAGCCACCTTCGGCAGGCTATTGAGCGCCACAAGCAGCGTATAGAGGCTGTGCTCCATGATGCGCGAATGGACGATCGCCACCGCGAGCAGCACGCCGAGCAGGACCGCAAGTCCAAAACCGGTCAGCGTCACGCGCAGCGTGGCGAGCGAATTGATGGCATAAAGACCTGGAGCCTTGAACAGGTCCGCAATCACGACCGAAGGTGCGGGCAACAGGAACTGCGGAACATGCGATATGCGTGCGCCGAGCTCCCACAAGACCAGCGATCCGGCCAACACCGAGACGACGGTGATTGCACGTTCGTTAGTCCGCCAGAACGCCATCGCCTACTCCGCCTTAAGCACGCCGAGCCGAGCGAACTCGTCGCGGATTTCGGTCAAATACCGGCTGTATTCCGCCGCCCCCCGCACCGCCAAGGAACGCGGCCGGGGTAAATCGATTCGATAGTCGTTTTCGATTCTTCCAGGATTGCGAGCCATCACGACAACGCGGTCGGACAGGAACACCGCCTCCGGAATGCTGTGGGTAACAAACACGACGGTCTTTGGCGAACGCATCCAGATGCGCTGCATCTCCATGTTAAGGTCGTCGCGCGTCATGGCGTCGAGTGCGCCGAATGGTTCGTCCATCAGGAGCAGCTTGGGATCGTCAACCAGCGCTCGGCATATCGCTGCTCGTTGGCGCATGCCGCCCGACAGTTCCCAGGGATGTCTATTCTCGAAACCGTCCAGGCCAAATAGGGCCAGAAGCTCGAGTGCCTTCTTCCTGATGATCACAGGATTGAGGCGCTTGAAATGTGCGGTGATCATGATGTTTTCGACGATCGTCAGCCAGTCGAGCAGGAGATCAGTCTGAAACACCATGCCGAGATCACGGGGCGGCCCGGCAAGCGGGCTCCCGCCGATCCGAATATCCCCGGTCGTCGCCGTCTCTAGTCCACCGATGCACTTGAGCAGAGTGCTTTTGCCGCAGCCGCTGGGTCCGAGAACGCTGATGAACTCGCCGGGCTCGATTTCCAGGTTGATGTCGGCGAGCGCGACGACGTCACCGCGCGGCGAAGCGTATGTCTTTCCGACGTGCGAAAGCGAGACAAAACCGACGGTCACTTCGGCAGCAGATCGTTGGTAAAATAGTCCTGTGGTTTTGTGTATGACGAGATGGCGCCGGACGCCTTGATGTCACGCAGCGCAAGCTCCCAGTCCTTCTCCGACTGCCACCCAATAGGCTTGCCTTTGGTGTTCTCGGTATCGAGCAGCGGCTTGTTGATCATGAGCTGGCCCTTGACCACATCGCGGTCAAGCTTGATGTTGGACCGGGCGCTAATCAGCGCATCGACCGCTTCGTCCTCGTGCCCGCTCCAGATGTACTCCCATGTCGCGATCTGAACTTTGGCGAGTTTGGCGAGGGCATCTCTGCGGTTGGCAACGGTCTGTTCCGTCGCGATCAACCCATAGCTCGGGAAATTGATGCCGTAATCGGCAAGACGAATCGAGGTCGACGGACGCGTCTTCTCGACGATCGGCAGTCCGAACGGCTCGACAGTCATGATGCCGTCGGCACCGTTCGACATGTAGACCGCCGCCATAGTCGCTGGCGGCACCATCGAAATCTCGACGCTGTTGCGGTCGAGCCCGCCTTTCGCCAAAAAATTGTCGATGAACGGCGCCCACGGACTGGCGGTGAAGCACAAGAGCTTCTTGCCTTTGAGATCCGTGACCGTCTTCATTCCAGAATCGCGAGGGACGATAACGCCAAGGTCGCTCTTGCGCACAAACCCGGCAAAAGACTTGATCGGTACTCCCTTCTCGCGCGCGATCGCCATGACCCCGAGCTGGACCTGGCCGACATCGATCTGCCCCGAGCCGACCAGTTGGATTGTATTGAGGGAGCCGGTGCCGTCCTGAATTTCGACCTCGAGGCCTTCGCGCGCGAACCAACCTTTTTCCTTCGCAAGGTGCATCGCGGCGTGGAAACCCACGGGAATAAAATCGAGTCGCACGGTCAAGCGCTCGGCTCGCGCAAGGCCCCCGGCGTGCAACGCGAAGAACCCGACCAGAGCGGCGATCAACAGTCGAAACGATTGTATTTTCACC
>VAZM01000137.1 GCA_005883135.1 Alphaproteobacteria bacterium
CAAGGGACCTACAACTGCCGTCCGGTCGCCGGGAGCAATCGCCAGAGCACTCACGGCTTCGGCATCGCCATCGATATCGCACGCGCACACTCCCACTATTGGAGATGGTCCAAGTCCGACGGCGAGGGCCATTTTCATTATCGCAACGAAATCCCCTGGGAGATCGTTCGGATTTTCGAGACACACGGTTTCATCTGGGGCGGCAAGTGGTATCACTACGATACAATGCATTTCTCATACCGGCCGGAGATCCTCTTTGCCGCACATTAGTGCGATGGGGCGTAGGCCGCGGGCGGCGCAACCGGCGGTGGGCCAAAGCGTTCTTAGAGCGGGAGGAAAGCCGCAAGGAAAGCAAGCCATGCCCGCGTCCGGTCGATCTACGGAGCCGCTCGCGCTGAGGTTTCGCGACGACGGCACCATACCCAACAATCCGCATCTGCCCTTTCTGGTCTATCGCGGCGCCATCGTCCTCGAGGGCCAAGCAAGCCCCGAGCACGTCATCGAGAGCACATTTGGCGCGAACGGTTGGGGCGACATGTGGCGCGACGGCATTTTTCCCTACGTGCACTATCATTCGATGATCCACGAGGCACTCGGCATCGCGCGCGGACGCGCCAAGGTGCGCTTCGGCGGCGAGGCGGGCGAGGTGCTCGAACTTGCCCCCGGCGACGTCGCGGTGCTGCCGGCCGGCACCGGCCATCAGTGCCTGTGGGCGACGCCCGAACTGTGCGTCATCGGCGCCTACCCCAAACGCGGAAGCTACGATCTCTGCCGCGGCGGCAAGGCCGAGCATGCCAAAGCGCTCAAAACAATCCCTGAAGTTCCGCTGCCGGACAGCGATCCCGTGCATGGCAAGGCGGGCCCGCTGACCACGCTCTGGCGGGCGCCGCCGGTTGCCCTATAGTCCGCCGGCCCGCCTTGGGCGCGGTGGGGACTAGTGTGGCGGTTCAGAAGTCCGCATCATTCTTGCAGCGAGTCCGAAATGCGGACTTCTGAACCAAAGCCACACTAGATCAATAAGTTGCTAGTGTCCTTCGATCCCGAAGTTCGCAAACGAGGCTGTAGCACAATGATGCGAACTTCGGAATCGGGACACTAGTGTGGCGGTTCAGAAGTCCGCATCATTCTTGCAGCCAGTCCGAAATGCGGGCTTCTGAACCAAAGCCACACTAGATCAATAAGTTGCTAGTGTCCTTCGATTCCGAAGTTCGCAAACGAGGCTGCGGCACAATGATGCGAACTTCGGAATCGGGACACTAGCGATGGGTGACTGGATCGCCTTCTGGGATTCCGAGCACCCGATCTACGTCAATGCCCGCCATCGCGACGTCCACTATCGCACCATCGCGCAGGACATCCGCGCGCACCTGCCTGCGGGCGCGGCCGTGCTCGACTACGGCTGCGGCGAGGCGCTGCACGCCGACCTCATCGCCGCCTCGGCGACGGCGCTGATCCTGTGCGACGCCGCGCCCAAGGTGCGCGCGGCGCTCGCGCGCCGCTTCGCCGATCATCCTAAGATCAAGGTGTGTGCCCCCGAGGACATCGCCACGATGCCTGCGCGCTCGCTCGACGCCGTCGTGCTGCATTCGGTGGCGCAATACCTCACGCCCGATGCACTCGATGCGCTGCTCGCGACGTTCCGCCGCCTCCTGCGCGAAAACGGCGTTCTCATCGTTGGCGACGTCGTCCCGCCGCATGTCTCCGCCTTCACCGACGCGGCAGCACTCCTTCGCTTTGGCGCGGCCAACGGCTTCCTCGGCGCCACGCTCGTCGGGTTCGCCCGCACGCTCTTTTCCAACTACTGGCGGCTGCGCTCCCAGCTCGGACTGACGAGATATGACGAGGCGGCGATGACCGCCAAACTTGCGGGCAGTGGATTTTCCGCCCGCCGCGCCAGCGCCAATATCGGCCACAATCCCGCGCGTATGACCTTCATCGCGCGGCCGGTGTGAGGTGGCGCCGCCTGTGGGAAGCTGTTAAGCGAGCGGGCGCCGCCCTTCCCTCCCCGCCCGTTCTGGTCTAAACAGCGGCCCGCGCGCGGGGACGCAGCCTCTGCGCCGCTCGAAGGACGCGCAGAACGCGCGCCCTTTTTTTGTGCCTGCGGCTCAGACAACGCCGAGCGACATGCCCAAGCGGACCGACATCTCCTCGATCCTCATCATCGGCGCGGGGCCGATCGTCATCGGGCAGGCCTGTGAGTTCGACTATTCCGGGACGCAGGCGGTCAAGGCGCTCAAAGCCGAAGGCTATCGCGTCGTGCTGGTCAACTCCAATCCGGCGACGATCATGACCGATCCCGATCTCGCCGATGCCACCTATGTCGAGCCAATCACGCCCGAGATCGTCGCCAAGATCATCGAGAAGGAGCGCCACGTCGCTGCCGGCGGATTCGCTCTCTTGCCCACCATGGGCGGGCAGACCGCGCTCAACACGGCGTTGTCGCTCAACAAGATGGGGGTGCTGGCGCGCTTCGACGTCACCATGATCGGCGCCACCGCGCAGGCGATCGACAAGGCCGAGGATCGCGAGTTGTTCCGCGAGGCGATGCACCGCATCGGGCTCGAGACGCCGCGCTCCAAGCAGGTCAAGACGCTGATCAACGCGCTCGCGGCGCTCGAGGAGATTGGGCTCCCCGCCATCATCCGCCCCTCCTTCACGCTCGGCGGAACCGGGGGCGGCATCGCCTATACCAAGGCCGAATTCATCGACATCGTCGAGCGCGGCATCGACGCGTCGCCCACCAACGAGGTGCTGATCGAAGAGTCGGTGCTGGGTTGGAAGGAGTTCGAGATGGAGGTGGTGCGCGACAAGCGCGACAACTGCATCATCATCTGCTCGATCGAGAATTTCGATCCGATGGGCGTGCATACCGGCGATTCGATCACGATCGCGCCCGCGCTCACGCTTACCGACAAGGAATACCAGATCATGCGCGACGCCTCGATTGCGGTGTTGCGCGAGATCGGCGTGGAGACCGGCGGCTCGAACGTGCAGTTTGCGGTCAATCCCGCGGACGGGCGCCTGGTGATCATCGAGATGAATCCGCGCGTGTCGCGCTCTTCCGCACTCGCCTCGAAGGCGACCGGCTTCCCCATCGCGAAGGTCGCGGCCAAGCTCGCGGTCGGCTACACGCTCGACGAGATCGCCAATGATATCACCGGCGGCGCTACTCCCGCCTCGTTCGAGCCGACCATCGATTACGTGGTCACCAAGGTCCCGCGCTTCGCGTTCGAGAAGTTTCCCGGCGCCGAGCCGATCCTGACCACGTCGATGAAATCCGTCGGCGAGGCGATGGCGATCGGCCGCACGTTTCAGGAGAGCCTGCAGAAGGCGCTGCGGTCGCTCGAAAACGGCTTCACCGGGCTCGACGAGATCGCGATCGAGGGACTCGGCCAGGGCGACGACAAGAACGCGGTGCGCGCCGCGCTCGGCGCGCCAACGCCTGAGCGCATCCTCAAGGTGGCGCAGGCGATGCGGCTTGGATTTTCCGACCAAGACATCCACGCCTCCTGCAAGATCGATCCGTGGTTCCTGGCCGAGATCCGCGGCCTGATCGATGCCGAGGCCGAGATCCGCGCCAAGGGCCTGCCGGCGAGCGCAGGCGCGCTGCGCCGGCTCAAGGCCAAGGGCTTTTCCGATGCGCGGCTCGGCTACCTCACCGGGGTCGCACCCGCGACGGTCACACAGCGGCGCCGCGCCCTCGGGGTTCGGCCGGTGTTCAAGCGCATCGACAGTTGCGCCGCGGAGTTCGCCTCGCCCACCGCCTACATGTACTCGACCTATGCCGCGCCCTTTGCCGGAGCGCCGGTGTGCGAGGCTGCCCCCTCGGACAAGAACAAGATCGTCATCCTGGGCGGCGGGCCAAACCGCATCGGCCAAGGCATAGAATTCGACTATTGCTGCTGCCACGCCGCCTTCGCGCTCAAGGAGGCGGGCTACGAAACGATCATGGTCAATTGCAACCCAGAGACCGTCTCGACCGACTACGATACCTCCGACCGGCTCTACTTCGAACCGCTGACCGCCGAGGATGTGCTCGAGATCATTGAGACGGAGCGCTCCAGCGGACACTTGCGTGGCGTGATCGTGCAGTTCGGCGGCCAGACGCCGCTCAAGCTCGCTGAGGCGCTGGAACAAGCGAAAATTCCGATCCTCGGGACCTCTCCCGACATGATCGATCTGGCTGAGGACCGCGATCGTTTCAAGCAGCTCCTCCACAAGCTCAAGCTGCGGCAGCCCACCAGCGGCATCGCCACCAGCCCTAAGCAGGCCCGCGCGATCGCCGAGGAAGTCGGCTATCCCATCGTGATCCGCCCCTCTTACGTGCTCGGCGGGCGCGCCATGGAGATCGTCGCCGACGCCGCGCAGCTCGAGCGCTACATCGCGCGGCTCGCCGGCGACCTCGACCGCCCCTCCGAGCTCGTGGTCTCGTCCAAGCGTCCGCTGCTGATCGACCGATATCTCTCCGACGCGATCGAAGTCGACGTCGACTGCCTCGCCGACGGCAAGGACACGACCGTCGTGGGCATCATGGAGCACATCGAAGAGGCGGGCATCCATTCGGGCGACAGCGCCTGCGCGCTGCCGCCGCATTCGCTCAGCAAGGCCGCCATTGCCGAAATCGAGCGGCAAACGCGAGCGCTAGCGCTCGCGCTCAAGGTCGGCGGCCTGATGAACGTGCAATACGCCATCAAGGACGGCGACATTTACGTGCTCGAGGTCAATCCGCGGGCCTCACGCACGGTGCCCTTCGTCGCCAAGGTGATCGGCGTTCCGGTGGCCAAGATCGCCGCCCGGATCATGGCCGGGGAGACGTTGGCGAGCTTCGCCCTCAAGCCCGCGGCATTCGACCATATCGGGGTAAAGGAGGCGGTCTTTCCCTTCGCCCGCTTTCCCGGCGTCGATACGGTGGATCGACCGCAACTTCGCCATCGCCTTTGCCAAGAGCCAGATCGGCGGGGGCTCCCGGCTACCGCGGGCCGGCACCGTCTTCGTCTCGGTCCGGGACGCCGACAAACCCCGCGTTCTGGAGGCCGTTCGCCTTCTGGTCTCGCTGGGGTTCCGCATCATCGCCACATCGGGCACCCAGCGCTATCTCGCCCAGCAGGGGCTGCCGGCCGGGCGGATCAATAAGGTACTGGAAGGCCGTCCCCATATCGTCGATGCCATCGCAAACGGCGAGGTTCAGCTGGTTTTCAACACCACCGAAGGGGCGACCGCCCTGGCCGACAGCCGCTCGCTGCGGCGCGCCGCCCTCTTGCATAAAGTGCCGTACTACACCACTCTTTCTGGGGCCGTCGCCGCAGCGC